>CAIYZC010000221.1 GCA_903930565.1 uncultured Pedosphaera sp.
GATGACCACCGGCTCGCCGGTGACGGGATGGGCCAGGCTGAGTTTTTCGGCGTGCAAGGCCACCCGGCTGAGCAAGGGGCGCTCGGTGCGCTTTTCCTTGAGGCGGTAGCCGGGTTTGAGGCGGGAGAGCAGCAACGGGGCGCCGCCATACAGTTCATCGCCCAGGATGGGGAGACCCGCTTGGCGAAGGTGAACCCGGATTTGATGGGTGCGACCGGTCAGGGGACGGCAATTGAGGAGGGAGTAATTGCCCAAGCGCTCGACCAAACTGAATTCGGTGACGGCTTTTTTGCCCTGTTTTTCATCGACGCGCATCATCCCGAGATTCACGGGATGGGGGGCGAGTTTGGCGTTGATGGTGAATTCCGGACGGATGGGAAAGCCGTGGGTGAGGGCGGCGTATTCTTTGAGGGGTTTCTCGGCGCCGAACTGATTGGCCAGCAGCACCAGAACCGGGCGGGTTTTGGCCAGGAGGATGATGCCACTGGTCTCGAAATCGAGCCGATGGGCATTCATCAAGTAATTCAAGCCGCGGCGCTTGGCCCAAGGCTTGCCGCCCTCCACGGCCGCGTGGAGCAGCTTCATGAGGTTCGGGCGGGCGGGATCGTAGCGGTCCGGCGAGGTGAGCAGCCGGGAGGGCTTGTCCAAGGCCATTAAATACTCGTCCTCGTACAGGACGGAAATTTCCCAAAAATCTTTGGTGGCGGGCGAGGAGAGCTTGACGGATTCGGTTTTCAAGCGCGGACCTCCCGGGGGGCGGAGGGCGCGAACGGCGCCCTCCGCGGCAAGGCGGACAAGTAGGAACTCAAGATTTGGGGGGCCGGGCGCCGCGTTGCCCCTGCAGGCTGTTGATGGAGCTCTGCAGCGTTTGCATGAAACCGCTATCCGCCTCGATCTGCTTGGAGAACCACTGGTTGGCGGCGTCGTTGGCGCGCACTTGGCGGAGGTAAGTCAGGAAGGCGGGCAGTTCGGTTTTGAGCTTTTCCGGGGTGATGGGGACTTTGGCGGCGTTGTAAACCACCACGCCACCCTGGGCGGTGGGGATGAAGGGGCTGGCTTTGCCGGTTTCGATCACGGAGCCGATTTGCTTCAAGAGGTTGAGGTTGATCCGGCTTTCAAATTCCGCGGGGAATTCGCGGGTGCTCAGGGAGAAGGGCGGCGGGTTCTCGGCCTTGAAGCCGAATTCCTTGACGAGGGCGGCGAACGTTTTGCCTTGGGCGAGGCCGTTGGTAACGCTGGTCGCGAAGGTGTTGCCCAAGTCGCGGGCCAACTGGGCGGCTTGCATTTGCTTGTAATCGGCGGTCACCTTGGCCAACACGTCCTTGAGCGGCGGGATGGTGGAGTCCACTTGGGATTTGAAACCGAGGACGTAATAACCTTCGGCGCCTTCGACCGCCCCGGTGAAAGGTTCGTCCGCGGTGTGGGAAAAGGCTTCCTGGAGGAACTTGCGGGACGCGCCGAGGCGGGCGGGGCCGTTGTCTTGGTCGAACGGTTCGGTGGTGGCGACGGTCAGACCCTTGGTCTTGGCGAAAGCGGCGAGGCTGGGCAAGGCATGGGGTTGGCGGTCGAGTTCGGCGGCGAAGTCGGCGGCGGCCTTGCGGGCGAGGACCATGGCCTGGCCGTGGAGGGCTTCCTGACGGACCAAAGCTTTGGCCTCATCGGCGGTCTTGGCTTCCTTGTAAAAGTTGGTGCCCTGCTTGTAATTGCCCTCCACGATGGTCTCGAGGTTCGTGAGAATGGTCTTGGCGGAGGCGAGGAAATTGGTGGCGGGCCACTCGACGTACTCCACGACGCGGCGCACGGGGATGGCGTAATTGGCTTGGAAATTGGTGTAGTACTGGGCGAGCTTGCCGTCCTCCAGGGTGACCTTGTCCACAAAATTGGAGGCATTGAAGAACACGATGCTGGTGCTGACTTCCTCGTGTTCCTTGCGGTAGAGCGATTCGGCTTCGGCGGGGGTGACCAAGCGGCCGGTCACACCGGCGACGCTGGTGAGCTGTTGCATGCGGACGGCGTGGCGGACAAAGCGCTCGAAGTCTTCGACGGTGAAACCCTGCGGCTGGAGCAGCTTTTCCTTGAGGGTGTCGAAGGTTGCGGGCCCGAGGACATCGCGGGCGTAGCTGGCGCAGGTTTTAGGGGAAACCTCGATCCCCATTTGGTCGGCCTTGGCTTCGACGAAGAGGAAGTTGTAGGTTTCGCGGGACTCATTGAAATTGGCCTGCTTGCCGTCCGGCAGGGAGCCGGTGCGGAGGAGGTAATCCAAGAGGATGCAGCGGCGGGCATCCAGGAAAGCCTGGCGGTCAATGGGTTTGCCGCCGAGGCTGCCAAAAGCGCCGGTCGCCTGGCGCCGGCCGAGCAGGCCGCCGAGAATATCGCCCATGCGGGCGCTCGTGGTCGGCCCGAAGGCGACGAAACTCAAGACCACGAAGGTCGAGACGACCGCCAGAAGCCAGCCCTGATGCTTACGAATTATGCCAGTCATACATTAAATAACGAATTAAGAGCGGGCTAGCGAAGCAGTTTTGGGGCGGGGGGTCAAACCTTAAAAAACAAAAAATGGATTCGGACAGCAGACGCCAAGGAGGTGGGGGTGGGGAACCCCGCTGAAGAAACGTTCTGCTCGCCCGAATCCGGCACCATCGTGGCACGCGGCCCGGGGGCTGTCCAGTGAATTTTTTGAAAAAAAACTTACCCGGAGCCGTGGAAAGACGGCCCATCCGCCCTCAGTCGGCGCGACGCCGGACCTGCGGAAAAAACTCCTCGGCGAGGATGAAGCCGACGCACTCCGGAGTACCGCAGGCGCAGGGATGATCGCGGTAATCCACGAGGTCGTAGCCGTAGTTGAAGGTCAACTCGGCGGCGGTGGGGATGTCCCGGAGCGCGACGATCCAAATCCGGCCCTCGTCGTTTTCGGCCTCGCAGTTCGGCGCGCAACTGTGGTTGAGCCAGCGGGCGGGGTTTTCGGGCACATCGCCATCCAAATCCCAGGCTTCGTCCACGGTGAAAACAAAGGGGTTGCCCCGTTCGCACTGGCGGAGGGATTCGGCTTTGTCGATGCGGCGGCCGACGTACTCAATGACGCGGGTGCCGGCGGGGATGGCGCGCCGGGCGAAACCACCGGTGCCGTGGATGGCGGAGGTGCGGAACTCAACCCAATCGGGGTTTGCTGGTTCGTTCATGCGCCGCCCATGCTAGCGGGTCGCCGGGGAATTGGCCACCTCGGGGATTGCGTCGCCCGGGGGGATGCGCCATGCTGCGCACGGCGCGGACCCCTACCCGGTCGCCCCACCCAAACGATGTCATTCCAAATCGATCCCCTCATGAGCCCGGAGCCGGGCGAACGGCTGGCACGCTTTGTGGGCGACCGGCTGCGGTTTACGCTGGCGGACCGGGCCGGGCGGCCGGTGCCGGCGGGCTGGACCGCGCGGTTGCGCACGAATCTGGGGCGCGCGGCGGCGCGGCGGCGGGAGATCGTGGCCGCCCACACGGCCCAACTGCCCGCGGCGGGCGCCTCCTGGCACGACCTGCCGATGCGGCCGGAGGGGGCGGCGTGGACCTTGGAGCTGGCGTTGACCGAGGTGGGCTATTTCCAGGCCAAACCGTACTTTCTCGACCCGCAAGGCTGGCAGCACTGGCCCGCGGGGACGGACACGGGGATCGCGGTGCATCCGGACCGGCACCGGACGGCCAACACGATTTACTGCGCCTTCACGCGGATGTTCGGGCCGTCCCGGACCGCGCGGGACACGACGGCCCCCGCGCTGGTGGAGCCGATCGCGGAACTCGACGCGGCGGGCTACACGGTGATTCCGCCCTCGGGCCGGTTCCGGGACTTGATCGCGCAATTGCCGCACATCGTGGACACGCTGGGCTGCCGGATTCTGCACCTGCTGCCGGTGGGCCCCACGCCGACGACGTACGCGCGGTTCGGCCGGTTCGGCAGCCCGTACGCCAGCCTGGACCTGACGGCGATCGATCCGGCGCTGGTGGAATTTGACCGGCGCACGACCGGGGTGGAGCAGTTCGAGGAGCTGGCGCGGGCGACGCACGCCCGGGGGGCGCGGTTGTTTCTGGACATCGTGATCAACCACACGGGCTGGGGCTCGACGCTGGAGGAAAACCATCCGGAATGGTTCCGGCGCGGGCCGGACGGCCGGTTCGCGAGCCCCGGGGCGTGGGGCACGACGTGGGAAGACTTGGTGGAGTTGGAACCGGAGCATGTGCCGCTGTGGGACCAGGTGGCGGAGTCCTTTCTGGTGTGGTGCCGGCGCGGGGTGGACGGGTTCCGGTGCGACGCCGGCTACAAGGTGCCGCTGCCGGTCTGGCAGTACATCACGGCGCGGGTCCACACGGAGTTTCCCGACGCGGTGTTTCTGCTGGAAGGCTTGGGGGGCGCGTGGGAACTGACGGAGGCGCTGCTGACCGAGGGGGGCATGCAGTGGGCCTACTCGGAGTTGTTCCAGAATTATTCGCCCACGGAGCTGGCGGGCTATCTCGACCACACGTGGAACCAAAGCCGGCGGGTCGGGTTGCTGGTGCACTACAGCGAAACGCACGACAACGACCGGCTGGCGCGCCGGGGCCGGGACTGGGCGCTGCTGCGCCACCGCCTGTGCGCGCTGGCGAGCGACCACGGCGGTTTCGGCTTCACCGGCGGCGGGGAATGGCTCGCGCCGGAACGGGTCAACGTACACTCCAGCCGGGGGCTGGCCTGGGACAACCCGGACAATTTGGTGCCCGAGCTGGCGCGGCTGAACCGGTTGCTGGCGGAGCACCCGGCCTTTTTTGACGGGGCGCGGAGCACGCGGCTGACGGAATTTGGGGCGCCGGGACTGGCGTGGCGGCGGGACGCGGAAAACGGGGTGGACGCGGTGTGGGTGCTGGTGAACAGCGATCCCGGCGCCGTCCAAACCGTCACCCTGCCCGCGGCGGAAGCGGCGGCACTGGCGGAAGCGGCGGTGGACCTGCTCGGCCAACCCGGGCCGGCGAGCCGGCCGGACCCGGCGGGGGGCGTGGTATTCACCCTGGCGCCGGCGGCGGTGTATTGCCTGGCCCCGGGCGCCCCCGATCGGGGCGCGGCGGGCGAGGCCTACCGCCAGGCGCGGGCGCGGGCGGCGTGGGGACTCCAAGCGCTGGCCGAGTTGCTGCCGGTCACGGCCATCCCGGAAATCCCCTGGCGGGAATTGGCGGCTTGGGTGGGGGCGGATCCGGCGGGCTTTTTGACGGCGGCGAGCGCGCTGGCGGCGGCTCCCCGCGAGCCGGGGGCGCCGGCGCCGACTCTGGCGCGCGGTGCGGAAACGAGCCGGGCCTACCCCCCGGTGGTGCATTGGGACCAGGCCGACCGCGGACGCATCGTGCCGGTGCCACCGGGGCATTGGGTGTTGATCCGCGATGCGGGGCCGTTCCGGGCGACGCTGGAGGCCGGGTCCCCCGCCCGGGTGCGGCGTTGGGAAGCGCTGGCGATCGACGGGGGTTGGCTGGCGGTGTTGCCCCCGGACCAGCCGCGGGGCGACGCGCGGCTGAGTCTGGAGCGCTACGGGCCCGGCGAAGCGACCGTGGGCGGCGGGTTGCGTTTCCTGGCGGCCGGGCCCCGCGGCGCGCGGCCGGGCCGACGGCCCTTGGAATTACAACCCACGGCGGCGGGGGCCACGGGGCGGCCGCGGCCTGATGATTTGGATCCCCGGGACCGGCGGGGGGTGCTGCTGACGAACGGGCGCGGGGGGATGGCGCGGCTGGCGGTGGATTTCGGCGCGATCTTTTCCAAATACGACTGCCTGCTGGGCGCGAACCTGCACGCCCGCGTGCCGGTGGACCGCCATGTCTTCGCCAAACGCGCGCGGGCGTGGGTGAACGCCGACGGTTTCATCAGCCCGCTGGACGCGCGCAACCTGACCGCCTTCGCGCCCGGACCGCCGGCGGTCTGGCGGTTTGCGGCGAACGCGGGCGACGGCCGGATCGTGGAGGTGGAACTCACGGCCGCGATGGAGGCCGACGCCAACACAACCGCGCTGCGCTTCGCCCGGCCGGCGGCGGGGGCCGCGCCCGACCGGCGCGCGCTGCCCGCCGGGTGCGATGTGCGATTGACGGTGCGGGTGGACATCGAGGACCGCAATTTCCACAGCGAAACCCGGCGCAATCCGGGCGCGGACCATCATTTCAGCACGCACACCCATGCCTTGGGCGGGGCGGCGGGGTTTGCGTTCACCCCGGCGCCAGACCGGCAGCTGCGGGTGACGGCGTCGGCGGGCCGCTACCACCCCGCGCCGGAATGGTGCGAGGGCGTGGGGCACCCCATCGAGGCGGGGCGCGGGCAGCCGGGGGCGGGGGACGCCTACAGCCCGGGGTGGTTCGAACTGCCCCTGGCGGCGGGCGCGGAGGTTGGCCTGACCGTGACCGCGGAACCGGCGGGCGTGGCCCCGGCGCCGCCGACCGCGACCCCGGAGACGCCGGACGAGGACGAATTCACGGCGCAACTGCGGCGCGCTGCCGCGGCTTACGTGGTGCGGCGCGACGCCGGGGTGACGGTGATCGCGGGGTATCCGTGGTTTCTGGATTGGGGCCGGGACTCGTTGATTTGCGCGCGGGGATTGCTGGCCGCCGGTTGGCGCCGCGAAGTGACGGAACTGTTGGTCACGTTCGGCCGGTTCGTGAAGGACGGCACACTGCCGAACACGATCCACGGGGACGACGCCTCGAACCGGGACACCTCGGACGCCCCGTTGTGGTACGGGGTGGTGTGCGAGGAAGCCGCGGGGGGCGACCCAACTTTTTACCAAACGCCCGCCGGGACCGGGGGCGCGACGCTGAGCGACGTGTTGGCGAACATCGCCAATAATTATCTGGCGGGCACGCCCAACGGCATCCGGGTCGATCCGGATTCCGGCCTGGTGTGGAGTCCAAGCCACTTTACTTGGATGGACACCAATCATCCGGCGGGCACGCCCCGCGAGGGTTACCCCGTGGAGATTCAAGTGCTGTGGATCCGGCTGCTGCGCCAACTCGCCCGGGTGCGGCCCGCGGCGGAAACGGCCTATTGGACGGAGCTGGCGACCCGCGCCGAGGCCGCCTGGCACCGGTACTTTTGGCGGGCGGAACTCGGCTGGCCCGCGGACGCGCTGCTGGCGCCGGCGCGGCGGCCGGCCGCGGATGCGGTGGTGGACACGGCCCTGCGGAGCAACGGTTTGCTGGCCGTGAGTCTGGGATTGCTGACCGGGGAACCGGCCCGGCGCTGCGTGGCGGCGGCGGCCCGGTATCTGGTGGTGCCCGGCGGGTTGCGCTCGCTGGCGCCGCTGCCGGTGGCCGTGCCCCTGCCGGTGCGCGGGGGGGACGGCCGTTTGCTCAACGACCCGGCCAACCCTTATTGGGGCCATTACGAGGGCGACGAGGACACGCGCCGCAAGCCGGCCTACCACAACGGCACGGCCTGGGGATGGACGTACCCCGGCTTTTGCGAAGCGCTGGTGCGGGCGTGGGATTTCGACCCGGCGGCGGTGGCGGCGGCCCGGGCCTATCTCGGCGCCAACGAGCGGTTGCTGCTGGCGGCGTGCGTGGGACAACTGCCGGAAATTATGGATGGCGACGCGCCGCACACCCCGCGCGGCTGCGACGCCCAGGCGTGGACGGTGACCGAAACGCTGCGGGTCTGGCGGTGGCTGGACGGGCTCGGCCCCACGGGCTGAAAGAGACTTGCCGGCGGCGGCCGGCCGGGGCAGGCTGGCCGCTGAAATCCTTCCAAGCGCGCCGCGCCGGCAGCGCTCCGGAAGGCCGGCAACCATCGCTTAATACGTTTCCGCAACCCCGCCCCATCATGCACAAATCACTGCTGCTCGCCGCCGCGCTCGCGTGCGCGGCCGCCCCGCTCACCGCCCCCGCCCAGGAATGGGCCGTGGCCAAACTCAAAGCCTCCCGCCGCCACGGCGAATTCGTGAAGGTGAAACACGACGCCCGCGAAGTGGAAGCGTTCGTGGCCTATCCGGAAGTGAAAGACCGGGTCACCGCCGTGATCGTCATCCATGAGATTTTCGGGCTCTCCGACTGGGCGCGGGTGGCGGCGGATGAAGTCGCGGCGGCGGGCTACATCGCCATTGCGCCCGACCTGCTCTCCGGGGCGGGGCCCAATGGCGGCGGCACCAGCTCGCTCGCGGGCGCGGAAGTGGGCAGGGCGATCCGGGATCTCAAACCGGAACAAAAGACCGCGGACCTCAATGCCATCATCGATTACGTGTCCAAGCTCCCCGCCTGCAACGGCAAGGTCGTGGTGATGGGCTTCTGCTGGGGCGGCAGTGAGACTTTCCGCTACGCGACGGAAAACAAGAACATCAAGGCGGCCTTTCCCTTCTATGGCGGCGGCCCCACGGACCCGGCGGCGATCGCGAAAATCGCCTGCCCGGTGTACGGCTTCTACGGTGGCAACGACAACCGCGTGACCTCCACGGTGCCCAAGAGCACGGAATTGATGAAAGCCGCGGGCAAGACTTATGAACCCGTGATTTATGACGGCGCCGGCCACGGCTTCATGCGCGGCGGCGAACCGGAAGCCCCCAATGCGACCGAGGCGGACAAGACCGCGCGCACGAAGGCGTGGGAAAAAGTGACGGCGATCCTCAAGGGGATTTGACCGGCGCCGGCGGGACGAACGCCCGCAGCGTGGCCAGGACGGACCGGACGCGCGGGACCTCGTGCGTCCGGAACAGGTCGGTGCGGCCCAGCGCGGCGAGCACGGCGAAAAACGCCTCCGCACTGCGCACCTCCTCGCCGAAATACTCAAAGGCGTGCGGCAGGGCGTGGCAAACCGGAAAGCCCAGGTCGCGCAGACGAAAAGTATTGAGAAACGTGGTCATTTGGTGCCGCACGCGGACGGCGCTGTCCTGGAGGTTGCGGTAGTAAAAGCCGAGGCCGGGGTCGATTACGATCTTGGTGACGCCCAGCGCCGTGGCGCGCTCGATTTGCCGGGCGAAATACTCCCGCAGCATGGCCGTGGGATCGCTGGTGAAAACGAAGTCCCCGACGGCGCGGACGTGGGCGCCCTGGACGTGGCAGAGGATCACCGCCGCGTCGTGGGCGGCCACGAGGCGGAACAGCTCATCCGTTTCGCCGGCGGCACCGGCCGTCAGGTTGAGCACGGCGGCGCCGGCCTCGAGGCAGGCGCGGGTGACGGCCGGTTCGTAGGTCTCCACGGAGACCGGCACCCCGGCCGCCGTCAACCCGCGGATGACGGGGAGCAACCGGCTGGTCTGCCCGGCCGCGCCCACGCGGGCGGCATGGGCGAGACTGGATTCCGCCCCGACATCCACCAAGTCCGCGCCTTGCGCGTGCAGGACGCGGCCGCGTTGCACGGCTTGGTCCACGGCCAGGCACACGCTTTCGCGGTACCAGGAATCCGCGGACAAGTTGACCACGCCCATGATGGCGGGGCGTTCATTAAAGGCCAGAAGGCGCCCGCCCACGCTGAACTCCCGCACCCGGACGGCGGCGGCCCCGGGATGCGCCGCCACGAGGTCCGCCAAATATTCCATCGTCAACATGCCCCCCACCCTACCCCAGCGCGGGCGGCGCGGCGAACGCCAAATGGTCCGCGGACGGACGGCTCAAGGTTTGGCGGCGGGGGGCGGCGGCAGGAGGGCCCAATGCACGCGGGCGACGTCGGCCATGTAATGGTCCCCGGCGTAATCGGTGACCGCCAAGCGCAGGTGTTCGCGTTCGCCGGGGGCGTCCCCGTTGGCGGCGGCGAACAAGCCGAGGTAAAGGTGCGCGTAGAACAGGCGGCCGCGCAGTTCGGCCGGACCGGGATTCCCCCGGGCGGCCTCGGCGAGCACGTCGGCGGCGGTGGCCTTGCCCGCGAAGAGTTCCAGGATTTTCATCATGGGCACCCGGCCGTCGCCGTGGATCGCCATGAGGACCTTGCGGGCGGCGGCGGGGTTTTCCTGTTTGGCCACGCACAGGAAATGCCAGGCCGCGTTTTCCACGTCATCGGGGTTGACGGTTTGGTGCCGCTCGAACTGGCGACGCCCGTCGGCGTAGCGGCCCAGGTAGTAGAGGGCGATGCCGCGCTGCCAGTATTCCGGGGCGCGGGCGGGGTCCAGGGCGATGACGCGGTCGAAATCGGCCACGGCGGCGGCCAATTCCCCGCGCTGAAAATGGAGGACGCCCCGCTGGTGGAAAGCGCCGAGGGCGTTGGTGTTCGCCTGGATCACGCGGTCCAACGCGGCCAGGGCGCCGGCGGTTTCAGCGAGCGGCAAACCGCCCTCCCCCGCCACGGCGAAACGCGGGGCGGCCAGGAGCAACGCCGCGCTCCAAGCCAGGAGGCGGGGGGACAAACGGAGGTTGGAAGGCTTAACCATATAAAGGCCGGGGGTGGCGGGATTAAAGGTTTTCGCGGATCGCCAATTCAACCGCCGCGTCGGAAGCGAGCCGGCCGGTCCAACCGAGGGCCCGCAATTTGGCGGTGGAATAACGGAACTTGGGCACGTCGCCGACCCAACCGCGGGCGCCGCCGGTGTAGCGGATGGCGGCGTCCGGCGCGACGGCGCGCACGGTGGCTTCGGCCATGAAGCGCACCGTGCTGGCCCCCGTGACCGGAGCGATGTTGAAGCAATTCAGCTTTTCCCCGGCGCGGTCGTGGATGAAGAGCATGGCGGAGATCAATTCCGAGACATGCAGGTAGGGTTTCTCCTGGAGGCCGTCGCCGAGCACTTCCAACTCGGCGGGATTGGCCCGGAGTTTGCGGATGAAATCGAAGATGGCGCCGTGGGTGGCCCGGCCGCCCACCACGTTGGGAAAGCGGCAAATCCAGGCGCGTTCCAAGAACCGTTCCAGCGCGGCGCTGATGGCGCCCTCGGAGGCAAGTTTCATGGCGCCATAGTTGGAGACCGGGAACAGCGGACCGCTGTCCTCCTGCAGCTCGCAATCCAACGCGCCGTAAATGGCGGAGGTGGAGGCGAAGGCCAGTCGGCGCAGGCCCAGCTTTTCCATGAGTTGCAGGACATGGAAGGTGGTCAGGAAGGTCAGTTGCAGGTCCACGGAGGGATTGCGGCCGCCGGCTTGGATGTCGGAATTCGCCGCCAGATGCCAGACGGTGGCGGGCCGCGCGCCCGCCAAGCGCGGGGTCAAGGCCGCGAGGCAGGCGGGGACATCGTTCACATCCAGCTCGAGCAATTCGAACGCCGGGTGCGCGAGGGCCGCGGCGAGGTTGGACCGCCGGCCGAGGGTGAAATTGTCGAGGCCGATCACCCGTTCCCCGCGGGCGAGGAGGGCGTCCACCAAGTGGCTGCCAATAAAACCGGCGGCGCCGGTGACCAGACTGGTGGGGGCGGAGATTGCGCTCTGTGTCATCGGGCGCGAGCATAAGGGGGGCGTTTTGGGGGCGTCAATGAGGTTTGAGGGCGGGGACTGTTGATGGACTGCATGGACGGGATGGACGGGATGGACTTGATGGACGGGGCGGGCGGGGATAATTTCGGGGCACCAATTTGCCTATGAAGCCGCTTGCCCAAAGTTTCCGGATACTCCCGCACCGAATCACCGCGCTCGTCGGCGGGCTGGTTTGCCTGATGTTGGCCCGGCCGTGGACCAGCCCGGCGGCGGCGCCCGCAACTCCGAACATCATCATCCTGCTGGCGGATGATCTGGGCTTTGGCGACACGGGGGCGTACGGCGGCACAAAAATCCCCACGCCGAACATTGACCGCCTGGCGCGCCAAGGATTGCGCTTCACCGACGCGCACGCGACCTCGGCCACCTGCACGCCGTCGCGGTACGCGCTGTTGACGGGGGAATATCCCTGGCGGAAGCAGGGCACGGGGATTCTGCCGGGGAACGCGGCGTTGATTATTGACCAACAGCAAACGACCCTGCCGGGGATGTTGCGCGGGGCGGGCTATGCCACCGGGGTGGTGGGCAAATGGCACCTCGGCCTCGGCGGGAAGGGCGGGCCGGATTGGAATGGGGACATCCGTCCCGGACCGCTCGAAGTCGGATTTGATTACTGCTTCCTGCAACCCGCGACGGGCGACCGGGTGCCGTGCGTGTACGTGGAGGACCACGGGGTTTTCGGATTGGACCCGAAGGATCCCATCCAGGTGAGTTACGGCAAGCCGATTGGCAACGAACCCACCGGCAAGGAGCATCCCGAACTACTGCGCATGGGCCTGCACTTGGGCCATGACGGCACCATCATCAACGGCATCAGCCGGATCGGCTTCATGACGGGCGGGCACGCGGCGCGGTGGAAAGACGAGGACAAGGCGGATGTGCTCACGGACAAGGCGGTGGGTTTCATCCAACGGAACACCAACCGGCCGTTCTTCCTCTACTTTGCGGCGCACGATCCGCATGTGCCGCGCGTGCCGCATCCCCGGTTCGTGGGCCGGAGCGGGTGCGGGGTGCGCGGGGATGTGATTGTGGAGTTTGATTGGTGCGTGGGGCGGATCATGGACGAGCTGACGGCGCGGCACCTCGCGGGCAACACGATGCTCCTGCTGAGCAGCGACAACGGGCCGGTGATTGACGACGGTTATGACGACCACGCGGCCGAGGAGCTGCACGGCCACGCGCCGGCGGGCCCGCTGCGCGGCTATAAATACACGGTTTATGAGGGCGGAACGCGGGTGCCGCTGATCGTTTCCTGGCCGGACCGGATCCGCCCCGGGGAGTCGGCGGCGCTGGTGTCGCTGGTGGATTTCACCGCGTCCTTCGCCGCGCTGACGGGCCAGCGGCTGGCGCCCGGCGCGGCGCCGGACAGTGTGAACGTGCTCGCGGCGTTGCTGGGGGAGAGCCCGCGGGGACGGGAGCAACTGGTGGAGCACGACGGCCTCCGCATGTTTGGCTACCGCGACGGCATGTGGAAATGGATTGAGGCCGACCACCGCCCCAAGCCCGTTTACGGCACCAACGGCGCGCTCTACAACCTCGCACAGGATCTGGGGGAAACCAACAACCTCCAGGCCGCGGAACCCGCCCGGAGCGCCCGGTTGGCGGACCAATTGGGAGCCGAGCGGCGGACGGCGCCACGGCCGTGAAAACGGCCCGGCCGGTTTTTTTTGGTGATTTGAAAAAAATTGTTTACAAACTTGTTACAACGGCTAAGAATCCGTCAATCCCCCGGGGACAGAGCACCTGCGGGGCTGGTTCATAACAAAAGCAACACATCTAATCGTATGGGCGACAAATCACCAAAATCCACGGAGAAGAAAACCAAGCAGAAGACGGTGGCGAAATCCGCCGCGACCAAGAAGGCCGCCGCGCCCGCCCCCGCCAAGAAGAAATAGTCCGTCCCGTCCCTTGCCCGCGGCTTTCGGACTTAGCGCCGGAAGCCGCGGGATGTTGGCGTCCGCTGGAAAGTCCGGCTGGGCGTTTTTCTGCATGCCCCGACCGTCGGAACAGGGATGGCGCCCCCGGGCCGGCGGCGCAGCGGCACGGGCGGTGGGGAAAAAGAAACGGCGTTCTGCTTTCAACAGAACGCCGGAAGGGTCACTATTATTGAAGACCGCTTAGCTCGAAAGCGCCGCGGTATCAGGCAGCTGGGAGGCAGGCAGATTCACCAACCTCATGATGAGGTTGACGGAGAGAACTCTTAAATCTCCGAAAGGCGAGATTCTTAACTTCTGCATGGAACTTAGTTAAGCAACCCACATGCCAACCCCGGCAACCGGCGATTAAGAGGGGTTATCGCCAATTTAGCAGCGCCCCTTTCCAGCATAGTGGCTGTTTTTGCCCAGTTGCTGGATAAAAAAGTTACTTTATGCCCGGAACGCCACCGCGAACCGCCCCGGGGCGGAGACTTTAGGCGGCGCGGCCCAAGTCCTGCAGCAGCAAGCGGGAACTAATCCGGGCGGATTCGAAGATCACGGGCAAACCGCTGCCCGGGTGGGTGCCGCCGCCGACGAGATACATCCCGTCAAACTCCTCAAACCGATTCTGCGGCCGGCGATGCAGCATCTGGGCATAGCTGTGGGAGAGGTTGAAGGTGGCGCCGCGGTAGATGTCCAGCTTGCTTTCCCAATCCAAGGGCGTGATCACGCGCTCGAAGCGGATGCGGCGCGCGAGATCGGTGATGCCCAGTTTGGCCAATTGGCGCAGGGCGACGTCCCGATAACGGGCCTTCTCCTTGGTCCAATCGACATTGGGATGCTGGTGGGTGACCGGGAGGAGCACGTACAAAGCGCTGTGACCGGGCGGGGCCATGGTCGGGTCGGTGCGGACGGGATTCTCGACGTAAAAGGAAGGATCCTCGGAGAGCACGTGGCGCTGTTCGATTTCCTCCAAGTTGCGGCGGTAGTCCTTGGCGACATAGATATTGTGGTGCGCCAAGTGGTCGAACCGGCCCTCGACGCCCAAATAGAGCATAAAGGTGGAGCAGGAATAATCCTTGCGCGCCAGGTTGGCATCCGACCACCGCCGCCGGCGTTCGTTGGGCACCAACTTGGTCATGGCGTGGGCGAAATCCGCGTTCACGACCACGGCGTCCGCCATTTCCCGGCCCGCGGCGGTGCGCACGCCCACGGCGCGGCGGCCTTCGAATAGAATTTCTTCCACCGGCGTGCCTAGGCGGATTTCAACACCGAGCTCGCGCGCCACGCGGGCCATGCCCGTGGTGATCGCATTGCACCCGCCTTGCGGATGCCAGACGCCATGCTCGTATTCGAGATACGAAAGAATCGAGAACAAGCTGGGGCATTGAAAGGGGGACATGCCCAAGTATTTGGATTGGAAGGTGAAAGCGAGTTGCAGGCGCGGGTCGCGAAAGTAACCGGCGAGTTCCGCGTGGAGTGATTTCCACGGTTTCAAGTACGGGAGCACCCCGAGCAACCGGAGGCTGAGCAGACTGGTCCAGCCGGAAAACGGGGTTTGCAGGCAGGGGGCAAACTTCGCGAGTTTGACCGCATTGTCGGCCATGAATTGGCGGAAGCGAGGGCCGTCCGCCGGGGAAAGCTTGGCGATTTCGGCCACCATGCGCTCGATATTGGGGGTGGCATTGAGTTCGCCGCCGGCGCCGAAGGTGAGCCGGTACTGCGGGTCCAGCTTGGTCATGGGGACTTCTTGGAACAAGTCCCGGCCCACGGCTTGGAAAATCTCCTGCAGCACCTGAGGATAGAGGAAGAAGGTCGGGCCCAGATCAAACCGATAGCCTTCGGCTTCGATCACCGAGGTCCGGCCGCCCACCCGGGGTTGTTTCTCCAAGACTGTCACCGCCACCCCCGATTTGGCCAGCAAGAGCGCCGTCGCCAATCCACCCGGCCCCGCGCCAACGATCAACACGCGTTTCGACATTCCCACCGGTGTACCGGAACCCGGGGAGCGCGGCAAGCCAATCCGCCCCCGGTCAGCCGCCGAGCAGCCAGCGGAAGGAGCGTTTGACCATCGCGAAGGAGGCCCGGGGAGGGGGGAAGAGCAGCCCGGCGTCCCAGCGCGCCGAGCGCCGCAACACGGACCGCGGATAGGTGAATTCGGCAAACCCGGCCTGACCGTGGTAGCGCCCCTGGCCACTCTCCCCCACCCCGCCAAAGGGCAATCCGGCGCCGATCATGTGGGTGACGGTGTCATTCAAGGCCACGCCGCCCGAGCGGGTTTCCGCGAGCACGCGCCGCTGCAGGGCGCGATCGGGCGTGAACAAATACAAGGCCAGGGGCGCGGGGCGGTCCCGGACAAAAGCGAGCGCCTCGTCCCACGCGGAGAACTCCCGCACCGGCAGAAGGGGGCCGAAGATTTCCTCGTGGAGCACCGGGGCGTCCGGCGGCACGTCCGCGAGGATGGTCGGGGGGAAGTACAACTCCTCGGGTACACCCGCGCCGCCGCAGATCACGCGCCCGGGCGCCAAATAACCGGCGAGCCGGTCCCAGTGGGCCCGGTGAATGATGCGACTGTAATCCGGGCTCCGGCGGGGGTCGGGACCGTAGAATTCCCGCACGGCGCGGATCATTTCCGCGAGCAAATCGGCCGCCACGCGCCGGTCGACCAGCACGTAATCGGGGGCGACACAGGTTTGGCCGGCGTTCAAGAACTTGCCCCAGACGATCCGCCGGGCGGCGACGGCCAAAGGGGCATCGGCGGCCACCAAGCAGGGGCATTTGCCCCCGAGTTCCAAGGTGACCGGGGTGAGATGCCGGGCCGCGGCGGCCGCAACGGCGCGACCCACGCGCGTGCTGCCGGTGAAGAAGATGCGGTCGAACTGCTCCCGCAGCAACGCCTCCGCCGTGTCCCGCTCCCCGTTGACCACGGCCACGTACTCCGGCGGGAAGGTCGCGCCGATGAGGTCCGCGACCACGGCGGCGGTGCGCGGGGCGAATTCGGAGGGTTTGAGCAGGGCGCAATTCCCGGCCGCCAGCGCCGCCACCAAGGGGGCCAGGAGGAGTTGCAGGGGATAATTCCACGGGCCGATGATCAGGGTGACCCCGAAAGGCTCGGGCGCGACCCAACCGCGGGCCGGCCAGGTGAGCGGCGGCACCGGGCGGCGTTGCGGCCGGACCCAACGGGGCAGGTGGCGCACCGCGTGGCTAATTTCGCCACGGACCATCCCCAATTCAGTGGTATACGCTTCGAGGGGTGATTTGCCGAGGTCCGCGTGCAAGGCCGCGAGCAGGGCGCCCTCCCGCGCCCCCAACGCGGCCAGCAAGCGGCCCAGTTGCGCCTGGCGGAAAGCGGTGGAGCGGGTGGCGCCGGAGAGGAAATAAGCCCGTTGGCGGGCGACGTGGGGCGCGAAATCCATAATCGGATTGGACAACCCTAGCCACCGGCCACTAAATTCGTCAAATGATGATTCGCTGGGCCGTGGGGCTCCTCCTCTTAACCGGGCTGGCGGTCGGGGCGGCCGAGCCGCCGGAGCAACTGGCGACCGCGGGGGTCGCCCAATTCACCAACGCCTACGCGGCCTGGGACGGCGCGGAGTTCGCCGCCGCGGCCGCGCGCTTCCGCGCCGCCACGCTCGCGGCGCCGGAGGGGCGCACCAATTTTTATTGGTTGGGGGTCGCGGAATTCCACCATCTGCTTTACCTGCTGGGTGAACCCGCCTCGCGCGCGAACACCCGCGCCGCCGAAACGGCCCGCGAGGCCGCGCTGGCCGCGCTGAAAACCGCGGTCAAGCTCGACGACCACGACGCCGAGAGCCACGCCCTGCTGGGCACCCTTTACGGGATCGGCATCGCGCAAAAGCCCGTCCGGGCGCTCTGGCTGGGGCCGCGGGTGATGAACCATGAAAAGGCGGCGCTCGAGTACGGGGCCGAAAACCCCCGGGTGCGGTATCTTTTGGGGATGAGCCATTACCACGCGGGCGCGCTGGGCGGGGGCAAGGAGGAGGCGCTCCGCTGCCTGCTCAAGGCCGAGGAACTCTACGCCGCGGAAGCGGCCAAGCCCGCCGGCCCCCTGGAGCCCCGCTGGGGCCGCGGCTCCTGCCGGGCGTTCCTCGGCAAAACCTACGGCGCGCTGGGCCTGCCCGCCGAGGCGCGCAAATATTTTCGGCTGGCCCTGGAGCTCAACCCCCGCGATCCCCTGGCCCGCGAAGAACTGAAACGCGCTGCCCCATGAGCAAAACCGTCATTGTCATCGGCGCGGGTCTCGGCGGCCTGTCCGCCGCGATTTCCCTCGCCCAAGCAGGCTACTCCGTCGTCATCCACGAGAAAAACGCCCGCATCGGCGGCAAGCTCAACGTCCTGCAGGCGCAGGGCTACACGTTTGATCTGGGACCGTCCATCCTGACGCTGCCGCATATTTTCGGGAGGTTGTTTGAGCGCTCCGGCCGGCGCATGGAGGACTACATTCCCATCCGCCCGCTCCGGCCCCATTGGCGGAACTTCTTCACGGACGGCAAGGTCGTGGACCTCGACCCGGACCCGGAGCGGATGGCCGCGGAAGCCCGCAAAGTGGGCGAGGATCCCGCCAATGTGCGGCGGTTTTTGGAGTACTCCGGGCGCCTCTATGATTTGGTGAACGCCGGTTATTTCGAGCAGGGCTTGGACACCTCCAAGGAGTTCTCGAAATTCTACGGCCTGGGCAAGTTCCTGCAATTCGATCTTTTCCGCACAATGCACGGCGGGGTGGCGCGGCATCTCCGCACCCGGCACATGCGGGACATCTTCGATTATTTCATCAAGTACGTCGGCTCCTCCGCCTACCATTCGCCGGCCTTCATGAACTGCCTGCCCACGATCCAGTTCCGCTACGATTTGTGGTACGTGGACGGCGGGTTGTACAATATCGCCCGCGGGCTGCAACGGCTGCTGGACGAACTGGGGATCAAAGTCCATTTGAACAGTGACGTCGTCTCGGTCCGCAAAAGCGCCGACCGCGTCACAAGTGTGGTGCTGGCGGACGGCTCAAACCATGCCGCGGACATCATCGTGTCCAACTTGGAGGTCATTCCAGCCTACGCGCAGTTGTTGTTGGAGGATGAGGCGTTCATGCGCACATTGGACCGCTTCGAGCCGTCCTGCTCCGGACTGATTGTGGAGTTGGGCTTGGATTGCAAGTATGAGCAACTGGCCCACCACAACTTCTTTTATTCGGACCATCAGCGGGAACATTTCCGCACCGTGTTCCGCAAACGCCAATTGCCGCCGGACCCGACGATTTATCTCGTGGCGGCGTCCCGCACCGATCCCACGGTGGCTCCGGCGGGTTGTGACGGCCTCAAAATCCTGCCGCACATCCCCCACATCGACGACCGCCATCCGCTCACGCGGGAGGATTACCTGGCCTACAAGGAAGTGGTGCTCACCAAGCTGGAGCGCATGGGGCTGAAGGACCTCCGTCGCCACGTTGTGTTTGAGCATTGCTGGACGCCGCTGGACATCCGCGAACAATACCGCTCGAACAAGGGCTCCATTTACGGGGTGGTGAGCGACCGCTTCAAGAACCTCGCCTTCAAGGCGCCCAAGCAGAGCACGAAGTATCCGAACTTGTTTTTTGTGGGCGGCTCGGTCAACCCCGGCGGCGGCATGCCCATGGTGGTGCTGTGCGGCCAGAATGTCGCCAAAAAGGTAGTGGCTTGGGATCGATGCTCTTCCTCTTCCTAATCAAGCTCGCGCTGCTCGGCCTGGGGTTCCTGCTCGCGCCAAAACTCCGCCCCTGCGGCCGGGGGGCGGCGGGTGCGCCGCTCCCAATCCGGCGCCTCAGCGTCATCATCCCCGCCCGCAACGAGGCGCACAATCTGCCCCGGCTGCTGGCCTCGCTGGCCGCCCAAGCGCCCGCCCCGGCCGAGATCATCGTGGTGGATGACGGCTCGACCGACGCCACCGCGCGCGTTGCCCGCGAAGGGGGCGCGACGGTGTTGACCGCCGCCCCGTTGCCGGCGGGTTGGAAGGGCAAAACCTGGGCGCTGCACCAAGGCGTCCAGCTCGCCACCGGCGACCACTTCCTGTTTTTGGATGCCGACACTTGGTTCGAAGCCGGCGGGCTCGCCCGGGCCTGGGCGGAATATGGCGGCGGCGCTTTTTCCGTCGGTCCCTGGCATGCGGTCGATCGTTGGCACGAGGACCTCTCGCTGTTCTTCAATTTGAACATGATCTTCGGCACGGTGCCGCAAGGTCTGTTCGGCCAGATGCTGCTGGTGGACCGGGCGAGTTACGAACGGGTCGGCGGGCACGCGGCGGTGCAAGGACGGGTGCTGGAGAACTTCGCCCTCGCCGAACATTTCCGCAACGCGGGAGTTCCGGTGCGGAGCGTGGCCGGGCGCGGCGTCATTTCCTTCCGCATGTACCCGGGCGGTATCGGGGAGTTGGTGGAAGGGTGGACGAAAGGATTTGCGGCCGGGGCCGGGCGCACTCCTCCTTGGGTGATGGCGCTGGTGGTGGGGTGGATGGTGGGATTGCTGTTTGGCCCGCCCGGGGGGCTCCCGGCGGATGCGGGCTGGAAGGCGGCTTGGGCCGGCGCTTACCTTCTCGGCACCCTGCAATTAATGTGGTTCGCCCGCCAAAGCGGAAACTTCCGGCGACTTACCAGCCTGTTCTACCCGCTGCCACTGCTCTTTTTCCTTGGCCTGTTCACCCGCTCAGCCCTGCGCTCCGGCCAGCGCACCACTTGGAAAGGACGCGACATCCGTGCCGATTAAGCTCCCGCTCGCCGCCGTCGTGATCCTCAACGTCGCCGGCTGGCCGGTGATCCAAATGACCCTTGCTTGGACTTTCCTGCGCCTGCCCGTCGCGTGGTTCCGTCCCCCGCCCCCCGCCCGCTGGGAACAAAGGGGTCGCTTTTACGAGCATTGGTTCCAGATCAAGCGCTGGAAGGACCGGCTGCCCGACGCCGCCCGGTGGTTCGGCGGCGGCTTCACCAAAGGCTCGCTCGGCGGGCGCGATCCGACCTACCTCGCCCGCTTCCGCCAGGAACTTTGGCGCGGCGAGCTCTGCCACTGGGCCGCCCTCGCCTGCACCCCTGTCTTCTTCCTTTGGAACCCGCTCTGGGCCGACTGGGTCATGCTCACCTACGCCGTGGCCTTCAACCTCCCCTGCGTCCTCTCGCTCCGCTACAACCGCGCCCGGTTCCACCGTTTGGTGGGGCGGCGGAGCGCAGCAAGCTGATCCCTCCCTTCTATCGTGTCCATCCAGTCCGGGCGGTCCATTTGGTCCATATTCCGCTCCCAGACCCGCCGTCCCCCGCTCCCGGCACCCGACTTCCACGAAAATTCGCCCCCCCGGCGACGAATTTTCGTGGAAGTCGCCCGGCCCGCGCCCGCCGCCGCCCGGCGGCCCCCCGTTTCGCAGTTGACGCTCGGAACCGGGGGCGGCTAAGGTGTGGTGATTAACGACCGGACGCATGAAGCGTTTCGGTTGGGAATTTTTTTATGGCCGAAGGATATTGCGTCAAGTGCAAGGCGAAGAAAGACATCGCCGATGCGGTGGAAGAAGTGATGAAAAACGGTCGCAAGGCGATCAAGGGCAAATGCCCGACCTGCGGCACCGTAATGTTCAAGATTTTGGGCGGGAAAGCCACGCCCACCACCCCTCCGCCCGCGAATTAAACCGCCGTTTATGCCTCAAGAATTAGCCTACGTCATCATCACCCCGTACTCCCTGCACAAATCGCGCACGGGCGGCATTCTGAGCCGCCTGATCACGCGGACGGGATTGGAACTCGTGGCCGCGCGCATGTTCGCGCCCAGCGCCGAATTGGTGCAGGAGTACTCCGCGGCGATTGTGTCCGCCAATGACCCCCAGGACCGCCGAATCCAGGAGTTGTTGCACGCTTACATCATTCAAAACCTGATGCCCGACCCGAAGACGGGCCGCCGCCGCCGGTTGATGATGTTGCTGCTCAAGGGCGAGGACGCGGTGCGCAAGACCCGCTCGGTGGTGGGCAACATCAGCGCCGAACGCCGGGGTGGTGAAACCATCCGCGACACCTACGGGGACCTGATCATCGACGAGAACGACCAAGTCCGCTATTTCGAACCCGCCGTGCTGGCGGCGCCGAACGTGGACGAGGCGAAACTCAAGGCCCGGATTTGGGCCCGGTATTCGGACACCGACGGCGGGATTGTCGAGAACACCCTTGCCTACCCCGCGGGCGACCGCCCGCAGCGGACCTTGGTGCTGATCAAGCCGGACAACTTCCGGTTCCCCACGGGCCGGCCCGGCAACGTCATTGATTTCTTCTCGCGCACGGGCCTCTACATTGTGGGCATCAAAGTCCACCAGATGAGCGTGGCCGAGGCGATGGAGTTTTACGGGCCGGTGAAGGAAGTGCTGCGCACGAAGCTCAAAGACATGGTTGCGGGCAAAGCGCGCGCGCTCATTGAAAAGGAATTCGGCTTCAAGGTGCCCGCCGCCGAAGAGCAGCAATTGGGCGACATCCTCGGGCCGGTGTTCGGGGACAACCAATTTGAGAACATCGTCCGCTTCATGGCCGGGCGCGCGCCCTCGGAATGCACGCCGGAGCAGGTGGCCCAGCCGGGCACAGAGAAGTGCATCGCGCTGATTTACGAAGGGGTGGAAGCGGTGCGGAAAATCCGGGATGTGCTCGGACCGACCGACCCCTCCAAGGCGCCGCCGGGATCGATCCGCCGCGAATTCGGCCAGACGATCATGGTCAACGCCGCGCACGCGAGCGATTCCGAAGAGAACGCGCAACGGGAGTTGGGCATTGTGCGGGTGCAGGACAACAATTTCCGCCGCGTGGTCGAGCAGGTTTACGGGGTGGCTTGAGTTTGGAAACCCCAGCCCGCGGCCATTTTCTTAGGGAAATTGAACGTTTTGGAGCTGGGCTGGCTCCTCTGCCCGGGGTCGGATGGGTTGGAGATCAGAATTAAGGGGATTGGGGTCCTTCCGGAAATACCGGAGGGATCCCGAACCCGAAGGGTTCACAGCCCTTAGCCGGTGGTTGAGGAGCTTGGCGACGATACCACCGGACCACCGTTCCATCAGCGAACGCATCCCGGAGGGATGACAGCCTTGATGCCATGGCCTCGACCTATTTGAGCCTGCATTACCACTTGGTGTTTTCCACCAAGAATCGTGCGGCGTTGATCGCTCCGGAATGGCGGCTGCGACTGCATGATTATCTGGGAGGCACGATCCGCGGCTTGGGCGGATTCCCCGAAGGCGTTGGAGGTGTGGCCGACCATGTACACGTGTTGGCCAGCCTGAAGGCCACTCATTCCCTCGCCGACGTGGTTCGAGAATTGAAGAAGGCGACTTCCGTTTGGGTGCACGAGGAGGTGGGGTTAAAAGCGTTTGCCTGGCAGGATGGCTACGCCGCTTTCACGGTCAGCGCGACGGCGAAACCAGCGGTGCGCCGTTACATCGCAAATCAAGAGGAACACCACCGGGTGCGGTCCTTCCGGGAGGAATTGTTGGAAATGCCGAACAAA
>CAIYZC010000222.1 GCA_903930565.1 uncultured Pedosphaera sp.
CCCTTGCTCCCCTTCGCGCCTTCGCGGCTTCGCGCGAGATTCCAATCCCAAGTCTTACGCACCCACCGAAGGCCAAACCCATCCTCCGGATCCATCAACAATCATGTAAATCATGTAAATCATGTCCAAAACCTGCCTTTCCCCTCGGGCCCCCCTTCGCGCCTCCGCGCCTTCGCGCGAGACTCCGGCTCCCGCCTTACGCACTCACCGAAGGCCACGCGGGCGTTCGCCCCAAACCAGAAGCGGCCAAAACCACACCCAACCCAGCGCCCAATCGGTTCCCGGACATCCACCCGCGCGCCAGCGTTGTGGAGTGCGGAATGAAGTTCCGCTCGATCGGACAAGCCGTCATCAACCACCAAAACCCCCCGAGCGGATAACGGCCCGGTCCCCTTCGCTCCCTTCGCGACTTCGCGCGAGACTCCGATCCCAAGTCTTACGCACTCACCGAAGGCCACGCCCCATCTTCAAATCATGTCAATCATGTCAATCATGTCAATCATGTCAAAATTGGCCTTTCCCCTTGTCCCCCCTTCGCGGCTTCGCGGCTTCGCGCGAGATCCCAATCCCAAGTCTTACGCACCCACCGAGGGCCCCGGAGGCTTTCTCCCCAAAACCAAAAGCGGCCAAACCCACACCCAACCCAGCGCCCAATCGGTTCCCGGTCATCCACCCACGCGCCAGCGTTGTGGAGTGCGGAATGAAGTTCCGCTCGAGCGGACGAGCCGCCATCCACCACCAAGAAACCCTCGACCGGATAATGGCTCCGGCCCCCCTTCGCCCCGCTTCGCGGCTTTGCGGCTTCGCGCGAGACCCCGGTCCCAATTTTTACGCACTCACGGAAGGCCACGCCGCTCCGGAGCTGCCCACTGCCCACCGCCCTACGCACCCCCGGAAGGCCCCGCCCCCGAACCCCGGCTCCGCGCAGCGTCCAGTCAAACCCGTTAATGATGTCCAAAAGCTCGCCTCCCTTTGGCCCCCGGCCCGTCCGCCAGCCCCGGGCACTGCGCGGGCCAATCCGACCGCCCCTTTTGTCCGGGGGGCTCCGGGTCGCGCCGCCGTCGCGTCCCCGGCCCGCCGGGCCTCAAATAATCATTGTTGCCCGGGCCGTTTTTCGATAAGGTTCCAGCTTGTATTCCCCCCGCCTGCGGGGGGGTTTTGCCGGTTATTTTTATGGCGAACAACTCTGAGCTTTCTGACGCTGATTCCGCCCGGCCCATGCCGGAAGTAACGGAAACTTACGACGCGCTGTCCATTGACAAATTGGAGGGTTTGGAAGGTGTGCGCAAGCGTCCGGGCATGTACATCGGCCCCACCGATGAGCGCGGGCTGCACCATTGCGTGTTCGAGGTCATGGACAATTCCATCGACGAACACCTCGCCGGCCACTGCACCCGCATCGAAGTGAGCCTCCACGTGGACGGCTCGGTCTCGATCCGCGACAACGGCCGCGGCATTCCCGTGGACGCCCACCCCGAAAAGACCAAGGGGTTGCCGGCGGTGGAATTCGTGCTCACGCACCTGCACGCGGGCGGCAAGTTCGGCCAGGGCGCGTACAAATACTCCGGCGGTCTTCACGGCGTCGGCGCCAAGTGCGTGAACGCCCTCTCGGACTGGTTCAAGGTCGAGGTGTCGCGCGATGGCAAGGTGTACCACATGGCCTTCGAGCGCGGGGTCACCACCGAAAAGCTCTCCGTCATCGGCAAGTCCAACAGCACCGGCACCCTCATCACCTTCAAGCCGGACCCGACGATCTTCACGATCACCACCGAGTTCAAATTCGAAATCCTCGGCAACCGGCTCCGCGAACTCGCGTTCCTGAACCCCGGGATCGAAATCCTCCTGGCCGATGAGCGCGGCGATGCCCGCAGCGAGCATTACTTTTTCAAGCGCGGGGTCGAGGACTTCGTCGAGCAGCTCGGCAAAAACAAACAGGTCATCCATCCCAAACCGGTCAGCATCCACGGCCGCCGCCCGGTCAAATACAAGGGCAAGGAAGGCTTGGAGGTCGAGGCCGACATGATCGTGGACTGCGTCCTGCAGTACAACGACAGCTACACCGACCAAATCCTCTGCTACACCAACGCCATCCCGAATCCGGACGGCGGGTCGCACTCGACTGGTTTTCGCGGCGCGCTCACCCGCGCCATCCTGCAGTACGCCAAAGCCAACAACCTGCTCAAGGACAAGGATCCCGCCATCAACGGCGACGATGTCCGCGAAGGCCTTGTGGCGGTGCTGGCGATCAAGCACCCGAACCCCAGTTTCGAATCCCAGACCAAGGTCAAATTGGTCACCCCGGAGGCCGAGGGCATCGTCACCTCCATCGTGTACGACCGGTTGCTCGATTATTTCGACGGCAATCCCTCCACCGGCAAGCGGATCGTGGAGAAGTCCCTCAATGCGGCCCGCGCGCGCGAAGCCGCCCGCAAGGCCCGCGAAACCGTCCGCAAGAGTGCCATGACCGGCGGCGGGCTGCCCGGCAAACTGGCCGACTGCTCCGACCGCGATCCCGCGAACACCGAAATCTACATCGTCGAAGGTGATTCCGCCGGTGGCTCCGCCAAACAGGGCCGGGATCGCAAATTCCAAGCCATCCTGCCCATCCGCGGCAAGCTGATCAACGTGGAGAAGGCGCGCCTGGACAAAGTGCTCCAAAACACCGAAATCCGCACCATGATCACCGCGGTGGGCACGGGCATCGGCGACGGCGAGGGCGAGGGCGCCTTCACCCTCGAAAAGCTCCGCTACCACAAGATCATCATCATGACCGATGCCGATGTGGACGGCTCGCACATCCGCACCCTCCTGCTCACGTTCTTCTATCGGCAAATGCCCCTGCTCATCAAAGGCGGGTTCATCTACATCGCCCAGCCGCCCCTGTACCAGGTCACCCGCAAGAAGCGCGTGGAGTACGTGGACGACGACGCCCAGTTGAACCGCATTTTGATCCAGATCGGCACCGAGGAAGTGCGGCTCAAGAACCTGGCCGACGGCACGGAACTTTCGGCCGCCCAGTTGGCGGAGATTTTGGAGTTGCTGGAGTCGCTCGACAAATACGCCCGCGCCATCCGCCGTCACGGCGGGGATTTCAGCGCTTATATCGAGCACCGCGACCCCCGCACGGGCGAGGGCCCGCGGCACTTGGTCAAGGTGCGCGCCGGCAACGAGGAAACGGTGCACTATTTCCACCGCGAGGAGGAATTCGCCGCCTTCGGCGCCGCCAACCCGGACCTGCGCCTCTTTGGCGAAGAGGAACCCGAAGGGGAACCCGCGGAACCGCGCGCCGCCCGCACCGGCCCGACCCGCCGCGCCCGCCATGTGGAATTGCACGAAAGCAAGGCGATCACCGAGTTGCTCACCAAGCTCGCCCGCTTGGGCTTGAGCGTGGACCATTACACCGGCCAGGACCGCCCGCTCTTCGAGCTGCTGGAAGGCGAAGGCGACAAGACCACGGTGCGCCCGTTGTTCTCCATCGCCGAGATTTTGGAAGGGGTCTTGGAAGTCGGCCGCCGCGGTTTGCAAGTCAAACGCTTCAAGGGTCTGGGCGAAATGAACCCCGAGCAGCTCTTTGAGACCACCATGGACCCCGCCCGGCGCAAGCTGCTCCGCGTGGACCTCACGGACGCCGTCGAGGCCGAGGAAATGTTCACCAAGCTGATGGGCGACGAAGTCGAACCCCGCCGGCAATTCATCGAGGACAACGCCCTCAACGTCCGCAACCTGGACGTTTAACCGCCGCCGCCCCTTTGCCGCCCCTTTAATTTATGTCGGATCTGAACGTGGAACAAATCGCGAAGATCAACGTCGCGGAGGAGATCAAGAATTCGTTCTTGGATTACTCGATGTCGGTCATCATCTCCCGCGCCCTGCCGGATGTGCGCGACGGGCTGAAACCCTCCCAGCGCCGCATCCTCTACGCGATGAACCAGTTGGGCGTCGGCCCCTCGCGCAAGCACATCAAGTGCGCGAAAATCGTCGGCGAAACGATGGGTAATTACCATCCCCACGGCGACCAGGCCATCTACCCCACGCTCGTCCACATGGCCCAGCCCTGGGCGATGCGCGAAATGTTGATCGACGGCCAGGGTAACTTCGGCTCGGTCGAAGGCGATCCCCCGGCGTCCATGCGGTATACCGAAGCGCGCCTCAAGCAGCTCGGGGCCATCCTCATGGATGACCTCGAACGCGACACCGTCGATTTCGTCCCCAACTACGACGAAACGCTCACGGAGCCCACTGTCCTGCCGGCCGCGTTCCCGAACCTGCTCGTCAACGGCGGCACCGGCATCGCCGTGGGCATGGCCACCAACATGGCCCCCCACAACCTGGGCGAAATCATCGACGGCGTTTGCGCCCAGATCGACAACCCCCAGATCACCCTGACGCAGCTGATGCAGCACGTCAAAGGACCGGACTTCCCCACGGGTTGCACCCTGTGCGGGCTGGAGCCGATCCGGCAGTATTTCGAAACCGGCCGCGGCAGCCTCAAGGTGCGCGGCCGCGTCACCGTGGAGCAGGTCAAGGGCGGCCGGGAACAGCTCATCATCACCGAGATTCCGTACAACGTGAACCGCGCCGTGCTCGTTGAGCGCATCGCGGACTTGGTCAACGAAAAGACCATCACGGACATCACGGCCATCCGCGATGAGTCGGACGAAAACACCCGCGTGGTGATCGAGCTCAAGCGGGATGCGATCTCCAAGGTGGTGATCAACAACCTGTACAAGTTCACGGCCTTGGAGAGCAGCTTCGCCGTCAACGCCCTGGCCATCGACCACGGCCGGCCCAAGACCCTCGGCCTCAAGGAGCTGATCAACGCCTACATCGAGCACCGCCGCGAGGTCGTCCTGCGCCGCACGCGCTTCGAACTGCGCAAGGCCGAGGCCCGCGCCGAAATCCTCGAGGGCTACCTCATCGCCCTGGCGAACATGGATGAGTTCATCCGCATCATCCGCTCCTCCGCGAACCGCGAGGAGGCCCGGGTGAAATTGCTCGCCTTTGAGTTCGGCCGCGAGCAGGTGGAAAAACTCGGCATTCTCATCCGCAGCGAGGCCCGCCTGACCAACGGCCGCTATCTCTTCAGCGATGCGCAGGCGAACGCGATCCTCGAACTGCGGTTGTATCAGCTCACCGGCTTGGAAATCGACAAGGTCACCGCCGAGTACAATGAATTGGTCGCCCGGATCAAGGACCTCCTCGACATCCTGGCCCGCGAGGAACGCCTGCTCGGCATCATCAAATCCGAGTTGCAGGCGATCAAGGAGAAGCACGCCACCCCGCGCCTCACCGAGCTCGTGCCCGCCGCGGGTGAAATGGCCCTCGAAGATTTGATCGCGAACGAGGGCGTCATCATCACCCTTTCCCACAGCGGCCTGGTCAAGCGCACCAACGTTTCCGCCTACCGCGCGCAACGCCGCGGCGGCAAAGGGGTCATCGGCATGGCCACCCGTGAGGGTTCCGCCGCCGAGGGCGACCCGAACGATTTCATCCAGCATCTGTTCACCGCGAGCACCCACGACTACCTGATGTTCTTCACGAACACGGGCCGCGTGTACGTGGAGCGCGTCCACGAAATCCCCGACCTGCCCCGCACCTCCAAGGGCCGCAGCATCGCCAACCTGCTGGAACTCAAGACCGATGAAAAAATCGCCGCCTTGATCCGCATCGTTTCCAAATCCGACGCCAACCGCCAGGACCAGACCTGGACGCAGTCCGGCGAGTTGCTGTTCGCCACCCAAAAGGGCACGGTGAAGAAGACCGCGCTCGAGGATTTCCGCAACGTGCGCAAGGACGGCATCATTGCCATCAGCATCGAACCGGGTGACGCCCTCATGGATGTGAAGCTCACCAAAGGCAGCCAGTCCGCGCCCGACGGCACCGTGACCGACCCCGGCGACGATGTGGTGCTGATTACTTACCAGGGCATGAGCATCCGGTTCAACGAGTCGGATGTCCGTTCCATGGGCCGCTCCGCGGGCGGGGTCCGCGGCATCTCCCTCGAGGCGGAAGACCGCGTCGTGGCCCTCGCGGTGGTGGCCCCCGACGCCGCGCTGCTCGTGGCGGGTGAAAACGGCGTCGGCAAACGCACCGACTTCGCCGAATACCGGGCGCAGACCCGTGGCGGCAAGGGGCTGATCACCATGAAGACCACCGAACGCACCGGCGGCTTGATCGGCGCGCTCACGGTCCGCGACGCGGACGAAATCATGCTGATCACCGTCAGCGGCCAGATGGTCCGCACCTCGGTGAACGACATCCGCGAAGCCGGTCGGAACACCCAGGGCGTGAAATTGATCGAATTGGAAACGGGCGACAAGCTGCAGGCGGTGGCTCCCGTCATCAGCGAGGAAAAGGCCGAGGTCACGGACGAAAGCGCCCCGCCGCCCGTCGTCTGAGCCGGCGCGCGATCGGGCGGGCGGGACATTGAATGTCCGCCCGCCGCCGACCGTCCAAATCTCCAGAGCTAACATGGCTACCAACAATGCGCCCACCGGTTCGGATCGCCGGGGGTTTTTCCGGCAGGGTTTGGCGTGCGGAGTCGCGGGCTTGGCGGCTTTGGCCCCCGCCGCCGTCGGTTTACGGGTGATTTTCGATCCCCTGCGCCGCCAATCCGCCACGGCCGCCTCGGTGAAGGTCACCTCCCTCGCGGCACTCCCGGCCGATGGCATCCCCCGTAAATTCCCCGTCCTCGCCGACCGCGTGGACGCTTGGAACAAATTCACCAATGTTCCGATCGGGGCCGTGTACCTCCGGCGCACCAAGGATGACCAGGTCAAAGCGCTCCATGTGGCCTGCCCGCACGCGGGTTGTTTCGTCGATTTCTCCCCCGAACGCGGCGAGTTCATGTGCCCCTGCCACAACAGCAGTTTCAGCATTGAAGGCCGCATCGCCACCCCCGGCAGTCCGAGCCCCCGCGACTTGGATCCGCTCACGGTGGAAGTCCGGCCCGACGGCGGGGTGTGGGTCGTGTTCCAGGATTTCCAAGCGGGCCGGCCCGATCGGGTGCCGGTGACATGAAAGCACTCCTCCATTGGCTCGATGAGCGGACGGGATGGCACGGCTGGGTGCGGGATGTCGTCTTCGCGCCCGTGCCCGGCGGCGCCCGCTGGCGGCAGGTCTGGGGCGGCACGCTCCTCTTCGCCATTGCCGTGCAGTTTTTCACCGGAGTCTGTCTGTGGGCCCATTACAGCGCCAGTGCGCAGACCGCTTGGGAAAGCGTCTATTACCTCCAGTTTGAAATGCCCGGCGGCTGGTTGTTGCGCAGCCTGCATCACGCCTTCGCGCAGGTCGTGCCCGTCTTGCTCGTCCTCCATCTCATGCAGGTGATCATCAGCGGCGCCTACCGCGCGCCGCGCGAAGTGAATTTCTGGTGCGGGCTGTTGCTCCTCCAATTGGTCGTCGGTTTGTCGATCACGGGCTGGTTGCTGCCGTGGGATCAGAAAGGGTTTTGGGCCTCGCGCGTGCCGCTGAACATCATTGGCATCATTCCCTTCATCGGCCACGACCTCCAGACACTCATGATCGGCGGCGCCGCCTTCGGCCACCACACTCTGACCCGTTTTCTCGCGCTCCACGCCGGCCTGCTGCCCGCCTCGTTGATCGCGGTGCTGCTGGTCCGCGCCGCTCTTTTTCGCCGACACGGTTGGGCGGCGCGCGAGTCGGTTTCCGCCCGCGATGCCGGCACCCCGTACTGGCCCGATCAAGCCCTGCGCGACGGGGTCGCCTCCCTGGTCGTCATGGTGGTCGTGCTCTATTTCGTCCTGCGGCCCTGGTGGACCGGCGATCCCAACGGCCCCGGCCCCGAACTCCGCGCCCCCGCCGATCCCAGTGAACCCTACTCCGCCGCGCGGCCGGAATGGTTCTTCCTGTTCCTCTTTCAATTCCTCAAGTATTTCCCCGCCGGCCGGGAAATCTGGGGCGCCATCATCATCCCCTCGTTCGTGCTGGGCGTCTTGTTTGCCATGCCGATTGTCGGCCAATGGCGGCTCGGCCGCCGGTTTAACCTCGCCTTCCTGGCTGTGCTGGTCGCCGGTGGATTGCTGCTCACCGTTCTCGCCCTGCGGGAGGACGCCCACAACCCCGCCTACCAGCGGGCCGTCACGGGTGCCGATCTCGAAGCCCGCCGCGCGCGCGTCCTCGCCGGCGCCCCGGCCGGCATCCCGGTCACGGGTGCCGTGACCCTCATGCGCCAGGATCCGTTGATCCAAGGGCCGAAACTCTTCGCCAAACACTGCGCCAGTTGCCACCGTTTTGACGGCCATGACGGCACCGGTCGGCCCGTGCCGGAGCCCCAGTCCGCCCCCGATCTGGCGGGCTTCGGTTCCCGCCCCTGGCTCGCGGGCTTGCTGGATCCCGCCCGCGTCGCCACCACCAACTACCTCGGCGGCTTCAAAGCGCGCACGGGCAAGATGGTGAAATTCGTCCAAAAGGACGTGCCCGCTTACACGCCGGAACAAAAGGCCGACCTCCGGCGCGTTATCGCCGCCCTGTCGGCCGAGGCGAGCCTGCGGAACCAGGCGGACGTTGACCGCCGCGAGGCGGCCGACCTCAAAGCCGGCGCCGCCCTGATCCGCGACGGCCTGCGGTGCACCGAGTGTCACCAGTTCCACCGTCCCGACGAGGACGCCACCGCCCCCGATCTGACCGGTTACGCTTCGCGCGCCTGGTTGGAGAAATTCCTGCGCAATCCCGCCCATCCCCAACTTTACGGCAAGAAAAACGACCGCATGCCCGCCTATGGCGATCAGGGCATTCTGACCTCCGCCGAGATCGGCCTGCTGACCGATTGGCTGCGGGGCGAGTGGTATGAGTCCGCCCGCGCCTCCGTCCCCTGATCCCTTGTCCCCCTAAAATATGCTGACCACCGAATTCATCCCCGCGCGTGAGCCCGGTTCCCGCTGGTTGCTGGTGATGCTCCACGGCCTGGGCGACAGTCTCGCCGGCTTCCGCTTCCTGCCCACCGCCCTGCGGTTGCCCTGGCTCAACTACCTGCTCGTCAACGCCCCGGATGATTATTACGGCGGTTACTCTTGGTACGACATCCCCGGCAATGCCGGCCCCGGCGTCGCCCGCAGCCGGAAGCTCATCGCCGAATTGCTCGACGCCCAGCGCGCGGCCGGTTTCCCCACCGAAAAAACCTACCTCGGCGGTTTTTCCCAAGGCTGTCTGATGACCATCGACGCCGGCGCCAGCTATCCCCACCGCTTCGCCGGTTTGCTCGGTGTCAGCGGCTACGTCTTTGAGCCGGAGCGCCTCCTCCGCGAGATGCCCCCGGTCGCCCGCGAACAACGCTTCCTCATCACCCACGGCCACTTCGATCCCTTGATCCCCTTGGCCGGGGTGAAAGGGCAGATCGAACAACTCCGCGCCGGCGGCCTGAACCTGGCTTGGCACGAATTCGCGAAGGAACACACCATTGCCGGCGAACCCGAATTCGCCGTCCTCCGCGACTTCATCACTGCCGGCCGCAAGGACTGAGCGGCCCCGCAGGGTGTCCGCGCTCCAGCGTGTCGGTGACCGCGCGCACCCTGCCCGCCCTCCCCCATACCGGCCCATAAGTCCCATTGGACCTATTGGACCCATTCCCCCCGTCCACGCCACTCGGCTCCATGTTCAGGGTGACTTGTTCCCCCAGCCGTGCTACCCTGAAGGCATGATGGTTGCGTTGACCTAACGACATGGAAACGGGAACAAAGCTGACCGCGGCCTCGCCCATCTTTCTGCGCCGGGTGGGTTTGCAAAACTACAAAAGCATCGCCCGCTGCTCCTTGGAATTGCAGGCCCTGAACTTCCTGGTTGGGCCCAACGGCGCCGGCAAGAGCAACTTCCTCGATGCGCTCCGCTTCACCGCCGATTGCCTGAACACGTCGGTCGAACACGCCTTGCGCGACCGCGGCGGCATCGCCGAGGTGCGCCGCCGTTCCACCGGTCATCCCACTCATTTCGCCGTGCGCCTGGATTGGACCCTGCCGACCGGCAATTTCGGCTTCTACTCCTTCCTAATCGGATCGAAGAAGGACGGCGGGTTTGAAGTAGCCCGCGAAAAATGCCTCGTGAACGCGCCCGGCCAGGTCTTTGGCGAGGCGGGCTACGAGGTGCGCGCCGGACGGCTTCACGATTGCACCCTTGCCGCCCCGCCCGCGCCCGCGGCGGACCGTTTGTTCCTGGTTGCCGCTTCCGGTCAGCCGGAGTTTCGGCCCCTGTATGACGCCCTGAGCCGCCTCGGCCTTTATCATTTCAATCCGGGCGTGATCCGCGAATGGCAGGCGCCGGACATGGGTGAAGTCCTGGCCCCCGACGGCCGGAATCTGGCCTCCGTGCTCAAGCGCCTGCGGGAAACCGACCCGACCCGCTTGGATGATATCGTGGCCCGCTTGGGCGGCATCGTCCCCGGCATCCAAGGCGTGACGAACCGCCCGATGGGGAAAAAGGAAACTTTGGAATTCCGCCAAGCCGTGCCCGGTCGGAAGGAACCCTGGGCTTTTGGCGCCGAAAACATGTCGGATGGCACCCTGCTGGCCTTGGGCGTGCTGGTCGCCCTTTTTCAGCCGCCCGCCACCGCCGGCCGCACGGTGCCCTTGGTGGGCATTGAAGAGCCCGAACGCTCACTGCATCCCGGCGCCGCCGCCATGTTGCGCTCCGCCCTGATGCTCGCCGCGCACGAACGGCAAGTGCTGGTCACCACCCACAGCCCGGATTTGTTGGACGCCAAGGAAATCACCGCCGACCACATCGTCGCCGTCTCGCAGGAATCCGGCGAGAGCCTGTTGACCACGGTGGATGAGGTCACCCGCGAAAACCTCCGCCGCCGCCTCAACACCGCCGGCGAATTGCTCCGCCTGAACCAAATCACCCCCGCCCCCGAAGACGCCGCCCCGGCCGCCGCTTCCGACCTCTTCGCGAATCCGTGAAGGCCAGCAGCCCGCAGGGAACTATTCGACGCATTCCCAGTTATGGTTGCGATCCTTACCAGATGGTCGAATTCCGATTTTAGGCTGCCTTTTCAAAGTAAACCCCCACCGTAGAAATACGCTTTCCCGAGCCCGGTGGTATCCTGCCGTCGCCGGGGGAGCAGTTTTCTCCCTGACCCATGGCGACGAATTTGGACCGCTCGCAGGATTCCGCGTTCCCCAGCGCCTGCACCCCATCGGTCCTCGCTCTTTGACAAGCCCCGTTGGCGGCTCGCTCCGCCGCCGAGGGCACCCGAACTTCGAAGGTTGGCCCGGGCCCGGCGATCCCGGGCCAACCTGACTTCGGGTGGGTTCCTTTGGCCCACCGCACGGCCAATCCCCTCCCCTTGTCCCCCTTCGCGGCTTCGCCGCTTCGTGAGATCCCCCCTTTTCTCCCGTAGCCGTCTGCGGGCTTGCCCCCGGGGCGGGGATGGGTTAAGCAGCAGCCCACATATGCGAATCACCGACCTGCGCATCCACGCGATTGCGATTGCCGACCCGCCGCTGCGGAGTTCGTACGGCCTCCACGCGCCCTACGCGCTGCGCACAATCGTCGAGCTGGAGAGCGACGCCGGGGTGGTTGGCATCACGGAAACCTACGGCGGCGACGCCCAAGTGCGGCAGTTGGAGGCGTTGCGCCCGCAAATCATTGGCGCGAACCCTTATCGGCTCACGGGTTTGCTTTCGCCCATGGTGGAAGGGCAGGGGAGCGGCGACGCCCGGTCCCAGTTGCACTATGTGCCCGGCGAGAATCCGCTCGACGCCACCACGCGCACCTACGCCGCCATCGAAGTCGCCTGCCTGGATCTCATTGGCAAAACGGTCGGGGAACCGCTCTGCGACCTGATCGGCGGGCGGGTGCGGGACGAGGTGCCTTTTTCCGCGTATCCCTTTTACAAACACGCCGGCGGCGGCGGTGAAGGCGCCGATGCGCGCCCGGATGAATACGGCGAAGCGTTGTCGCCCGAAGGATTGGTGCGCCAGGTGCAACAAATGGTGGCCCGCTACGGTTTCGGCTCCATCAAATTCAAGGCGGGCGTGTTGGACCCCGACATCGAGATTGAAACCGTCAAACAACTTTACCGCGCGCTCGGCCCGGGCGTGCCGCTGCGCATCGACCCCAATTCCGCCTGGACGGTGGAGACCTCCGTGCGCGTCGGGCGTGCGCTCGCCGAGGAATTGGGCCGGGGCGGTTATTTGGAAGATCCCGTGGCCGGTCTGGCCAACATGGGTGAAGTGCGCCGCCAACTCCTCGCCGAGGGCATTGACACGCCGCTGGCCAGCAATGTCGCGGTGACCAGCTTTGCGGACATTCCGGAATCCGTGCGCCGCGACGCGGTGCAAATCATCCTGTGCGACCACCATTACTGGGGCGGCCCGCGGCAGGTGCAGCAACTCGCGCGGCTGGCCAAGACCTTCGGCCTCGGCCTCTCGATGCACTCCAACAGCCATTTGGGGGTTTCGCTCATGGGCATGGCCCACGTCGCCGCTGCCACGCCGCATCTCACTTACGCCTGCGACACCCATTATCCCTGGCAATCGGCCGGGGATGAGGTGGTGCTGGGCGGTCGGATCCCAATCGTGAACGGTTGCGTGCGCATCCCCGACCTTCCCGGTTTGGGCGTGGAACTCGATTACGACCAATTGGCCCGCGGCCGCGAGCGCTACGCCGAATGCCGCTACCGCAAGCGCGATGACGAGGCGGAAATGCGCAAACACGTTGACCCGAATTGGCGCCGGATTTTGCCCCGCTGGTAAACCACCCCATTCCCCTAGCCACAACCCATGCAACCTGACGAACTGCGCGCCCGCCTCCATGGCGTCATCTCTTTTCCGGTGACGCCCTTCAAACCCGACCTTTCCCTCGACTTGGACGGCCTGCGCCACAACCTGCGCTCGCTCCTGCGTCACCCGGTCAGCGCCGTGGTGGCCGCGGCCGGGACCGGCGAAATTCACACCATCAGCCCGGCCGAACACTTGGCGGTCGTGCGGGCCACGGTCGAGGAAGTCGCCGGCCGCGTCCCGGTGCTGGCGGGCACGGGTTTCAATTCCCCCCTGGCCGCCGAGCTCGCCCGCGCCGCCGCGGGCGCCGGGGTGGCCGGCATCCTGGCCTTCCCGCCCTATTACCCCAGCCCGGATGATGACGGCATCGTCGCCTACTATTCCGGCATCGCGTCCGCGACGCCCTTGGGTTTGCTGATTTACAGCCGCGATTGGTTCAACGCTTCGCCGGCCATCGTCGATCGACTGGCCGGCGCGATTCCCCAATTGATCGCCTGGAAGGACGGGCAGGGCGACATTCGCCGCTACCAAATGATTCGTCACCGCGTGGGGGACCGCCTGCATTGGATCGGCGGCGCGGGTGACGATCTCGTGCCCGGTTATTACAGCATGGGCATCCGCACCTACACCTCCAGCATCGCCAACGTCGCGCCCCGCCTCTCGCTGCGGCTCCACGAACTGGCTTCCGCCGGCGGCGGGCCCGAATTGACCGCGCTCATGGATTCGCTGGTGATTCCCCTCTACGCCTTCCGCGCGCGTCGCAAGGGTTACGAAGTCTCCGTGATGAAATCCATGATGGACTTGATCGGCTTGAAGGGCGGCCCGGTGCGCCCGCCGCTGGTGAACCTGCGCCCCGAGGAAGTCGAATCGCTGCGCTCACTGTTGGCCGCCTGGCAGGCTTGGTTTTAATTCCCGCAGTGGGTTGAACGGAGCCTTGACGCGCGGCCGGGCGGGGGGCAAAGTGCGCGCATGTTCCCCGGGAAACGGCAGCGGCGTCTCCGTTCCACCCGTGCCTTGCCTCCGCCCTCCATCCCGGGGTGGTGGCTCCGGCTCGGGGTGGCACTCTGCATTTTTTGGGTCGGGGCGGTTCCGGGTGGAGCGGGTACGCTGCTCGGCCCTTGGACACCGCTTTTCCAAGGCGTGGATCAAGCCGCGGGGACCAACACCCCGGATGGCACCGGTTTTCCCAATCTGAGTGTCGCGCACTTTGTCCGGGTGGACCTGTCGGATCCCGGCATCCACACCTTCGCCACACCGCCTTGCCCCGACTTCATCCCGGATGTCCAAGAAACCTCGGGCATGACGGTGAGCACGTTTGTGGCGACCTACGGTGTGCAGGTGGCGATCAACGCGAACTTTTTTGATCTGCTGGATCCCTTTGCCCCCGCGGGCACGCCGATGTTGAGTTACGGTTTGCACGTCAGCCAGGGCCGGTTGGTCGTCGCCCAGGAAAGCCCGGACTTCACCTCCAGTTTGGCCTTCAGCACGAACAATCGCCCGACCCTCATTCCGACGAACTGGCCGGCCCAGCCGGTGCCGGAGGGCACGTGGACGGCCGTCACCGGCTCGTATCCGTTGCTGCTCGGCGGGGCGAACCAAGGTTTTGTCTATTTGGGAAACCCGGCCCATCTGCACCAAATAAACCCCCGGAGTGCCTTGGGTTTGTCGGCGGATCACCGGTATTTGTATTTATTGGCGGTGGATGGGCGGCAACCCGGCTACAGCGACGGGACCTACGACTGGGAAACGGCCGCCTGGCTGCAAGTGGCGGGCGCGTGGGACGCCATCAACCTCGACGGCGGCGGTTCCACCGCCCTGGTGATGCAGGACACGAACGGAGCGCCGGTGGAATTGAACCAGTCGAGCTCCGTCGCCCAATACGGCTTGGAGCGCACCGTGGCCAGCCACTTCGGGATTTATGCGGCGCCCTTGCCGTTCGTGCGTCAGTTGGCGGCGAACCCCGACGATACCGCCGCCACCATTACTTGGACCACGGCGGGGCCGGCGACGACGCAGGTGCGTTATGGCCTGACCACGAATCTAGGTTTGCTCTCGTCCACGCTGGGTCAGACGGTGACCGGGCATGCGATGCTGCTGACCAAGCTCATTCCCGGCACCGGCTACTATTATCAAGCCGTGTCATTCGCCGGCGCCACGCAGTATGTCTCCGGACTGGGCTACTTCACGACCACCAATTACGTGCGGACCCAGCGAATCTTCGAATTGACCAACCAGTGGCGCTTCACCACGGCCAACCAGAACGGAATCGCTTGGGCCGCTCCGGGGCACGATGACACCGCATGGGAAGGTTCGGGTGCGGGGTTCTTTTGGGGCCGCCCGAATCTGGGTTACACCTTGGTCGGACCCAATACGTCGATCCAGCCCCGGGGCGCGCGCCTGTCGGTCAACCCGGCGAATGGCCAGCCCTATTCGACGTACTATTTCCGGGCGCATTTCACCCGCCCCAACGCCGGGGCGCCGCTTTCCTTGATGTTCTCGAATGTGGTGAACGACGGGGCGGTGTTTTATTTGAACGGCGTTGAATTGACCCGGCTCCGTCTGCCCGCTTCCCCGTTGGCCATCAGCAACGCCACACCGGCGCTGGCGCAGGCCTGCGCCGGCGGCGGCTTGTGCCCGGATTTGTTGGGCTTCACCGGGACGGCGCTCACGAATTTAACGGCCGGGGACAATGTTCTGGCGGTCGAACTCCACCTCTATCCGACCGCCACTCCCAACCCCCTTTTCGGGGCCGTTGTGGATTACACCTACAACAGCGACCCCGGGCCGCAACTACAGATCGCCCCCGGCGCGGGCCGCACCGTCGTCCTCAATTGGAGTCGTGGTGGCTACCAACTTCAAGAGGCAATCCGAGCCGCCGGCCCGTGGCGCAATGTCGGTTCCTCGGTGTATGCCGGTCCGTTCCCGACCAGCCCGTCCGGGAGCACCCACTTCTATCGCTTGGTCAAATGACCTATTTGCCGGGCGGGTCCAAGGCCTCCAAGTGCCAGCGTACCGCCGCGGGCAATTTGCCCGCGAACCGGCGGACCTCCTTGGTGACGCCCGGGACGGGCGTGTAAGCGAACTTGCCCGTCGGATAGCCCACCACGGTGACGTAGTCATAGAGCTTGACCGCCGGGCGTTTGGGAAAGTCGGTGAGCAGCACCAATCCCAGGGCGGGGGCGGCGGGAAAATTCCCTTCCACCGCGGCGGCGTCCCGGGTCACTTCGACCGTGCCGCGCACCACCCAGGAGCGGTTAAGCGGGGCCAGTGTCAGCGCGGTGTACCCGCTGTCCACCACCA
>CAIYZC010000223.1 GCA_903930565.1 uncultured Pedosphaera sp.
CATGTAGCTGCGCATTTCGGCGACGTACATGCGGCCGTTGCCATCGAAGGCGCAGGCGACGGGTTCCTTGATGATGGGATCGCCGACGACCAATTCCAACCGGTAGCCCGGGGGCAGTTGAATGGTTTTGGCTTCCTCCTCCGCCGTGAGGTACGGGGTGGGGGTGGTGGCACCCGCGGGCGCGGCGTTGCCTTGGGCATGAGTGGCGGCAGTGGTGACGCCGAGCAGGAGCCCGGCCAGGCCCGCGAGTTTCAGTCGATTAAGCAATGGCATAAAAGTCATGGTTGGACGCGAGGTTAGCGGGGGGATTCAACGGTGGGGATGTTTTTTTGCGGGTAATTTGGGGTAGGCGCGAGGGGGTGGTGGGAAGAGGGGGAAATGGAGCGGGGAGGTCCTGGGAGTCGGAGACTCCCGGATACGGCAGGTCGGAGACCTGCCCCAGATTGGGATGGGTGCACGGTGGGCGGGTTGGGGTTGCGACCCTACAGGTCGCTGAATTTTTCTGGGACGATTACCTAGGATTTTATCCTAGGCTGAGGAATTGCGCACCTTTGGCGCGCCCGGATGGGGCAATGGTTTGGGGATGGTGGTGGGAAGTGGGGGCGGGGCTTCGCAAAAGCAAGAATGCGCAGGGGGTGTTTGGGGCAAAAGCCTGGGTTTTACGGGCTTTTTTTGGGGTCGGCAAAACTCGGCGAGGTTTATGCTTTCGCAGGGATTTATGAAGCAAGCCATATTCTTGGAACGGGATGGAATCCTGAACTTGGTGCCGGCGGGGCGGCCCTTGCGGTGGACGCCGCCCACGTTGGCGGAGTTTCGTGTGAACGAAGAGGCGGCCCCGCTCTTGGAGCGGTTGCGGGCGGTGGGGTTCCGCTTGATCGCGACGACCAATCAACCGGGGTTATCGGATGGCCGGGTGGCGCGGCGGGAGGTGGATCGGATGCACGAACTGTTGCGCGCGCGGTTGCCCTTGGACGACATCTTGGTTTGCCCGCACGGCGAAGGGGAGGGGTGCCCGTGCCAGAAACCGCGGCCCGGGCTGTTCACGGAGGCGGCGTTCAAGTGGCAATTGAACTTGGAGCGCTGTTTTGTGGTGAGCGACAAGTGGCAGGATGCGGCGGCGGCCCGGATGGCGGGGTGCACCTCGCTCCTGATCCGCTCACCCGCGATGAGCGTGGTGCACTACGACATCGCGCTGCCGAATCTGGAGGTGATCGTGGAGCGGATTCTGAAAATGCACGCGTTCGGCCAGGTGCTGGCGGCCTAAAACTTGACGCCGAGCGAGGTGCGCAACTGAAATTCGTTGCGCGTGACGCCGGCCGCGGGGCGGGTGTCGTACAGGTCCAAGGTGGTGAGGTTGAGCGAGAGGTGCGTGAGCAGGGCGTAGCTGAGGGTGGCCTCCAAGCGGGTGCGGTATTGGGCCAAATTTTCGGCTTCGGGGAAGATTTCGAGCTTTTCCCCGAGCGTGAGCTGTTTGCTGATTTTCCAAGTGATGTTCTCGGCCAGGCGGTAATAGAAGTTGCGGGAGGTGGTGTCGTCCGAGCGGTATTCCTCCTGGTAGTTCGCCCCGGCCTCCAAGTTGACAACAAAGTTGGATTGGGTGAGCCAATGGTAACCCATGCCCGGGCCTTCCTCGTAGCGGAGGTTGATTTTGCGGATTTCGTCGTAGCCGGCGCCGCCGAGGTTGTAGAGGTAATACCGGCGGCTGAGGTCAAAATCGGTCTTGGAAGCGCCGTCGATTTTATTGGCGGAGCGGATGCCGCCGGTTTCCCCGTATTCAGCGTTGAAGGTCAGGGTGTCGCGGAAGAATTGTTTGGGGTCGGCGGCGTAGGGTTGGGCGTAGGTGAGCTTGCCGTGCCCGTAATAGATCTGGCGCTCGGCGCCGCCGAAGATGAGGTCCGTGCCCAGGGCGACTTCACCCTTCCAGCGGCGCCAAAAAGTGTTGGTGTTCACCGCCGGGGGGTTGGTGCCGGTGATGACGGGGCGGGTGGGGAATTTGAGGCCCGCCACATTGGTGCCCGGGGGGAAGGTCTCGCGGCGTTCGATTTGCGCCAGGGGAACGGCGAGTTCCTTGATCCAAGTGGTGGCGAGGGTGACTTGGTTGGTGGTTTCGGTGACGATGGTGCCGGCGAGCCGGTCGCCATTGCGCAGGTGCAGCACCACGTTCTGGGCCGGCGCGGCGAGGGGGCAGCCGAGGAGGGCTGCCACCAGCAGGAACAGGGGGCGAAAATCAGGCCTTGGGCGGTTTGGACTCATTGGGGGGAGCGGGCGCGGGAGCCGGAGCAGGCGCGAGGGGATCGGGGTTGGGAGGGACATCTTCGCTGGTGAGGCGGCGGGCCCCGTCCACGACGCCGAGGTGGCCACGCTCGTCCACCCGCAGGTGCGGGCGGGTGGACGTGACATCAAAGGCCTGGCGAATCAAAAGGGTGCCGTCAGGGGCGACGACGCTGTAATTGTACAAACGGGCGCCGCATTGATAAATGAGGTGCAGATTGCTGTGCTGGTCCAACATGGTATCGGGCCGGGAAAAGGAAACCATGGGGCCGATCGGCAACACCTTGATGACCTCGGATTCAAGGGGGTCGGTGATGCGCAGATAAAGCTTCATCTGGTGCGTGTAGTTCACCTGCTGCAAAATGTATTTGCGCAATTCCGGCTTGGCGTGACTTTCGCCGTCAGCGGGCGGGAGCCCGAAGGTCTGCTCCCACATGCGGGTGCCGGGGGTGATCTCAAACAAGGCGGGTTTTTCGTTGGAGATTTCGACCTGCCAGTCCTTCATTTTGACGGTGGCGTGGAGCACATAGCGGCCGAAACGGTTGAGATTGAAATAGGGGGCGACATCGACTTTTTTGATGGCGACCTTGGAGGAGGGCAGGTCGAATTCGCCTTCCACGGGCACATTGGCGAGTTGGTTCACGACATGGCCGTCCGCCGCCTCGATGGAAAACACGAGCCAATCCGGATCCTTGCCGAAGTGGAGGGTCTGGCCGGAATGGTTGACGATGCGGACGGAAATGGGCATGGCCTCCTTGGAGACGAATTCGACTTGCTCCATGCGCACCTCCACCGAAACCTGCGCGCGGGCGGACGCGGCGGCGACGAGGATTCCAAAAGCCAAGGCTAAGGTTTTCATGGGGCCAATCTAATCGCGGATTCCGACGAGGCAAGTCCCAAAGCAGAGGGGACCGCCGGTGACCGCCGGAGTATCCGTCGGCCCTCAATCGACGCGGAATTGCGGGGAATTATTCAGGAGCGCGGGCCGGCCGCTTTCCGGCTTGCGGGCGTGGTTCGGCTGCGATACGGTGTGCGGCAATGGCAAGAGTTCTCTTGGTGGATGATGAATTGACCATGGTGCAAATGGTCGCCGAAATGCTGCGCGCGGCGGGGCATGAGGTGTTTCCCTTCACCAATTGCAAGGAAGCATTGGCGGGTTTGGAGGCCCACCTGCCCGAAGTGGTGATCACGGACTTGTACTTGGACAAGACGCGCGCCCACGGTTTGGAGATTCTCCAGAAGGCCCGCCAACTGACCCCGCCCGCCTGTGTGATCATCATCACGGCGTTCGGCTCCATCGAGACCGCGGTCGGGGCGATGAAGAACGGGGCGTATGACTATTTGGAGAAGCCGTTCAAGCTGGACGAGCTGCGGTTGTGCATTCAACGGGCGCTGGCGTACAACGAGGCGATTTCGGAGAATTTTTATTTGCGGAAAACGCTCAAGCGCAAATACCAGTTCAGCCAATTGATCGGCACCTCGCCGAAGATGCAGCAGGTGTTCAAGATGATTCAACGGGTCGCGGACACCGACAGCACGATCCTGGTGCTGGGCGAGAGCGGCACGGGCAAGGAATTGGTGGCCCGCGCGCTGCATTTCAACAGCCGCCGCCAGGGTGCGCCGTTCATTCCCGTGAACTGCAGCGCATTGCCGGAGAACCTGCTGGAATCGGAGTTGTTCGGGCACCGCCGCGGTGCTTTCACGGGGGCGGTGAATGACAAAAAGGGTTTGTTTCAGGAAGCGGACGGGGGGACCATTTTCCTGGATGAGATCGGCTCCATGTCGCCCCTGCTGCAGAGCCGGTTGCTCCGGGTGTTGCAGGAGCGGGAAGTGCGGCCGGTGGGGGAGACGGTGCCGACCTACATCAACGTGCGGGTGCTGGCCGCCACCAACGAGCCGCTGGAGAAAAAGATCAAGGACGGCACTTTCCGGGAGGATTTGTACTACCGGTTGAACGTCATCGCCATCAACCTGCCCAGCCTGCGGGAGCGGCGGGATGACATTCCCCTCCTGGTGGGCCACTTTTTGCGGGACAAATTGGATCCGAACACGGGGCAACCGTTGCAAATCACGCGCCAGGCCATGGAGGCTTTGTGCGCCTACGATTGGCCGGGCAATGTGCGGGAATTGGTGAACGCCATTGAGCGCGCGGGGACCCTGTGCGAGAACGCCATCATCCAAAAGTCCGACTTGCCCCCCAGTCTGCTGCGGGATTTGCCCGGCGGCACGCCGTCCGGTGAGGGCGGAGATTTGGCCCAATTGCCCGCCGCGGGCGGTGAGCCGGCAATTTTCCCGTTGCAGCACGCCCGGGTCGCCGCGAAGGCGGGGACCGGTGCCAATGGATCGCCGGCCCCGGGCGGCGGGGCGGCCACGCCGGCGGCGGATGTCCCGCTCAAGGATTTTCTGCGCGAGCAGGAGCTGGCCTACTTAAACCGCACGCTGGCCCAGACCCAGGGGGACAAGGAGCAGGCCGCCATTATTCTCGGCATCAGCCTGGCCACTTTGTACCGTAAACTGGCCGATCAGGAGCCCGTCGGCGAAGCGCGCGCGGCCTGAGCTGACCAACCCCGCCGGGCGGCAAACTTGCCCTTTCGCGGCCGGGGAAATTGGGGCATGATCGGGGCATGTCGTGTTTTTTGTTGGTGCTGTTGGTCTGGGTGTTTTCCGTGTGCCTGCACGAATTCGGGCACGCGTACGCGGCCTTGAAGGGCGGCGATTACACCGTGCGCGAGAAGGGGTATCTCTCCATGAACCCCTTGAACTACCTAGACCCGATCGGCAGTTTCCTGATTCCCATGTTGTGCATGGTCATGGGCGGCATCGGCCTGCCCGGCGGGGCGGTTTACCTGCGTCGCGATTTGCTGCCTTCCCGCGAATGGAACACTTGGGTCTCGCTGGCCGGACCGGCCATGAACCTCGTGATGGCCGTGGTGCTGGCCTTTCTGTTGGAGTGGGTCTTCATTCCCTACTACTACGATCATCCGGTGACTTACGGGCTGGCGTTCCTGCTGCAATTGCAGATCTGCGCGATTCTGTTTAACTTGCTGCCGATTCCCCCGCTGGATGGGTACCAGGCCATCGAACCCTGGTTGCCGCGGCGCTGGGCCGAAGCGATTGCGCCGCTGCGCGGTCAGGGCATTTGGTTGATCATCATGCTCTTTTGGTTCGTCAAGCCGGTGAACATTGCTTTCTGGGGGTTGGTGGACCACATCGTGAGCTTCATGGGGGTGCCGCCGCAATTGGGGGACCGCGGGCTCATGAATTTCCAATTTTGGCGGTAACCCCCCTGCCGCCGTATGGGGTATCCCCGCTTGCAGTGGGCGCGCCGGCTTGGGCGTGCGATTTGGCTGGTGCTGGCGTTTGCCGGGGCGGGCCACGTCGCGGCCCATGAGCCCAGCAAGAGCTACCTCAATCTCGTGCTCGCCTCGAACCAGCTCACGGGGCAATGGGACTTGCCGATCAGCGAACTCAAGTCGGTGGTGGCGCTGACGGACAAGGACGGCCTGATTGCGTGGGAGGATTTGCGCGATCATTACCCGGAGGTGCTGCGCTACGCCGGTGCGCGGTTGAAGCTCCGGGTCGATGGCCGGGAGGTGACGCCCCGGTTCACGGGGACGGAGCCGACGTGGGAGGAGTTCACGGACGGCCCGTATTTGCAGGTGCCGATGGTCGTGTCCCTCGGCACCGCGGTGCCCCAGGTGCTGGAGGTGGATTACCGGCTGTTTTTTGAGACCAACGCCCTGCACCGGGGAATGCTAAGATTCGAAACGGTGGGCGGGGTCCAGTCCACAGTGTTCAGCCCGGATGAACCAGTGCAGCGGTTGGCGGTGAAGTTGCCGGGGCGCGCGCAAGAGTTCGCCCGATTTTTGCGCGAGGGGGTGGGGCATATCTGGACGGGATACGACCACATCCTGTTCCTGCTGGCGTTGCTGCTGCCCGCGGTGCTGCGACGGGAAGGGGGAAAATGGGCGGGGGTGGGGGCGTTCCGCCCGGCGTTCGTGCAAGTCGTGAAAATCGTCACCGCCTTCACCGCGGCCCACTCGGTGACCCTGAGCCTGGCCGCGCTGCACCTCGTCAAACTACGGCCGCAACTCACCGAGTCGGCGATCGCGGTGTCGGTGATGCTGGCGGCGTTGAACAACCTTTGGCCGGTGGTGCGGGAGCGGGGTTGGCTGGTGGCCTTTGGGTTCGGCCTCATCCATGGGTTTGGTTTTGCCAATGCCCTGGGGGAATTGGGCTTGCGCGAGGGGGGATTGGCGCTGGTGCTCGTGGGCTTCAACCTGGGGGTGGAACTCGGGCAACTGGCGATTGTGGCGGCCTTCCTGCCCCTGGCGTACACGCTGCGGCACACCCGGTTTTATCAAACCGGGGTGCTGCGCGCGGGGTCCGTTGCCATCCTGCTCGTCGCGGCCGTCTGGCTGGCGGAGCGGTTGTGCGACAAAAAGTTCCTGCCGTTCTGAGGCGGCTCAGAGCAGGTTGGCGGCGAGTTCGGCCAGTTCGGAGCGTTCGCCCTTTTGCAGTTCGATATGCGCCGCGATGGGTTCGCCCCGGAACTTGCTAATAATGTAATTGAACCCATTCGAGGAGGAGTCCACGTATGGATTGTCGATCTGGTAGGGGTCGCCGGTGAAGATGATCTTGGTCCCGTGGCCCACGCGCGTGATGATGGTTTTGACTTCGAGCGGCGTGAGGTTTTGAGCCTCGTCGATGACCATGAATTGGTGCGCGATGCTGCGACCGCGGATGTAGCTGAGCGCTTCAACCACAATGCTGCCGGAGCGCATCAGGTCATTGCTGCGGCGGTGTTCGTGGCCCATGTTCAGGTCGCTGAGCATTTCCAAGGCGTCGTGGATGGGCTGCATCCAGGGCGCGAGTTTTTCATCCAACGAACCGGGCAGAAATCCCAGTTCCTTGCCCATGGAAATGGTGGGGCGGGCGACGACCAGGCGGCGGAATTCGCGGTCCAGAACCGTGCGCTTCAAGCCGGCGGCCATGGCCATGAGTGTTTTGCCCGTGCCGGCCTTGCCCATGAGGGTGACCAACTTGATTTTCTCATCCAGCAAGGCGTCGAAGGCGAAATGTTGCTCGCGATTGCGCGGTTTGATGCCCCATACGCCCTCGCGGCTGTCGATGATGGGGATGACCTTTTTGCCGGTGGCATCCACCTTGGTCAGGGCCGTGCGCTTCGGGTTGCCTTCCTCGGAGAGCGTGCAGTATTCGTTGGGGAAATACTGGCGGCCGCCGTTCAACTCCAGTTCGCCGTTGGCGCGGAAAGCGGCCAGCTTGTCCGGGCTCAGATTGATCTCCGCCATGCCGGTGTAGAGGTCCTTGATCAGCACCCGGTCCGTCTCGTAATCCTCCGCCTGCAGGCCGAGGGTATCGGCTTTGATCCGCAGGTTGATGTCCTTGCTCACCAGGATGGTGGGGATTTTGGCGTCGGATTTCTTTTGGATTTCCAAGGCCGTGGCCACGATCCGGTTATCCACGGTGTCATCGCCCAAAATGGTGGCGGGCTTGGTTTTGGCGGGCTTGCGGAAAACGATGCGCAGGGTGCCCCCGTTCGACAGCGGCACCCCCTCGCTCAGACTGCCCTGTCCGCGCAAGCCGTCCAGGAGGCGGGAAACCGCGCGGGCGTTCTGTCCCAACTCCGTGGATTCGCGCTTGAAGCGGTCGATTTCCTCGATCACTTCGATGGGAAGCATCACGTTGTTGGTGCGGAAGTTGAGCAGGCTGTGCGGGTCGTGCAACAGCACGTTGGTGTCGAGTACGTAGTTTTTCACAGGTGCGTTGGGGCGGGCGTTGAGGCGGACGGAACGAACGGAGGACGCGGCCAATTTGGCCGGCGGGGTGGAATGTCGTTGGCTGCTGCGCGCCATGGCATCAAGGGTGGGCGCGGGCGGCTCTGCGGCATGATTCAGGCACGGCTTTGATTTACGGCGGGAGGGTTGCCTTGGCAAGTCGATTTGCCCGATTTTGTCGCTCCGAAGCGCGGAATCTTCGGGGAGGGCTCGGCGCCGGAGAATCTCCCGTGCCAGCGGACCGTTCAAGCTCTTTCGCCGGCGCAAAAGCACGGAAAAAGTGGACAAACTAAGGGCTGACCCCCTAAGGGGGTCAAACCATAGTGTGAGCCGCTATTTGCCGGCGCACTAATGCCTTGGTGCCGCGTGGCGAAATGGATTATGATGGCGGCGGCCACGAACATGACCACAAGCCCCTTGATTTCGCCCTCCCTTGGTACCGGTTCAGTCACGACTCCCGGTAAAGCCTCCCCTTTGCCCCGCCCCGAACTGCTCGCTCCCGCCGGGGATTGGGATTGCGCGCGGGCGGCGGTGGAAAACGGGGCGGATGCGATTTACTTTGGGTTGGACCGTTTCAATGCGCGGATGCGGGCGCACAATTTCACGGCGGCCAGTCTGCCGGCGCTGATGGAATTCCTCCACCGCCGGGGGGTGAAGGGGTATGTGACCTTCAACACATTGGTGTTCACGCCGGAATTGCCCGCGGCGGAAGAGTATTTGCGGGCGATCATCGCCGCCGGGGTGGACGCGGTGATTGTGCAGGACGTCGGCATTTGCCGACTGATCCGCAGTATTTCGCCGGATTTTCCCATCCACGCCTCCACGCAGATGACCATCACCAGCAGCGCGGGTGTGGCGTTCGCCAAGGAACTGGGTTGCCAATTGGTGGTGCTGGCGCGGGAATGTTCACTGAAAGAAATCGAAAAGATTCAGGCGGGCGACGCCTTGGTGGCGGGGGGGGCGGCCGTGGCGCCAAACTTGCCGTTGGAAGTGTTCGTGCATGGGGCGCTGTGCGTGGCGTATTCCGGCCAATGTCTCACCAGCGAGGCCTTGGGCGGACGCTCCGCGAACCGGGGCGAATGCGCGCAAGCCTGCCGCCTGCCGTATGAACTGGTTTCGGACGGCCAAACGGTGCCGCTCGGCGACCGGCGGTATTTGCTGAGTCCGCAGGATTTGGCGGGTTTGGAAGTGCTGCCGGAATTGGTGCGCTTGGGCATGACTTCGCTGAAGATCGAAGGGCGGCTCAAGACCCCGGAGTATGTCGCGAACATCACGCGCGTTTACCGCCAGGCGTTGGACGCGGCCACCCCGGAGGCGGTCGCCCGGGTGCGCCAGGAATCCCGCTATGATCTGGAGATGGCCTTCTCCCGCGGTCTGTTCACCGGTTGGTTCGGGGGCAACAACAATCAAGCCCTCGTCCATGCCCGCTTTGGCAAGAAACGCGGCGTTTTCCTCGGCCAGGTCACCCGGGTGCTGAGCGAACGGGTCGCGCTCCAACTGGTTGCGGCGATCAAGCCGGGCGACGGCGTGGTCTTCGACGCTGGGACGCCCGATCTTCCCGAGGAAGGCGGCCGTATTTACACCGTGGAAATGCGCGGGTCGGAAACCCTGCTCGGTTTCGGCCACGGCGATGTCGATTTTACGCGCATCCGTACCGGTGATCGCCTATGGAAAACCAGCGATCACGAATTGGAGCGCCGTTTGCGCCAGTCGTTCGAGGGCGAGAAAATTCGTCATTCCCGCCCGATCCATCTGGAAGTCCACGGCACGGCCGGTCAACCCTTGGTGCTGATTATTCGCGATCCGGTGGGCCACGTCGTCGAAGTGCGTTCGCTAACGCCGCTGGTGCCTGCCGAAAAGCAGCCGTTGGGCACGGAAAAGCTGCGGGAGCAACTCGGTCGCTTGGGCGGAACGCCGTTCTCCCTCGGGGGACTCGACAACCACTTGGAAGGGGCGCTGATGCTCCCGGTGAGCGAGTTGAACCGGTTGCGCCGGGAAGCGGTGAGCCAATTGGAGGTCCGTCGCGCCCAACCGCTGCGCTGGACCCTGAATGAACCGGCGGCCGCGTCCGCACCCGTGGTGACGGTGGGCGCCGACGCGGATCCCGGCCCGGCGGAGTTGATCGTGCTGGTGCGCAACCTGGATCAATTGACCGCCGCGCTGGATTGCGGCATTCAGACCTTATATTGCGATTTTGCGGATCCCAAGCAATACCGCACGGCAGTGACCCAGGCCCGGTGCGCCGCGGGTTGCGCCCGGCCGCAGCGCACCATTTGGGTCGCGCCGCCCCGTATTCACAAAATGGGCGAGGATTGGATCTTGAAGCAAGTGCGGTCGAGCGATGCGGATGGTTATCTCGTGCGCAATTACGATCACTTGCGCCACTTCGCGGATTGCCGCCGCACCGGGGATTTCTCCCTGAATGTGGCCAACCCACTCAGCGCGGATTATTTTCGGAATCACTTTGGTTTGGAACGGGTCACGGCGTCCTACGACCTGAATTTCATCCAGTTGGAAGCCTTGCTGCGGGGCGCGCCGCCCGCGTGGTTTGAAATCACCATCCATCAGCATATGCCCATGTTTCACATGGAGCATTGTGTGTTCTGCGCGTTTCTCTCCAAAGGAACGGACTACACCAACTGCGGCCGGCCGTGCGACCACCACCGGGTCAAGCTCCGCGACCGTGTCGGTGCGGAGCACCCGCTGATGGCGGACATCGGCTGCCGGAACACGGTGTTCAATTCCCGCGCCCAGACCGGAGCCGAATATGTCGCCCGACTCCTGGCCTTGGGGGCGCGCCACTTCCGGGTGGAATTTCTGGATGAAACCCCGGACGAAGTCCGGCGCACCCTGGCCCAATACCGCGGACTCCTCCGCGGCGAAAGGGACGGCGCCCAACTCTGGCGCGAACTCAAACTCGTGAACCAACTCGGCGTCACCCGGGGACAGATGGCCGGCCCCGGGGAATGAACCGACCCGGTTCCTTCAAGCCGCGCCGGCGGGCGGGGCGGGGAGGGCCTCCACCGCGGCGGCGATGGTGTTGACGGAGGCCAGGATCGTTTTGGCTTTGGCGGGGTCGGCGATCTTGAGGCCGTAAGCCCCTTCGAGGGCGATCACCAATTGCAGCGCGTCGATCGAGTCCAAGCCGAGACCGCCGGGACCAAACAACGGCTGATCATCGGGAATTTCCCCGGGTTCGATCTTCAGCAAGAGATGTTCCACGAGGAGTCGTTTAAGGGCGGATTTGCGTTCGATTGAGGCGCTCATGAGAGGGGCGGGATAAAGAGGGTGGGGAAGGGCTAACTCTGGTTGCGTTCATCCGGCATGGGGAATTCGCGGGAGGGCAGGGCGATGAAACGGGCGCCAATGGCCTGCTGCGACCCGCCGACCACGCTGACATTGACCGCCGCCAGACCGCCGCCCCGGAGCGACGCGCAAGCCAGCGCGCACTGCCAGGCCGCGGAAGCGGTAAAGGCCTCGCCGAAAATCTCTTTGGGGGCCAGCCGGGGACCGGTCCAATCGGCCCAGGCGGCGGTTTCCGCGGCATCGAACCGCGAGAGATTACGTCCGCTCAGGCAGAGCAGTTCGCCGGGGGCGCCCGCGGGCAATTGAGCGCGCATGTTCCGCGCCGCGAGGGTGCGGGATTGGGTGAGGGTGAAGGTAAAGGAATCCGTCACCGCCGCGAGTTCGACGGCGGCAGCGGTGGGCGTGGCGGACAAGTACAAGGCCCCGGCACCACTCCCATGGACGGCCCGGCGGGAGAAATGACGCAGGGCATCCGGCGCCGGCCAATCCATTTCCTCGCCGCCGACGACCAGGCAGCCATCCAAGGGTTCGTCGTTGATCCATTGGGCCGCGAGCGCCAGGCCCTGCAGGAAGGAGCCCTCGTCGCCGACCAGGGTGTAGTTGATCGTGCCGGCGCCCAGGTAGGCCGCAAGGTGGCTGGCGGGGGCGTTGAACACGGTTTCTGGAAAGAGCAGGGGACTGGCGGTCGCGGGGTCCTGCAGCACGGCTTCATAGAAGCGCCGCGAATAAGCGACGATGCCCGTGAGCAGGCACACAATGATCCCGACCCGCAGGCGGCCGGCTTGGATTTCGGCGAGGTCCGTGCCCAACGCTTCCAGAGCGGCGACGACGGTGTGCTGGGTCAGTTGGCCGGCGCGGCGCAGGCGCGGATGGGCCAGGCAGGCCGGCGCAGCGGGCGGCGGGGGCACCGACCGGATCCGCAAAGGCACGCTCCAACCGGGCCGGGGCAAGTCGCGCAAGGGCAGGGGATCCCCGGCGACGGCGGCGGCGCTCAGGGCGGCGACACCCCAGCCAGCCGGGGAGACGGCGCCGGCGCCACGAACAAAAATCCGGCTCATCGCCCCCTCCCAAAGATGAGGCAGGCGTTCGCGCCGCCAAAACCGAAGGAGTTGGAGAGCGCGGTGGCCAAGGCCGCCGGGGTCGGTTTGCGCACCAAGTTGAAACGGCAGGCGGGATCGGCTGGTTCGTCGCCCACTTGCGGCGGCAACCATTGCCCGCGCAGCGCCATGAGGCAGGCCACGGCCTCCACGGCGCCCGCGGCGCCCAGCAGGTGCCCGATGCCCGCCTTCGTGGAGCTGACCGCCGGCCGCGCGGCGTCCGTGCCGGCCCAGCGGTTAAGGGCGGCGGCTTCGGTGGCGTCGTTCTGGGGGGTGGCGGTGCCGTGGGCGTTGATGTAGTCGATTTGGTCCGGGCGCAGGCCCGCGCCGGCGCAGGCGCGGTTCATGGCCGCCAGCGCGGCGTCGCCGTCCGGGTGCGGTTGGGTGAGATGATGGGTGTCGGTGGCGGTGCCGTAGCCGAGGATTTCCCCGAGGATGGTGGCGCCCCTCGCCTGCGCGCCCGCGAGGGATTCGAGGGCGAGCAAGGCGGCGCCTTCGCCCAGCAGCAGGCCGTCGCGCCCGGCGGCGAAGGGTCGGCAACCGGTGGGGGAAAGCGCGTGCAGCGCGTCAAAACCGGCAAAGGTCAGGTGGGAAAGGGCGTCATAGCCGCCGGTGAGGGCGCGTGCGGCGCGGCCGGTGCGCACCAGTTGGAAAGCCTGGCCGATGGCGTTGGCCCCCGAGGCGCAGGCATTGGCGATAATGCTGACGGGCGCTTGAAAACCGAACGCGTCGCACAAGTCCAAGCCTTGCCGCGGGGCGAGGTAATGCACCACGCGCGTGGCTTGCTCCCGCCGCCCGGCCGGCGCGGCCAGGGCCTGTCGGAGGTAGGCCTGGCCGAAGGCCATTTCCCCGCTGGTGGTGCCCAGCACGATCGCGGGGGCGTCCGCCGGCCGCCAGCCGGCTTGCGACCAGGCTTCGTGGGCCGCGAGCAGCAGCATGATCGCGGCGCGGTCCAAGCGACGTTCCAGTTTCGGGGGCAGCCGCGTGGCCGGCGGCGCGGGCGGATCGGCTTCCGCCGCCAGTTGACAGCGTTGCCGGGAGGTGTCGAAGCGCGTCACCGGGCGGAAAACCTTGCGCCCGGTGCGAAACCCTTCGGCATTGGCGGCCCAGCCGCAACCGAGCCCCGTGATGATCCCCGCGCCCGTGACGACCACGCGCTGAAGAGGGGAACCGGTGCGCTGGGGGGGAGGGAACAACACGCTGGCTCAGGTGGTCAGGGCCGCCAATTCGACGGGCGCCGCGGCCGGCACCGTGCGGGCGTAAAAGTCCGCCAATCCCTGCCGGGAGGGGGTCAGACCTTCGGCGCTGATGGCGTCGAGCACGCGCGCCTCGGTCATGATGAAGCGGTCGCGTTTGTAGATCACGTAATCCGCCTGCAATTCCTCCGGGGTAAGGTTGATCGTGACCAGATTGGCCCCCGCGCGGAGGCCGCGGCGGTAGCCGTCCTTTTCCGTGAGGTTCAGGGCGCTCACGGCGGGGATCACCCAGTCGGGCCGCCCCAGACGCAGGGCGGCCATGCAATTGAAGACCCAGTCGGGGTTGGCCGGCGGCGTGCCGCGCAGGGGCGTTTCCTCACCCGGAATGAAGGGGCTGACGCTGCATCCGTGCAGCGGGAGGGTGCCCGCCAACTCGAGTGCGGCGGCCATCTCGGAAGGCTCCTGTCCCGGCAAACCGGCAATGAACCCGGAACTCACCTTCCAACCGCTGTCCGCCAGCAGGCGGATGTGCGCCAGCCGTTCCGCCAAGGTTCCGGGCGCCCGGACCGCGGTGTAACGCGCCGGCACCGCGCACTCGAATTTCATGATGTAGATGGACGCCCCGGAGTCCCGCAACTCATCATACAGCGCCGAGTCCAGCGTGCCCAGGCAGACGCTGATCCCCAAGGGGGTTTCGCGCTGCAGGGTCCGGATCAAGGGCAGCACCACCTCGCGGACCACGACGGGATCCTCACCGGATTGGATGTTGACGTCGGTGACGCTCGCCGGCCGATGGTGGATCAACATTTCGGCAAGGGAATCATGCCGGGCGCGAAAGCGGGCGAGTCCGCGCTGATCGCGCCGCATGCCGCAGTAAGTGCAATTTTCCCGGCAGAAGTTGGAAACTTCCACCACCGCGCGCACAAAAACTTCGTGTCCGAAGTGGCTGCGGGTGGCCGCCGCCGCCGCTTCATGCAAGGCCGCCTGCGCCGCGCCGCCGGCGGTGACGCTGGCGGCGGCGTTTGAAAAAGTGCCGCGATCGGTCATGGGCGCAATATAACAGCGGACGCCCGTTTGTGATGGGGGGGAAATCCCTCGTATCCGACGGGCCGCTGAGGCTGGTAATCTAAGGACTCCGTGTTTGAGCGTCAACACAATTCGAGTTCATGTGCGCCAATCCTAAGGTTCCGGGGCGCACCCCGCGCCGCGCGGGGCCCGCAATTGCCGGGCCGGGGCTCCCCAATGCCGGAGGGGCCTCCGCAAAGTTGCCCGTTCCGCGGCCTTCTCCACGGCGCGGCTAACTCCCGGATTGCCTCCCGGCGGGGATTGACATTAACTCAGCCGGATGGCGGAGGCGAAAACTCCGGCGTCCGGCTCCAACAGGCGGGCCAACATTATTCATGGAATCCTTAACGCACCCTTTTTGGTCCCGGCGCTGTGCCGCCGTGATTCCCTGCTACAATGAGGCGACGAGCATCGCAGGCGTTGTCGCCGCGACGCGGAAGCACCTGCCCGGGGTGATCGTGGTGGATGACGGCTCCACGGATGCGACCGCCCGCAACGCGCGCAAAGCCGGCGCGGAATTAGTACGCCTGCCGGCCAATGCGGGCAAAGGGGCGGCCTTGCGCGCCGGGTGGGAGCGCGCGCTGGAACAGGGTTTTGAATGGGTGTTGCTGCTCGACGGCGACGGCCAGCACGCGACGGAGGATATCCCCGGCTTTTTTGCGACGGCGGAGGCCACGACCGCGCGGTTGGTGGTGGGGAATCGCATGGGCAACCCGGGGGACATGCCCTGGTTGCGCCGATGGGCCAATCGCTGGATGTCGCGACGAATCTCCCGACTCACCGGCCGCCCACTGCCGGATTCGCAGTGCGGCTTCCGCCTCGTCCATTTGGCGACGCTGGGCGGGCTGTCGCTGACGGCCCGGCGGTTCGAGATTGAATCGGAAATGCTGGTCGAGTTTCTTGCGGCCGGGCACCGGGTCGAGTTCGTTCGTGTGCGCACAATTTATCTCGCCCGGACCAGCAAAATCC
>CAIYZC010000224.1 GCA_903930565.1 uncultured Pedosphaera sp.
GGATTCAGGAGCGGATTTCATGGGGTCGCCATGGCCTCATGCTGACGCCGGCGGGCCGCAAGTCAAGCTTGCGAAGTCGGCGGGAAATGGCAGGCCGGGCGCGAAGGGGCGAGGATTCGCCCGGGTGTGCTCCGCGCCCGCCACCCGACCCGGAATGAAAGTGGGGCGGGTAGTGATTGGCGAAGGGCGCACCGCGGGCGGGCCTCCCGGCGGGAGCGGCAGCCGGCGGGAAGCCGGCGGTCCCAGGGGCGGACCCGCCCGGGACGCCGGGCGGGTGGCGGGAGGGCGATTAGATCTCCCAACCCTTGCGGTACTGGGCGTGGATGAATTGATCGGCTTCGGGGAGGCCGCGGGCCTTCATATTCACGCCGTCCCAATCGATTTTCTTGCCCAGGCGCAAGGCCAGGTTGCCCAGGACCACGACTTCGGTGAAGGGGCCGGACACGTCGAAATTGGAGCAGGCGGGCGGACCGCCCTTGCAGGCGCGAATCCAGTCCTTGTAGGGGCTGTTGCCGGGCACCCGCGGGATGGACGGGGCGGGCCGTTTGTATTCGGCCATGCTGGATTCCGGGAGCAACCGGGGGCGGCCGATGTATTCGCCGCACATGATCTTGCCTTTGTCCCCGATGAAAATCGTGCCACTGGATTCCCAGTTCTCCGCCTCCATTTCCTTGGGGCGTTCCGGCTTCTTGCCGCCGTCATACCACGTGTAGGTGCAGGGGGGCAGGCCGTTGCGCTCGGGGAATTGGTAGCGGATGACCGACCAGTTGGGGGCCATGTCCACGCTCACCGGCGCGGAGTCCACCACTTCCACACTGGCGGGGGAGCCGAACTTCAAGGCCCAGTTGGCGCCATCCATGACGTGGCAGGCCATGTCGCCGAGCGCGCCGCAACCGAAATCCCACCAACCACGCCAGGCGAAGGGATGATAAATCCGCCGATCGCGCATGGTCGCATCGGGCCACTGGCTCACGAAGGGGCGCTCCGGGGCGGGTCCGAGCCATAGGTCCCAATCCAAGTTTTCCGGCACGGGATCGGTGACCTTGGGGCGCACGAGGCCCTGCGGCCAGATGGGGCGGTTGGTCCAACTATGGGCTTCGCGCACGGTGCCGATGGCGCCGGACCAGATCATTTCGCACAATTGACGAATACCCTCGTCCGAATGCCCCTGATTGCCCATCTGCGTGGCCACCTTGTGCTCGCGCGCGGCGAGGGTGAGCGCCCGGGCTTCGGAGACGGTGTGCGTCATCGGTTTTTGGCAATAAACATGTTTGCCCGCCCGGATCGCCCGCATCGCCGCCGGGGCGTGGTGGTGGTCCGGGATGCTGACGGTGACGGCGTCCGCGGACTTTTCCTTTTCAATCATGACGCGGTAATCGCGGTGCTGGGTCGCTTTGGGCCACTTGAGGGCGGCCTTGGCGAGCGCCTTGGCGTCCACGTCGCACAGCGCGACGATATTTTCGCCGGCATTGGCGATATTCGTCGAATCCACCTGCCCCTTGCCGCCGCAGCCGATGATGGCCACATCCAGTTTTTCGTTGGGCGATTTGTAACCGAGCCGGGGCACGGCGCGGCTGGTCAAGGCCAGCGAACCCGCGGCGAGCGCGGTGGTGTAAATGAAATGCCGGCGGCTCAGGGAACGCGTGGGCAGCTCCTGGCGGACCGTCTGCGATGGCGGGGACGACGGGGTGTTGGACATGGTCCTGTTCTAATCCCGCGCGCGCCGGACGCGCAAGCAAAAAGCCGCCGGTCGCGCGTCATCGAATCGTCACTTAAAGCTTGCGGCGGCCGGGGGCGATTGTGTCCAATTGGGGCTGTCGATGAAAACATCGCGCCACCCCGGTTCCGCTGTGGGACCAGTGTCGGCCGATGACTTTCGACCGCCCGGCGGACGAGTCCCTGCTCCCGGTCCCCAGGCGTCAGCCCCTTCACATCCCCACACCATCCTATGTCCCACCTGATCGCCCGATTCCCGCTGCCCGCGGCCGTGCTGGCCGGTTGTTGCCTGTTGGCGGCCGCCCCGGTCGGCTTCGCGCAGAGCACGCCGTCCGCCGCCCCCCCGCAACAAAAGCTGCTGGAGGATATTGAAAAGCAATTGCAGTCCCTCAAGACTTCGGTGGAGGAACTGAAAAAAGCGCCCGTCACCAATGCCGCGCCCCCCGCCACCACGGCCCCGGTCACCCCGGTGTCGCGCACGGTGAACACCAATGATCCCATCGCCCGGATTCGTGACGAAGGCATGAACCGTTCCCAGGTCATGGACACCTTGAGCTATCTCACCGAGGTGATCGGACCGCGGCTCACCGGCTCGCCGAACATGAAACGAGCCAACGAATGGACGCGGACCAAGTTGGCGGAATACGGACTGACCAACGCGCACTTGGAACCTTGGGGGCCGTTTGGCAAAGGTTGGTCGCTCAAGCGCTTTTCCGCCCAGATCACGGAACCGCAGGGCATTCCGTTGATTGGTTATCCCGCCGCGTGGTCCCCCGGCTTTGAAAAGCCCATCGAAGCCAAGGTGGTCTATTTCGACGCCACGAGCGACGACGATTTGGAGAAGTTCAAGGGCAAGCTCAAGGGCGCGGTGGTGCTGGCCAGCCCGATCCGGGAGGTCACGCCGCATTTCGATCCGCAAGGCACGCGCTTGGATGACGCCGGCCTGCTGAGCCTGGCGAATGCGGACCAACCGCGGCCGGGCAGTTCGACCTTTACCCCCGGCATGATGGGCACGCCCCCGGGCGGAGCACGCCGGGGCGGGCCGGTGACCGCCATCGGCGGCACGAACACGGTGGGCCGGGCCGGCGGGCCGGGGCGACGCGGCGGTCCCGGCGGGGCCCGGTTCCTGTCCTTCCTGGCCAAGGAAGGCGCGGCGGTCATTGTGAACCCCAGTTCCCAAGGGGACGGTGGGACAATTTTTGTGATGAGCGCCACGGTTCCCCCGCCGGACATCAGCGCCCCGGGCACCAACTCGATGCGGGGCTCGACGAACCGCATCCGGGGCGGGGCGAGCACCAACCGCGTCGCCATCGCCGCGGGGAACACGTCCACGAACGCGGGCACCAACGCCACGGAAACGGGCACGGCCGCCGGCGGCCGCGGGGGCCGGGGCGGGTTTGGCGGCCGGGGCGGATTCGGCGCCCCCCGGGTATCGGCTTACGCCACGAACGCGCCGGCCTTCCCGGCGCAAATCACGCTGGCGGTGGAACACTACAACCGCCTGGTCCGCATGGCCAAGGCCGGGGAGAAGATGAAGATGGCGGTCGATCTCCAAGTGAAGTTTCACACGGACGACCTGATGTCCTACAACACAGTGGCGGAGATTCCGGGCACGGACCTGAAAAAGGAAATTGTCATGCTGGGCGGCCACATGGATTCCTGGCAGTCGGGCACCGGGGCGACGGACAACGGCGCGGGCGTGGCGGCGGCGATGGAAGCGGTGCGCATCATCAAGGCGCTGGACCTCAAGCCGCGCCGCACGATTCGCGTCGCGCTGTGGAGCGGGGAGGAGGAGGGCTTGCTCGGTTCGACGGCCTACGTGCGCGAGCACTTCGGCTATTACACCAACAACGCCACCGAGGGCGGCGGGCGGGAGTTGGTCCGCGGACGGGAATACGACCGCCTGTCGGCGTACTTCAACCTCGACAACGGCGCGGGCCGGATTCGCGGGATTTACCTCCAAGGCAACGAAGCGGTGCGCCCGCTCTTCCGCCAATGGCTCACCCCCTTCCGCGATCTGGACGCCTCCACGATCACGCCCAACAACACGGGCTCAACGGACCATATGGCGTTTGACGACATCGGCCTGCCCGGTTTCCAATTCATCCAAGATCCCCTGGAATACGGCAGCCGCACCCATCATTCCAACGCGGACGTCTTTGATCGCATCCCCCCCGAGGACATGAAGCAAGCCTCGGTCATCCTGGCCGGGTTTGTTTACCAGGCGGCGATGTTGGACACGAA
>CAIYZC010000225.1 GCA_903930565.1 uncultured Pedosphaera sp.
CGCCCATTCCGGGCGCTCAAATTTCAATAGAAAACCCAAGGCTGCGGCGAAAGAGCCGCTGCCTTGGGTTGCGATCTTTCGGCCTTTTGGGCCGGATAGCATTGGCTCGTTTACTTCTTCTTGGCCGGCAGGGTGTGGGTGGGGTGGCCGTAGAAAACTTCGGCGGCTTCCATCAGGGTCTCTGAAAGGGTGGGGTGGGGGTGGACGCAGAGCGCGAGGTCCTTGGCGGTGGCGCCCATTTCGACGGCCATGACGCCTTCGGCGATGAGTTCACCGGCGCCGGCGCCGACGATGCCCACGCCGAGAATACGGTCGGTGGCGGGGTCGATGATCAGCTTGGTGAGGCCGTCCGTGCGGTCCAAGGTGAGCGCGCGGCCGGAGGCGCCCCAGGGGAATTTGGCGACTTCGACGGCGATGCCCTTTTCCTTGGCCTCGGCTTCGGTCAAACCGCACCAAGCGACTTCGGGGTCGGTGAAGACCACGGCGGGGAGGACAAATTTGCCCCCGGTCGTGGCTTCGCCGGTGATGACTTCGACGGCGATGCGGGCTTCGCGGGCGGCTTTGTGGGCCAACAGGATGCCGCCGGCGATGTCGCCGATGGCGTAAATCGCGGGATCCGCGGTGCGTTGCTGGGCGTCCACTTTGATGTAGCCCTTATCATCGCGGGTCACGCCGGTGTTTTCCAGGCCGAGGTTTTCGGCGTTGGGCACGCGGCCGACGGCGACCAGGACGCGGTCGTAGAGCTCTTCCTTTTGTTCCCCGGCGAGTTCGACCAGGACTTTGATCTGGCGGCCGGCGGTGGACATTTTGAGCACCTTGGATTTGAGGCGGAGCTCGGCGAAGTTCTTCTTGGCGTAGGCTAGGACGGGGCGGGCGAGGTCGGGGTCGGCGCCGAGGAGGATGCTGTCCAAGGCTTCCATCATGACCACCTTGCTGCCCAAGCCGGCATAGACGGTGCCGAGTTCCATGCCGATGTAGCCGCCACCGACGATAAGGAGGCGCTCGGGGATATCCACGAGTTCCAAGGCCTCGGTGGAGGTCATGACGCGGGGGTTGCCGAGGTCGAAGGCCTTGGGCAGGGCCGGGCGCGAGCCCGTGGCGATGATGGCTTGGTCGTAATTGACGAATTGCTGGCCGAGTTCGTTTTCAACGCGGAGCGTGTTCGAACCCTCGAAATGGGCGCGGCCGTAGATGACCTGAACGCCGCGCTTTTGGGCGAGGAGGGCGATGCCGCCCGCGAGCTTTTGGAGGATGGCATCCTTCCAAGCGCGCAGTTGATCCACGTTAATAGTGGGCGGGGCGAAGGTGATGCCGCGGTGGGCGGATTCGCGGGCGGCGGAGATGGCGTGGGTGGCGTTGAGGAGGGCTTTGCTGGGGATGCAGCCGCGGTTCAGGCACACGCCGCCGAGGCGGGCGTCGCGCTCGATGAGCACGACTTTTTTGCCGAGATCCGCCGCGTAAAAGGCCGCCGCGTAGCCGCCGGGGCCGGCACCCACCACCACGATTTCAGTCTTGATTGGATCCATGAGAGTTGCGCTTGCGTTTAAATTGGGTCGGAACGGCCGGGGCGTCAAGCCACTGCGGCGTCCGGGAAGTTTTCCACGGCGCGGACCAAGTCCACCATGAACCGGGCGGCGGAACCGCCGTCAATGAGCCGGTGGTCGTAAGAAAGCGCCAAGGGCAGGAGCGGCCGGGCCTCGACGCGGCCCTCGCGGACCACGGCTTGCGGGGCGCTGCGGCCCAGGCCGAGGATGGCCACTTCGGGCTTGTTGACGATGGGCGTGAAGTGCGCGCCGCCAATGCCGCCTTGGTTGGAGATGGTGAACGTGCCGCCTTTGAGGTCGTCGGCGCCGACTTTGCGGTCGCGGGCCTTCTTGGCCAGCACCTCGAGTTCGAGCGCGATTTCGAGGAGGCTCTTCTTGTCCGCGTCGCGGAGGACGGGGACGATGAGGCCGGCCTCGGTGTCCACGGCAATGCCGAGGTGGCAATAATCCTTGAACACGATCTCCTCGGAAACTTCGTCCAAACTGGCGTTGAAGATCGGGTGCTTGCCCAAGGTGAGGGCGACGGCCTTGAGGAGGAAGGGCGTAAGCGTGAGGCGCGCGCCTTTTTGCTCAAAGGCGGCGGCGTGGCGCAGGCGCAACTCGTTCAAGCCGCTGACATCCGCATTGTCGAACTGGGTGACGTGCGGGATGGCATTCCAGTTCTCGGTCATGCGGCGGGCGATGACTTTGCGCAACTGGGTGAGCGGCTGGCGGGTGACCGGTCCCCACTTGGCGAAATCGATGCGTTCCGCCGGCGGTTTCGGTGCGGCGGCGGCGGCCGGCGCGGCCACCACGACGGGGGCGGGCGGCGGCGTCGCGGCGATTTGCAGGAGGCGTTGGACCAGGTTCCGCACGTCGGTGAGCAGGACGCGGCCCCCGGCGCCGGTGCCGCGGATGCGGCTCAAATCCAAGCCCAGGTCGGCGGCGAGCTTGCGGAGGGACGGGGCGGCGGCCGCTTCCCGTTGGCCGGGCGGGAGCAGGAGTTCGTCCAAGGCGGCGACCCCGGCGGGAGCGGGGGCCGTTGCCGGCGCGGCCACTACGACCGGGGCGGGCGCGGCGTTCGTGCCCGGGGCGAGGACGGGCGTCGCGGCGGGCGGGGTGACCGGCGCCGGGGCGGGGGCACCGTCGCCCAGGGTGACGATGCGCGCGCCGGCGCTGATGCGGTCGCCCGCCTTCACATACACCTGGCTGACCAGGCCGGCCGCGGTGGCGGGGATGGTGGCGATGGCCTTTTCGTTTTCGAGTTCGAGCAGGGGTTGGTCCTTTTCCACCCGGTCGCCGACTTTGACAAACACATTGATGACGGTGCCGGAATCGGCGCCTTCACCGAGGTTGGGAAGCTTAACGTCCATAGAATATTGCAATCAGTCGGTCCGCGGGCGGTTTTCGGTCGGGGCTCAGAGGAGTTCGGGATGGGATTTTTCCGGATCCACGTTGAGATCGCGCATCGCCTGGGCGACGACGGCGCGGTCCAATTGTCCGCGGTCGGCGAGGGTGGCGAGGGTGGTCACGACGATGCTCTCGGCGTCCACTTCGAAGAAGCGGCGGAGGTGGGCGCGGGTGTCGCTGCGGCCGAAGCCGTCCGTGCCCAGAGTGGTCAACCCGCCGGGGACCCAGGGGGCGATCTGGTCGGGCACGATCTTCATGTTGTCGGACACCGCTAGGAAGGGTCCGGTTTCGTGGGCTAGCAGCGTTTCCAAATAGCACCGGCGCGGGTTCTCCGCGGGGTGGAGGCGGTTCCAGCGCTGGGTGTTCAACGCGTCATTGCGCAGCCATTTGTAATTGGTCGCGCTCCACACATCGGCGGCGACGCCGTATTTTTCCCCGAGGATCACCTGGGCCTTGAGGGCCTCCATGATGATCGGGCCGCTGCCGAAGATTTGGGCGCGCAGCGGGGCGGGTTGCGGCGCGGCGCGGAATTTGTACAACCCCTTCAGGATGCCGTCCTCCACGCCCGCGGGCATGGGGGGCATGGGGTATTTCTCGTTGTACAGCGTGAGGTAGTAGAAGATTTCCTCGCCTTCGCCATACATGCGGCGCAGGCCCTCGGCGATGATCACGGCGATCTCGAACCCGAACGCGGCGTCGTAGGTGAACAGCGTGGGGATCGTGCTCGCGGCCAGGACGCTGTGGCCGTCTTGGTGCTGCAGGCCTTCGCCGTTCAGCGTGGTGCGGCCGTACGTGGCCCCGAGCAGGAAGCCCTTGGCGCGGATGTCGCCGGCCAGCCACATCAGGTCCCCGATGCGCTGGAAGCCGAACATCGAGTAATAGATGTAGAACGGGATCATGTTCAGCCCGTGGGTGGCGTAAGCCGTGCCCGCGGCGATGAAGTCGGACATGGAGCCGGCTTCGGTGATGCCTTCCTCCAAAATCTGGCCGTTCTTGGTCTCGTTGTAGTACAGGAACGAGTCCTTGTCCACCGGCTCATACAACTGGCCCTTGTGGGCGTAAATGCCGATGTCCCGGAAGAGCGTGTCGAGGCCGAAGGTGCGCGCCTCGTCGGGAATGATGGGGACGATGCGTTGGCCGATGGTCTTGTTGCGCAGGAGCATGGTGAGCAGCCGCACGAACGCCATCGTCGTGGAGGCCGCCGCGCCGCCGCGCAGGAGTTCGCTGAAGAAGGCCGCGGGCGGCGTTTCCAGCTTCGGGGCGGTGACCACGCGGGCGGGCAGAAAGCCGCCGAGCGCCTGCCGGCGCGCCAGCAAATACTTGGTTTCCGGGCTGTCCGGCGCCGGGCGGTAGAAGGGCGTTTCCACGACCTCCTCGTCGCTGATGGGGATGCCGAAGCGCTTGCGGAAAACGCGCAATTCCTTTTCGTTGAGCTTCTTCTGCTGGTGCGTGATGTTGCGCCCCTCGCCCGCCTCGCCAAGGCCATAGCCCTTGACCGTTTTGGCGAGGATGACCGTGGGGCGGCCCTTGTGGGCCATCGCCGCGGCGTAGGCGGTGTACACCTTGCGCATATCGTGCCCGCCACGCAGGAGCTTGTGGATTTGCTCGTCGGTGAGGTGCGTCACCAATTTGAGCAATTCAGGATACTTGCCGAAGAAATGCTTGCGGGTGTAGCTGCCCGGTTCGACCGAATACTTTTGGTAATCGCCGTCCAC
>CAIYZC010000226.1 GCA_903930565.1 uncultured Pedosphaera sp.
CAATGCCGCTCCCCAGCCCGCCCGTGTCCACCCAGGACCCGCATTGATAATCGAACTGCGCCGCCTTCTGCGCGGAGTTGAACCCGGAGCCGGTATAGCCCACGTCCACCTTGCTGGTCTCCGCCACCAACCCCGTATAGCGCGCCACGGTGTAGGTCCGGCCCGTGCTGGCCGTCGTTAGCGGGGTGAACACCAGCAGCACCCGCGTTCCCGCCTCGCTCGTGCCCACCATCGCCTTCGTGCGGTAGCGCGTTCCGTTCGGCGTGCTCGCGTACGAGCCCCCGCAATCCCCGCCCGCGAACCCCAGCCGCCCGTGCCAATACTTCGCCCCCACCAGGTTCTTGAACCCGTATTTGTGGCACGTCGAGAAGTTCTTGTAAGCCGCCGGGGACTGCACCTGGTAGCAGTTGTCCCCGATCAACGTCTGCCCCCCGGAGCAGGCGTGCAACGTCGGCGGCGCGCTCGGATTCCCCGTCGGCGCCGAACTGTCAAACAGCACCGTCAGATTCTGCCAAATCGGCTTCCCATTATCGCCGGGGTTGCAGTGTTGATTCTCCGGCCCCAGCGAAACCACCAGTGGCGAACTCCACCCCGCGCACGGCGCCCGATACGGCGATCCAAATCCTAAAGGCATACCGCCTCCCCCCTGGGACCGCCGGCTTCCAGCCGGCCGCCGCCACCGCCAAGAAGCCCGCCCCCCATCCGCTTCACCATTTCCCCCATCTCCGCATGGGAGATTCGAATTTCTTCAGGCTTCCCGTTCCGACTCATAAAATCCTGTAAATCCTGTTAATCCTGTCAAAACTCCGCCTCCCCACTCCTACGCGCTCCACGTCTCCGTGGCGTGCAATATCACATTCACCAAGTTCCCCGCCAGGCACGCCTGCAGCTTGCGCGGCTGCATCGTCTGGTGCCCGCTCGCCAGCCCGCCCGAGGCCAGGGACGGGATCAGCGTCGGATCATGGTTGATCTGCGCCGTGCTCGCCGGGTCCACCATCATCAGCACCTTCCACGTCGGGATGTCCGCACTGCTGTTCTCCTTGCCCCCCGCGTTCCCCAGGTCCACCTGGCCCCCCGTCGTGGGCAGGCCCGTGGTGCGGGCGGACGGATTGTCCCACACCACGCGGTAACGGTTCATCGAGAGCAACCGCACAAAATCCCCCGGCGACAAATGCCCCGGCGGCCCGAAATTCAACGTCGTCCGACCCGTGTCCAGCTCGTAAGTCGCCGATTGGATCAGCGCCGCCATCGATGTCCACGCTGACAGCCCGCCCGTGAGGTTCAGCACCTTCCCGGGCCCCGCTTGGAACGTCACCTCCGGCTCCACCAAGGTGTGCGCCCCCTCGTAATGCAGCGTGGACAGCGTGTTGTAAATCCACTGCGCCAGCCCGATCGGCACCGGATCACCCGATTCCGCGCTGGTCGAGGCGGAATACTCCTGCGTCGTCGCGTTCGTCGCCGTCAGGTTCACCTGCAACTGCTTGCCCGGCGCCGCCGTGCCCGTGGCCGTCCCCGTGAAATCCTCCACCGGCCGCGCATTCGCGCCGGTACCAAACGCCGCGGTCGAGGCCGGGACCGGATACCGCTTATACTTCACCGTGGCCGTCATCTTCACCGGCTCCCACACCACGGCCGTCCCGTCCGAATTATACATCCAGTTCGCCAGGCTGCCCCCGGATTGCGACGGCGCGAGGTAATTGGGATAAGTGCCCAGCGGCGTGATCGTCGTCCCCGCCGGATTGGTGAAGGCCGGATCGGAGATCGAAACCGTGCTCGCATCAATGCGCGGATCATTCAGCCACGGCAGGAAGGTCTGCCAAAAGGCCAGCTTCGTCGCCTGGCTGTCCCCGGCCGCGGAGATCGCCGCCGTCGTGATGTTCGCCTTCTGCGTCGTCACCTTGCCCCCGGCCAAGTCCAGCGTTTGCACCAGCGCAAAGGGTTCCGTCTCCGTCGCCCCGGTCGGATACTTGTCCGTGGTGATGTTCAGAAACGACTGCCCGTTGATCGAGTTCAGGATTTTGAACCGCAGCACCACCGCATCGAGCTGCAGGTCCTCCCGCGGCGTGATCCGGAGGCTCTCATGATCCGTCCCGTTCGCGATCGCCAGCGACACCGCCGACAACGAACCCCGCCCCTTGCAATGAAACGTGGGCGGCGTCGTCGAGTAATCAAACCACGTCACCGCATCCGGCGCCCAGCGCAGGCATTGCTTGACCGCCTCCGCCATCGTCATGTCCCGGATTTGGTAGATCGGCGCGTCCGCCGCCGGCGTCCCGCCCGTGTCCGCCAGCGCGTCCGTGTGGCTCAGGCTCACACTGGGCAGCTCCGACCCCGCTTGAATCGGGATCCCGGCCGCGTTCGCCGCCGTGATGATCTCCGTGATCTGCTGCCCGTTCGTGTATTTGTGCCCCAGGAGCGACTGCATCAGGAACAAATCACTCGTCAACACCGTGCTCGTGCTGCTCGGCGTGCTTGTGCTGTTGATCGTTGTCTGCTGCTGAAAAACCGTGCTCTCCAGCCACCACCACGGCCCGTGAAATTTGTACGTGCGCGACTCCTCCCGCGCCGAACCCTTCGCCGGGTTCAGCCCCCGCACCCCTTGGAAGCAAATCGTGCCCCCGGTCCACGACGTGCCCGACCCCGTGCGTCCGGACCGCAGAATCACCGCCCCCTGGTAAGCAAACGACGCCGCCGCGTCCACCGCCTGGTTGGGCGCTTCCACCGTGAACGTGTCCGCCCCTTGCGACACCAATTCCAAGACCGCATTCGCCAACCCCCAAGCCGCGAGGGTCTTTTCCGTGCCCGAATATTGCAGTGTCCAGAAGCTCATAAAAAAAGGCTAATTGCTAAATGCTGAATGCTCAAAAGGGCGGTCAACGGTTGGCCGACGACAGGTTGCGGAGCTGGGCTTCCAAGCGCTCCAGGCGCCGAAGATGGTCTTGGTGCAGGGCGAGCATGCGTTCTTGAAGTTGTGCGGTGTGGGCAAGCGTTTCGGCGGTTTGCATGAGTTGGGCGGTATGGGCGGACCAAAGGGCGGCGGCGCGGACGCAGAGGTCCCTGGCGGTTTGTTGGGCGACGGCGCCCGGCCCGAAGTTGGCGCTCGCCTCCCCCGCCGACGGGCTCTTCGCCGCAGGCGGCGTTTCGGTCGATCCGGGCGATGGCTTTGTCCCAGGTTGTTCGGCTGGGGCAATACGGTTGGGAGCTGCGTTGTTGCTTGTCGGCGATGGTTTGGACCCGGACGCCGGTGTGGGTCCGTCGGCGGCGCCTTTCGGCGGCAATGGCGGGAGCGGAGCGCTCACAGGGTTTGCCGCGGAGGTGGCTCCGCGCACGCCGGTCGGCGCCGCTTCCGGCGCCGCACCGGCGCGGGCGCCGTCCGTCAATTCCACCTGCCGCGGCTCCCGCGCCAATCCGGCCGTGACAGTTCCGGCTTCGACCGGGACCGGAGCAGGCGGCGCGGCGGCAACCTCAACTTGGACGACGAGCGGCGGTGTTGACAGCGGGGCGGCGGTCGCGGGGGCCGGGGCGCTGCCGTCCGGTGCCCGGGGCGCTCCGGCCTCCGCCGGGGAGGGTTCCAGTAATTCGGCGTTGGCCGGATTGGGATTCGAATCTTTCATGAGGGGGAAACTGGTGATGGGGTGCGTGGCGGATTCAGCGGTAAAGTTCCAGCGACCACATTACGTTCGGCGTGCCGTTGGTGGTATTGTTGCCCTGCACCAACACCGAGAACGTGTTGTTCGTGCTGTTCGCCGCCAGGATGGGACTGTGCGTCGCGTCCAGCCCGGCCACCGCCGCGCCGGCTCCCGTCAAGCTCACCTGCAAATTGCTCGCCACCCCGTTGGTGTAAACCGTCACCGTCACATTCGTATTCACCCCGAGGGTGCTGAAGCGCACGGCGAAATTCGTCAAGTAGCCCGGTTTGATGCCCAGCGGTTGGGCTACCACGGCGTCGTTCGCCCCGGCGACGCCGACGGAAACAAAGCGCAACGCCGTGCTCACGGTCACCGCGGCCGCCCCGCCCAGCAGCAGGGTGCTCAAGTTCGTCAACGCCGCGGCGTTGAGCCCGGGCAATTGACCTCCGGGCGTCAAATTCGCCGCGGTCAAACTCGTCAACGCGCTCGCATTCAAGGCCGGCAAATTGCCGCCCAAGTTGGTGGCGTTCAGTGCCGCGCCGCCCAAATTGTGCCCGTTCATCGTGGTCGGCAATTGCGCTGTCGGCACCGTCCCGGCGGTCAGGTTCCCCGCGTTCAAGCCCGTGATCGCCGCCCCGCTCCCCGCCGGATAACTCCCGCCACCGGCCAACCCGGACAGCGGCAGGTTCGTGGCGCCCGACAGATTCGCCGCGAACGCCCCGCCGAACACGTTGGCTCCGGAATAGGTGTTGTTGGCGTTCAGCGCCGGCGTGTTGGTCGCGAGCCGCGCGAAGTGGGCGGTGCTCATAGATCCCGGGAGGGAGTAACTTGCGCCATACATTTGAATGGCCGTGCCATTCAGATACAGGGGCGTGGTGAGTTGCCCCGCCTGGAGATTCCCCGACCCGTCGGCCAGCACCGGCCCCGGCCCCGCCAACGCCGCGGAAGCAATGTTCCCCGCCGTGAGATTCGCGGCGGTGATGCTGTTGTTGGCGTTCGCCAGCGTCAACGCGCCGGACAAAGTCAGCGCCCGGCTGTCGTTCGTCGCGACCACCACCGCCGCCAATCCGTTGGTCGGGTCGCTGGCGAGATGATTCGTGGCCGTCAGCCGCAGATAGATCGCGCCCAGCGCCGCGGCCAACCCGTTGGTTGGATCAATCGCCAAGTGGTTCGTGGCGCCCAAGGCCAGATACAATCCCGGCAAAGCGTTGGCCAACCCGTTCGTCGGGTCCTGGCCCAAATGATTGGTGGCCGTGGTGCTGAGGTAAAGGGCGGGCAACGCCGACGCCAGGGCGTTGGTTGCCCCGGTCGTGGCGGCCAGTGCCGCCGTCAACGCGTCCGTCGCCGCCCCCGCCGTGTCGAACATCGCGCTGCTCAGCGCATTCCCCACGGTCACCAGTGCGCCGTTGGTGGTGGTCACAATCCCCGATCCGCCGGCCACTTGCACACCGCTGGACGCCAGCCCCGCAAAATACCCATTCGTCCCATCGCTCGTCAGCACCTGCCCCGCCGTCCCGGGCGCATTCGTCGCGATGGCCTGGTAGCGCGCATCACTCACGCTGGTCGGGTAAGCCGCGAACCCCGCCGGAAACGTGTTCGTCGCCGCCGTCACGATCAAATCCGCCGCCTGCAGCACCGTCGAATTGGTGGCCGGCACCAAAATGGTAAACACCTGGCTCACCCCTTGGATCGTGCAGTCATACGGCCCCGGCAAGAGATTCGTCGTCCCGCACCCGCCCGCGATCGCGAGCGTGATCGCCGGGCTCGCATAGATCAAATGATTCGTCGCCACGAGCTTATTGACCGACGGCACAATCCGGATCGGATTATTCAACGCCTGCCCCGTCAACGTGTCCGTGCAAAACTGCACCGTCGTCGCCGTGACTGCGCGGCCCGTCTGCAAGCCCCCGGCGAGCACCACGCAAGCCAAGGCAATCCGTCCCCAAATCCTGTAAAACATGTAAATCATGTCAAAAAAAGGTTTTCTTTGGTTTGTTCCACTCAACTCGTTGTCAGCAACCCGCCCGAGATGCGGTAACTCGTCCGCACCGTGCAACCCACCTGGCTGGACTGGCTTTTCACCACCGCGCTCCGCAAATACCGCACCGTCGTGCCATCCGCCTCCGTGATCACCACATCCGCGTTCCCCTGCAGCGCCACGTCATGCAACAAGAGGAACTCCTCCGCCGCCTGTTGGCTGCCCAACAAGCGCGACACATCGAAAGATATCTCTGTCCGCCGGTTCCCCCGGTCTTGGAACGACAACCCCGGCGCCCGGAACAACTGCACCTCCTGCAGCACCGCCTCCCCGTTCAAGCGGAAATTCGTCATCGGCACATTCGCCGGCGAATCCGCCAGCGTGACCGGCGTCGAGGCGTTGAAAACAATCTTCATATTTGCCTACGGCAAACCCTCATCCCGCCCCCTTCTCCCACTGGGAGAAGGGCCGGGGTTGAGGGTCGGAACGTTAAGCAGCCGCCAGCGTGAACAGCGCATTCGCCGCCCCACTCGTCCACGTCCGTTTGCTCGTGAACTCAATCGCCTCAAAACGATGCTTGTCCACGCCATACATATACGTCCCCGCCTTCGGCCCCGCGTTCTTGATCGTCGCCGTCAGCGTGTGCCCCGAGCCCAGGTTCCCCGACCCCGTGATCACCAAATCCGTGTTCGATTTGCTGACCGATTGCCCAGGGTAAATGTAACCCGTGTTCTGATAGGCCAGCAGCGTCGCGAACTGCGCTTGCGTGATGTTGTTCGGCACAAACTTCGCCTTCGCCGTCATCCCCGCCAGAATCATGTCCACGATCCCGAAGCTGTCGTCCTCGATGGTTTTCATCTCCAGCTCGATGTCGATCTCGAACCCCGTCTTGGAGCCCATCGCGTTGTAAGGCGAGGAACCGAACGCCGCCGAATAAATATCCGTCGTGATCGCCGTCTCATCGAAGGAGGTATCCGCGAACGTCGCGCTCGCGATCGTTTCCCACGCCGTCGCCCCGTTCGGCTGCACCGTGGGATCCCCCAGGCACGTGAACTCCAGGTCCCCGAACAACGTATCCGTCGGCTTGAGCCGCAGTTGCGGCGTCTTCGTCAAGGCCCCGCGCGGGTAAGTGATCGTCTGCCCCGCGTTCCCCGTGCCGCCGAACTTCGTCACAATCACCAGCGGCAGATCCGTCCCCGTGAAAACCGACTTGCCCACCATCGAGATCGCATACGGGAACATGCCGCTCATGGTGGTGATCATCCCCACCGGCTGCAGGGACACCGTGGCCTTTTGCGACTTGTGGCGTTCA
>CAIYZC010000227.1 GCA_903930565.1 uncultured Pedosphaera sp.
AACAAGGGCAGCATCGACAACCACAAGCTGAGCGCCCGCAATCCCTCCGTCAACACCTTCGCCACCACGATATCCATGGGCCGTAGGTGGGTGAGAAACAACAACCCCAGCGTCCCCTCGCGCCGCTCCCTGCTCAAGGTGTCCGCGCTCAGCAACGGCACCACGATCCAAGTCGCGGCAAACAGCAGCAGATGTAGCTGCCCAAACAATTCGCCGCCCCCGCCCGCACCCAACCCCGCTCCCGCGCCCCACCGCGCCAACATCATCAGTGCAATCAGCAATCCCCCCGCCCCCCGCAGCCAGTACGTGCCCGCCCGCCCCGCTTGGACGCGCAACTCCCGCCAAATCACCGGTCCCGCCCTCACGTCCCCGCCTTTCCCTGCGGCGTGCGTGCGCTACCCAGGCCCGCGGCCGCCTCCCGGAAGCGCGCGTTCAACCGCCGCCGACACCAACGCGCCAGCGCCCAATCCCAGACCAGCGTTCCCAGGATCCAGATGAACACCCCGCGTTGCGCGCTGTTCCAGAGCATGGTGTGGCCATCGTAAAGCCCCAGAAATCCCAGCAGCAGATAAAGGCCCCAGGATGGCGCCATTACCAGCACCAAGGTGAGCAGCAAGGCCCGGTGATGACGCCGGTGCAAGGCCACCCACAGGCCGGTCCAAACCAAGGCGGCATAATCCGCGGTCAAGAACAGTATATTACCGACTAACATGGTTATATATTGATGACCATCACCGATCTGGTTTCTTGCGGCTATTGGCAGCCACATTCCCGCCGCGGCCACCAGCATCGCCCCAATGACCCATCGCCCGAGCCCCAGTTGCGCCCGCAAAACCACGCGTTGACCCGCCAGCATCGCCGTCGGCGTCAACGGGGTCACCAGGAGCAATTCCAACGCGCCGCTCGCGCGATCCTCGCTCAAGCGCCGCGTGGCCTCCTCCGCCACCGCGAACTTCCACAGCAATTGCACCGCGAAGGTGGTCAACGTTACGCCTTCAAAGGCGTTCATGGTGGCGGGAAATTTCCCCCGCCAAGCCGCGCCGGCGAAACCGCACCAGCAGGGCAGCGCCACGCCGGCGACCAACAGCATGAGCCACACCACCAGGCGATCCCGCCCCGCCAGCCAGCCGTACGGATTCCGCTCCAGTTGCCGCGCCCGCCGGCGGCGGCGGACGGCGGGGGAACCGAACCGCCAACGGCGCCAGCGCAGCCGCCAACGTCCCGCCGCCACGGCCCCCTCCTGCCAGGCCCGCGGCAACACCACGGCCGCAAACGCCAGGGCCGCCACCGCGAGAGCCAATTGCAAGCCCGCCGCCCCCCAATATTCCCCGGGCGCCCGGAGGTAGGCAGCGTGGCCCGCATGACCGGCGAGGTAACCCGCGCTCGGCCAGTAAAAGACCTTCAAATTCGGCTTCCCTCCCCCCAATTCAATCAACTCGCCCAGCGCCGGGAGGATCCCCAACGCCAACAGGATCACCCCTGCCGTGCCCGCCATGGCCAACCGCGCCTCCCGACACACCGCCGACACTGCCATCCCCGCCGCCAGGGAGAAAAACAACGCCACCAACAAACCAAGCATCATGCGCCAGAATTCCCCGATGGTGATTCCGCCCATGAGCAGCGGCAGCGCCAGTATGGGAAGCACCGCGAGCCAGCCGTAAACCGCCTGCAGCGAGGTCACGGCCAATTTCCCCAACACGACATCATATCCCCGCAAGTCGGTTAGGAACAACAACCCCAGCGTGCCCTCGCGCTTTTCTTCACTGAGGCTGTCGGCCGTCAAGAACACCCCCGCGGCCAAAGCCAGCGCCAACGCCAGGTAGCTCAATATCTCGAAGGCCTCCTGCGCCGCTTGGGAAGGGGGATCCCTCCTTGTGCTCATCACATTCAAGGCCCAGAGCACC
>CAIYZC010000228.1 GCA_903930565.1 uncultured Pedosphaera sp.
CGTGGTCACCACCGTGGCGGCGGGGGCGCCGACCACGCTGCCGTAGGTGTTGCCGGTGCGAATCTCATCGAATTGGTCGGCAAAACCGCCACCCTGAATGTTGAAACCCACGCCGGTAATGGTGCCCACATCATAGGCATTCCAAGTAAGGTTGGCCGCCCCCGCCGGCGCGTTCGTGCCGGCGGCCGAATCCAGCCAAGCACTAACCGTATCGTTGGCTCCCGCGGTGTTGAAATCAATTTTCACCACAACGAGATGCGTCTGATTATAGATGAAACCGCCCGTGATTTGCTGCCCGGAGAAGGTGGTAATCCCCTGGGCTCCGGCCCCGGCGGTGGCAATCGAGCCCAAACCGAGGCTGCCGGCCGTCGCACTATAGGGAGCCGTGAGACCAATGATGAGGCTGGTGGCACCACTGCCAAAAAGGACAAATCCATTCAAGTTTCCGCCGTTGTTGCCCAGCTGATTAAATAGAAAGCTGACATACTTCGTTCCCGTCGAAAGCGGGCTGGCCAGTGTAACCTGATCGCGGCCGCCGGTGGTGGAAATCGCCTTGTTACCGGACGGAAGATTCGCATAAGTCAAACCGCTGACGATGGTTCCACTGCCCACCGTCCAGTTGCCGCTCAGGCCGGCGCCCGTGGCGGGAGTACTATTCGAAAAGCTCCCCAAGGAATAATTGAAAGACTCATAAGCTTTCATAAAAGCCACGGGCGAGCCGCTCACTTCCAAAGAATTCGCCCCTTCGCCGACGCTGTTGGTGGCGGAAACTTCATAATAATACGTGGTGCCGTTGGCCGCGGTCAAATCGGTGTAGCCGGTCGTGCCCACGTTGGCGATGGTTGCTTCCGCGCCGCTGACGGTGGAGCGCTTCAACTTGTAACCGGAAGCGGCGATGCCGGCACTCCAGTTCAAAACCACCTGACCGTCACTCGCACCGGCCGTCAAACCAGTGGGCGCGCCGGGCGCGGCCAGAACGGGCGCGGCGGCCACTTCCGGGCTATTGGCGCTTTCGCCACCGGCATTCACCGCCGAAACCACATAGTAGTAGGTTGCTCCTCCGGCCACGGAATCGGTAAAACTTGTTCCCGTCACCGCGCCGGCACCCGAAACGGTCACATAGCCCGAGCCACTGACGGTCGAGCGCTTCACATTGTAACTGACGGGGCCGCCGGCGGCGGCGTTCCAAGTCAAGGTGACGGAGTTGCCACCCGGTGTGGCGCCCAAGCCCGTGGGCGTCGACGGAGCGGCGACAATGTAGCCAACCGCTTCGGACCAAGTGGTGCCGATGCGCAATTCATCAAACACAAAATTGCCACCAGCGCCGGCGGGATTCACGATTGAACACGCGCCGAGGGTGAATTGCGGCATGGTAAAGGTTCCGTCCGGCGGGGATTCCGTGCTGGTATTGGCCGTGGGATTCACCCAGATGCCGCCGGTCCAACCCGAACCCGAGCCGACGAGTTTGACCACGATAAAATAGGTGCTGCCATAGGTGATATTGGCCGTGGCTGATTCCCACTTGTTGGGGCCGGCATCGCTGTAGCCAACCTGCTGGTTGACACCGAGCTTGCCGGTCGTGCCGGTGACCGGCGTCGTGACGCCCACAAACATTCCATTGCCGCCCGTGTTCAGTTCCAAACCGACTTTGTTGCCACCCGGATTGCCGCTCATGTTAAAGAGATAGCTCACATAAATGGTTCCGCTGGTGGGCGGGCTGGACAGATTTTCGCCGGAGTACGCGGCGGTTTGCTTCAAGGCGTTGAAGCTCGTGCCAAGACCGGGATACGTCAGGCCGGCCACAGTGGTCAGTCCGCCGCCATTATAGCCGCTGCTGAACCCGCCGCCGGAGGTCTGTGTCGGGGTGCCGGAAGAGAAGCTGGGTGCGGCCCCCAAAGCATAATTATATGGCTCCTGAGCAATGAGCGAGGCAAAGGCATTTGACGCCACCAACACGAATAGTGCCAGCAGGATGAGTAATTGGCGTGTGGGCTGTTGAGGCGCAGTTTTATTTTGGCCGGTCATTTTTGTTTTGGATGTATGCATTACAGTGAAGGGTTCCGGGTTCTGGTATAGTGCCTCATAAGAGACTGGTATCATGGAGTTTGCCTGCCCCTTTTTCGGTTTTTCGAGTACGAGGTCACTGGCCACCCACCCCCACCTCAAAACGGGGAGGCGTAATCGCGGAGCGCCGGGAACGCGAGGTCGCGGGGGGAGAGGATGGGGGCGGCGACGGGCCAGGCGAAGGGGATGCTGTTCCACAAGATGCCGGCGTCGTGGGCGGGGGCGTGGACCTCGCTGCATTGATAAACCATCATCGAATCGTCCGCAAGGGCCAGGAAGCCGTGGGCGAAGCCGATGGGGACGAAGAGCATTTCGCGGTTCGCGGCGCTGAGTTCGCGACTGTAGGTTTGGCCGTAAGTGGGCGAAGCGCGGCGCAGGTCGACGATCACGTCCAACACGGCGCCCAGCGGACAATAGACCAATTTGTCCACCGCGTGCGGCGGGGTTTGGAAGTGGAGGCCGCGCACGACATTGCGCCGGGACACGGAGAAGAACTCCTCCCGGGGCGTGAAGGGCAGGCCGGCCTCGCGGAACGCCTCCGTGTGATAGGTTTTGACGAACGCGCCCCGGGCGTCGTGGAACACGGGGGGCCGGATGACGAACGCCCCCGACATGGGCGTGGCGACCAGTTGCAGCGGGGCTTGGGCCATGGCGGGGTGGGCTTAGTGGCGGCGGACGAAGGCGTGGATGGTCTCGATGAGGTACGCGAGCATGGCCGGGGTGAGGCCGGGATAGGTGCCGACGAAGACAGATTCGCGCATGATTTGATCCGCGCCGGTCATTTCACCCACCACGCGGAAGGCGTCGGGGCGTTGTTGCCGGAGGCTGACGAAGGCCGGTTGGCGCAGCAGGTTGCCACCGAACAACATGCGGTTGCCGATCTTGGCGGCGTCGAGGGCGCGGACGAAATCGCGGCGGCTGAAGGGCGCGCCAGGGCGGACGAGCATCATGAAGCCGAACCACGAACACTCGGTCCGATGGCCGCTGGCGTCCCACGTGAACCCTCCGGGGGTCCAACCGGTGGCGTGGGTGGGGAGTTGGAACAGGAAGAACTCCTCCAAATCGGCGAGGCCGGCACGGAGCGTTTGCCAGTTGTCCATACGCGCCTGGATGAACGCGGGGAGTTTGCGGAGCTGCTGGCGGCCGATGGCGGCCTGCAGATCCAGGGGCTTCAGGTTGTAGCCGAAGTGACTGTAGATGTACTTGTGGTCGTAGCCCTCGGGCAGTTCGCCCAATTGCCAGCCGAAGCGTTTGTTGCAGGTGTTGTCCCTGCCGCTGGGGCACCAGCAATCGCGACCCCAGTCGCGAAAGCTCTCGACCAAGACCTTGAGCCGGGGTTCCCGCACGATGTTCACCGCGCCGCCCTCGCCCATGGTCAGATGGTGCGGGGGATAAAACGACTGGGTGGAGAGATCGCCGAAGGTGCCGGTGAGCCGGCCGTCGTACCGGCAGCCCAAGGCGTCGCAATTGTCCTCAATCAGCCAAAGCCCGTGGCGACGGCAAAACTCCGTGGCGGTGGCCAGGTCGAAAGGATTGCCCAGCGTGTGGGCCATCATCACGGCCTTGGTCTTGCCGGGCGTGAAGGCGCCTTCCAATTGTTCCAAACGACCGTTCAGCGTCACCGGGTCATTATCGATAAACACTGGCACCAAGCCGTTTTGCAGGATCGGGGCGACCGTGGTGGGGAAGCCGGCGGCCACCGTGATGACTTCATCGCCGGGGCGCAACTGGCGCTCGGCCAGTTTCGGACTGGTCAGGGCGGCGATGGCGAGCAGGTTGGCGGAGGACCCGGAGTTCACCACCAGCGTTTTTTTGACCTGGAGGAACGCGGCCAATTCATGCTCGAAGGCGTCCCCTTCGGGACCCAGTGTGAGCCAGAAATCCAAGGTGGCGCCGACGGCGGCGGAAACTTCCTCTTCATCGAACACCCGGCCGGCGTAGGGCACGACGGTTTGGCCCGCCACAAACGGGGCACGCGGGGCCGCGTCCGGGGCGGCGGCGGCGGTTTCGTAGCCGGGCCGGTGATTCGAGTGCGCCAATTGGGCGTACTCGCGGGTGAGCCGGAGGATCTCAGCCTTCAATTCTGCGGGCGATTTTGACATGTGAACTAGTTGCCGTGCTGCTTCGGGCGTCAACATAAAGACGCGGCCCCCGCGAAGCAAGGCGCGGTTGGCGGCGGCCGCAGGCGACGGGAATGGGTTTGCGCAGCCGCCAGTGTCTTTCGGAAAGCCCTCCCGCGGGGCAGATTGAACTGGCAACCCCCGCCCCGGTAATCCGGATGGGCGCCTGATCGCTCACTCCGCCGCGGAAGCCAACTGGACGGCCGCGGCTTGCAACCCCCGCAAAATGGCGTCGGCCAAGGGTTCGGGAAAGCCGGGCGGGAGCACCCCCCGCACGGTTGCCAGGACCTGGGGGGTCTCGGCGCAGAGCTCGTCCAAGATCCCGGGCATCCCGGGCAAGCCACAGCGCTCCGCCGTGGCGAGCCAGTGCCGGCGGCGAATTTCCGCCCAATGGTAGTGGGGGCTTTTGCCGCTGACCGCCATGGCCATTTTGATTTTCTGGCGGGCCAGCAGGCCGCGGCCATGACCGAGCACGGGGTAAGCCGACAAGACATCGTAACGCGGCGTCAGGTGGTAGGCGCCCCCGGGGCGGAGGAACAGACTGAAATTCTTGGCGTGCCCGTCGATGGCCGCAAGCAACCAAAACACGACCTGCGTGCGCAGAAAATCCCGGCGATCCGCGGCGGCATGCTCCGATCCCTGCAACAGCTCCAAGATCCGCTGAATCCCCGGCCCGCCGTCCGGCACGTATTTGCAGGCGGAGGCGGTGGCCGTGGCCTGGCACAAATCCTCCTGGGGAACCCGCAACCAATACGACCCATCCTCTGAAAGTCGCCGGTCAAAGCGCTCCACGACCAGCGCTTTGAAATCCCCGAAGATTTCCATGCGGGAAGCGGCGGTGGGGACGCCGAACGCCCGCAGAATTTGCCCGCACAGCCATTCGTTCTCCACCGAGGTGGACAGGTCGATGCCCTGCGGGCTTATCCCCATGGGCAGCTTGAGGATGTGGGTGGTGGGCGTGGGCCCCCGGGGGCGCCACCAACCGCCGGCGTGCCAGAGCAGCGCGGTTTTCTCCTGCGCCCCGGCGAGACTGATTCGAAAGTCCGCCCAGGCGTTGGGCGCCACCTCGGCCATCCGCAAGCCGGCCACTTGGTTGAGCACTCCGCCGACTTCCTCCCGCGTGAGGGGCTCCCCGACGATACGGTGGATCGAATCCGGGGTGGCCTCCTCCGGGAGGATTTGCAAGGCGCCCACGCAGTCCTGGCCGATGGCATGCAGCAGGTCGAATGCTTCGTTGCGCGGCACGCGAAACCGGAGTTGGATGCGCTCGCGAATCTGGCGATTGTCGGGCAACAGGTTGTCGAAAAAAAACTCCACCCTTTCGCCGCGGTAGGGCTCACCGGCGGCGCGCAACGGCAGCGAAAGCGAGATGGGCCGGGCGCGGGGCGAATCCAGCCACGACGCGGCATAGTCGAACTCCTGCCGCCCGCCCGGCGGAGTCCGCCAATAACCAACCCGCTCCCCGTTCATCCACACGGCGAGGCAGCGTAATTTTCGCGCGCGCGCCATGGCTCACCACTCCGCTTTCACCGCCGCCGAACCCTTGGGCCGAACCACCAATTCGAGATCCAAGGCCGAGAGCAACCGGTAAATCCGGGCCAGACTGGTGGTGGTGGGGTTGGCCTCCACTTGCGAGACGGCGCTCTGCGGCAACCCGCAACCGGCGCCCACCGCTTGCTGGGTTAGTTTTCGCTCCCGCCGGTAGCCCCGCAGGACGGCCCCCAATTGTTGGGGGGTTCGTGCAACATAATCGCGCATATCTAGTTTACATGATAATCAACAAACATCGTTTATACAAGATATTTTGTCTTTATCTGCTAAAACTGATATGGCGCCGATCTTGGCACTCCCGTCAGTCCGAGGGGCGCGATCCACGGCCATAGTAATTTGACAGCTGGCGGGTCCCGGCCGAACGGCCCAACGTGCTGGGAGTGCGGGGGCACGATAGCCGGGCATATCTGGTTTAAGTTATATTTCATAAATATAGTTTAAACTATATAATGTGGTTTTATTAGCTAAAGCAGATAGGATAAAACCTTTGCCGGTTCAGCCGGTCCCGCGGGTCGTTTGGCGATTTTCCCTTGCCTTTGCGGCGCGGGCGTTGGCCAATAAGGGCATGCGTGAACTGCCTCACACCCACGGCTGCTTTGTTTGCGGGGAGAGCAATCCCCGGGGACTCAATCTGCGCTTCCACACGGATGGCACCACAATCCACGCCCGGTTCGTGCCCGGCCCGGAGCACGTCGGCTTCCAGCAAACGGTGCATGGGGGCATCACGGCCACGGTGCTGGACGAAATCATGGTCTGGGCGTGCGCGGTGCGCACGGGCAAGTTTTCGTATTGCGCGGAGATGAAGGTGCGCTACGTGAGCCCGGTGCGGCCGGGCGAGGAAACCATCGCGACCGCCGAACTGGTGGCCAACCGCCGGCAGCGCTTGTTTGAAGCCAAGGGCGAACTACGCTCCTTGACCGGCCAACTCCTCGCCACAGCCACCGGCAAATACGTTCCCGTACCCAACACCAACATCGAGTCGATGCTGGGGGAAATCGTGGGGGACACGAGCTTTTTGGCCGTTGCCGCGGCAGCCGCTGCCGCCGCCGAGACCGGCAAGGAAGAGTGAAGGGCGGCGGGCCGCTTGGGGACGTGGGCCAAACCTTGACGCAGGGCGGAAGGCGGGTTATGGGAACGGGGTAGCTGCGCGGCATGAATCCATTCTTTCGCCAAATCCGTTCGCTCCTGCGCCTCGTCGGCGCCGGCGTAATCATGATTGGCGCGCTGGAGGTGGCCTTTTATTGGGTCAAGTGCCGCCGCCTGGACCTGCCCCCCGAACCACTGCCCATGGCCCTACGCTCGCTCCCCGTGTTGGCCGGGGTGGGGATTGTGCTCGCGAGTCCCGCTTGGGCGCGCCGGCTCGCCCGCTATTTTTTTGATGAATAACCCCCGGCATCCGGAAGCCGCCCCGCGCGGTGGACTCGCCTTGGTGCTGCACGCGCACCTGCCCTTCGTGCGCCACCCGGAGCACCCCCGTTTTCTGGAGGAGAACTGGTTGTTCGAGGCCATCACGGAGACGTATCTGCCCCTGCTCCAAATCATGGAGGGATGGTGGCGTGACGGCTTGGCGACCCGGCTGACACTCACCCTCTCGCCCACCCTGTGCGCGATGCTGCGCGATCCGCTGCTGCAGGACCGCTACGAGCAGCACTTGGCGGGTTTGTTGGAACTGGCGGAGAAGGAAACCCACCGCGCGCGCTGGGAACCGGCCACCCTCGCCCTGGCCGAAATGTACCTCGCCCGGTTCCGGGGGCTGCAGGCCTATTATGAACAACTGGGCCGGGATGTGGTGGGCGCCTTCCGTCGCTTTCAAGAACAGGGGCGGTTGGAAATCATCACCTGCGCGGCGACCCACGCCCTGTTGCCCCTCCTGGCGGGGCATCCGCCGTCGTTGCGCGCCCAAATCCTGGTGGCGCGGGATGATTACCGGGAGTGCTTTGGCTGCGATCCGCGCGGCATCTGGCTGCCGGAGTGCGCGTACACGGACGCCGTGGAACCGGCCTTGCAGGAGGCGAATTTGCGGTGGTTCGTGCTCGACACGCATGGCGTGCTGAACGCCCGCCCCCGCCCCCGCTACGGGATCTACGCCCCGGTGTTCACGCCCAACTTCCTCGCCGCGTTTGGCCGCGACCAGGCCGCCGCCCGCCAAGTTTGGAGTCGTGAGGCGGGATATCCCGGGGACCAGGCGTACCGCGACTTCTACCGCGACATCGGCTTTGATTTGGATTTGGAGTACCTGCGGCCGCACTTGGCGGACCCGGAACGCCGCGGCTTTACGGGCCTGAAGTACCACCGCATCTCCGGGGGCGGACGGGACAAGCAGGTCTATGACCGCCCGGCCGCCCTGGCCAAGGCGGCGGAGCACGCCCGCCATTTTGTCGCGGCCCGCCGGGACCAACTGGCGGAACTCGCCGCGGTGATGGACCGGCCGCCGTTGGTCGTGGCGCCCTATGACGCCGAATTGTTCGGCCATTGGTGGTATGAGGGGCCGGAGTTCCTCGACGCCTTGGTGCGGGCGGCGGTGGCCGAACCCGAGGGGCTGGAGTTGCTGACCCCGCATGAATACCTGACCCGCCAACCGGCCCAACAAGTGGCGGAACCCAGCCCGTCCAGCTGGGGGGCTGAAGGCTACTGGAAGGTGTGGCTTAATGAGACGAACGCCTGGATCTATCCGCACTTGCGGGTCGCCCAGGAACGCATGACGGAACTGGCGCGCCGGTTTCCGCACGCCGGCGGATTGACCGCCCGGGCGCTCCGGCAAGCGGGTCGCGAATTGCTGCTCGCCCAGGCGAGCGACTGGCCTTTCATCCTCCGCACCAACACGAGTCCCGAATACGCCCGCCGCCGGGTGACGGAACACCTGGCCCGCTTCACCGCCCTGCACGACCAGTTGCTCGCCAACCACGTGGACGCGGCCGCCCTGGCGGCCGTGGAGGCGCAGGACAACCTGTTCCCGCACCTCGATTACCGTTATTGGGCCTGAACCGGCCGCCTCAAGCCAGGCGCACCGGGATGCCCCGGTCCGCCAGGAACTGTTTGGCCTCGCCGACCGTGTGCTGGCCGTAGTGGAAAATACTCGCCGCCAACACGGCATCGGCGCGACCTTCCAAGAGCACGGCGGCCAAATGTTCCAAACTACCCGCCCCGCCGCTCGCGACCACGGGCACGCCCACGTTTTCGCTGACGCGCCGGGTGATGACCAAATCGAAGCCCGCCTTGGTGCCGTCGGCGTCGATGCTGTTCAGGACGATTTCCCCCGCGCCCAAACCGACGGCGTGCCGCGCCCAAGCCACGGCCTCCCACCCGGTGGCCTTCCGGCCGCCGTGGGAAAAGACCTCCCACCGGTCCGGGGCGGTCTTTTTGGCGTCGATGGAGACGACGATGCACTGGCTGCCGAACTTCTCCGCGCCCGCGCGGATCAGGTCCGGGGTGGCCAAAGCGGAGGAATTGATGCTGATTTTGTCCGCCCCGGCCCGGAGCATGGCGTACATGTCCTCCACGGACTTGATGCCGCCCCCCACGGTGAGGGGCATGAAGCATTGGTCGGCGGCGCGCTCAATGACCCCGATCATGGTGGCCCGGCCGTGGGCGCTGGCGGTGATGTCGAAGAAGACCATCTCGTCGGCGCCCTGTTCATTGTAGCGCAGGGCCAAGGCGACGGGATCGCCCACATTGCGGAGTTCGCCCGCCTCGGCCTTGCCGAATTGCACCCCACGGGTGACCTGCCCGTCATGGACATCCAGACAGGGAATGACGCGTCTTGCCAGCATTTGATTTGGATTCGGCCCGGGGCCGGTTGACTCTGCGGGGGCCGGCCCGGCCAAAAGCAGCCGGGCGCGGAACCCAGGATCAAGTTGGGCCAAACCCAGGGAGAATAAAAGCAAGTTTTTGGCGTCCAATGAGTGCGCGGCGATGCCCGCCGGAGGGAACAGCCTGACGGGCGGGGAAATTGGGGGGCGAACCGCGCCGGGGGAACCACCCCGGCAACCAAGAGTTGCCAAGCGGTGGCTCATGTGCTTTAATGTCAGCCCTAAAATAATTATTATTATGTTGCATCAATATCGCAGTTGGTTGTTGGCCGTGGCCGCGGCGGGGCTGTTCACCGGATGCGCCTCCAACGGAGTCCACAATCCCGGTGGTGTCGGGGTGACGGAAATGCGCCCGGATGAACGTGGTTTCGTCGCCGGCACGGGTGTGGAATCGCAGGATTTGGTCGCCGTGACCGACAAAATGGCGCGCGGCATCCTGGGGGTGGCGCAAATCAGCCAGGCGCAGGGCACCCCGCGTGTCGTGCTGGACCCGGTCAAGAACGAGACCCGGTTCCCGATCAACAAGGACATCTTCCTCACCCGCATCCGCGCCCAATTGAACGAGAAAGCCGCCGGGAAGGTGCTTTTCCTGGCCCGCGACCGCATGGCGGCGCTGGAGCGGGAGCGCGATTTGAAAGTTTCCGGGCAAGTGACCGCGAACTCCGACCCGCATGTGGTGGAATTCAAGGGCGCCGACTTCTTCCTGACCGGCACCCTCCAGGGCCTCACGACCAAAACCAGCGCCGGCACAAGTGACTATATCCTGTACGCCTTCCAACTGATCGACGCCCGCACGAGCGACATCATCTGGGAAAGCTCCGCCGAGATCAAAAAGCAGGGGTTGGAAGACGCCGCTTACCGTTAAACCCCGCCGCCGAGGAACCCCCACCATGAAAAAATGCTTTTGGGCGTTGCTGCTGGCGGCGCCCCTGTGGCTCGCCGGCTGCGCCTCGGAAAACCACGCCATTCCGGGATTAACCGGGGACATCTTGCTCGACGGTCCCAAGGCCATCGCGGTCGGCCCCCCCCGGGACAAAGTGCTGTGGCAATACCGCACCGCCGCGGGCGCCCTGCACGCCGGCAATTACCCCATGGCGAAGTCCTACTTGGATGACGCCCTCGCGTCCATCGGTGGGATTTACGGCAAGGACGCCACGGCCAAGCAAGCCCGGGGTTACTTTCATGGCGAGGAAAAGAAGACCTTCATCGGCGAGCCGTACGAGCGGGTGATGGCCTATTATTACCGCGGCATCCTGTATTGGATGGACGGCGAACCGGACAACGCGCGCGCCTGCTTCCGCAGCGGCCAGATTGAGGACAGCTCGGCGGTGGACCAGTACAGCAGCGATTACATTCTCTTGGATTATTTGGACGGATTGGCTTCGATCAAGACCGGCGGGGACGGGACGGAGGCCCTCAACCGGGTGATCAAGCAAACCACGCCGTATCCCAAACCGCCCGCCTATGAGCCCCAGGCCAACACCCTGTTCTTCATCGAGTTCGGCCAGGGGCCGCTCAAGTTTGCCACGGGGCGTTACGAGGAGGAGTTGCGGTTCCGCACTCCGCCCTCCCGAATCAAGTCCGCGGTCCTGCGCGTGGAGGACAAAGCCATCGCGCTCGGGCCGTATGACGATCTCGCCTACCAAGCCACGACACGCGGCGGCCGGGTGATGGACCACATCCTGGCCAACAAGGCGGTGTTCAAGTCCACCACCAGCGTGGTCGGCGATGCCGCGCTGGTCAGCGGCGCCCTGGTGGCCGCGACGGAACGCAACACCACGGGCCTGGCGGTGGGCCTCGGCCTCATGGCGGCGGGGCTGACGAGCAAGATCATTTCGGCTTCGACGACGCCCGCGGCGGACATTCGGTGCTGGGACAACCTCCCGCATTACCTCACGTTTTCCGCCGTTTCCCTCGCCCCCGGGCCGCACACGGCCACGGTGGAGTTCCGGGACGAATTTGGCAACGTGCTGGCGGATTTGACCAAAACGATCAACCTGAACGTGGCCGCCACCCCGCGCGACACCGTCGTGTATGTCAGCGACCGTTCCCTCACCCCTCAGAACCGATGAAAAAGACCTTTGCCTTGCTTGGCCTCCTGACCGCGACCGCCGCGTTCCTGCCCGGTTGCGCCACCGAGGATACCGGCGCGTTTGTGCCGGTGAACACCACCGTGAACGACCGGGAGAACCATGAGCCGATCGTGCTCATGACCGCGCGCGTGCAAGTCTCCGTGACCTGCAGCGGCATCCAAGTGCGCACGTTGGAGGACGGCCGCTTGGAAGTGAACGCCAATATCCGAAACCGGGAAGGCCGCCGCATCCAGGTCCAGATCAACTGCGAATTCAAGGACGACCAAGGCTTTGTCACCGAGGCCGAAACGCCCTTTCAAAACCTCATCCTGACCGAAAACGCGCAGGAAACCGTGCATTTTGTCTCGTTGAACAACAAGGCCAAGCGCTTCACCATCCGGGTGCGCGAGGCCCATTAAGCACCGACCTTCCGCCGTCTCCACGGAGCCTGTTATGAAGCAGCCACTTGTGTCCTGTTTGACGGCCGCCTGGGTGCTGGCCGCCACCGCCCGGGGCCAACAACTCCCGCCGGGCGAACGGCCCCCGCCACCGCCGCCGCCGGTCCCCGTGCCGATTTATTTGGCCCCCGCCACCACGCCGGCCGTGGTCCGGGACACGACCGCGGGCACGCGCGAAAAGGCGGTGTATGTTTACGACCAGAAGCCCCTGGGTCTGCCCCCCATGCTGATCGCTCCCGACCAGGCGCAGGCCATCGTCGAACGCTTCCGCACCAACTACGCCCGCTTGGAGAGCCCGCGCGTGCTCCTCTACATCAACCGGGCGCTGGTGGATGAACAAAGCGGCGTCAAGGTCGCCGGCGGCACGGCGACCACCACCAGCACCACCGGCGTGGACGCCGGTAGCGCCGCCGGCCAAACGGTGGTGCAACAAGCGCTCGTCGCCCGCGATGCCTTCGCCCCCTCCCTCGCGGACCGCGAAATGCTGCGCGATGTGGAACGCCTCTTCGGCCGGCCCTTCCGGTTGGCGGGCGTTGCCCTGGTGGATCAAGCCGTGGCCACCCAGTTGCTTCACAACCGCCCACTCAAGGAACTCCTGGCCCTAAATGAAGGCGCCCCGGCCGTGAAGGACCGGGAGGCCATCGCCAAACTGGCGGACGTGGTCATCGAGATCCTCGTCTCCTCGCACCAAGTGAACGCGGCGGAAGCCTCGGGCGACCACACTTACACCCTGCCGGACGTGCTCGCCACCGCGATCCGCTTGAAGGATTCCAAGGTCATCGGCCAGGCTACCGCCGCCGAAGTCCTGCGCGGCCACGCCCCCGGTGTCGCCGCCCGCTACTTCACGCCTCCCGACATCACGGAGGCGACCGCGCTGGCGCTGATGGAAGACATCGCGCAAACGCTCACGCCGCGGAACTGAGTTTTCGCCACCCGGCCGGGTCAACCCCCGCCGGGTTTTTTGCGTACCGACCCGGCCGCTCAGGGGGTGGGCAGGCGGTTACGGTGCGCCCAGAGGTAAACGGAGGCGACGATGATCCCGAGGGCGATGATGACGGCCAAACCGGTGGCCACCTGCTGGATCAACACCGCGCGGCGCTGGGCGTTTTCCTTGCGGGCCCGCGCCTCGGCCTGGAATTGTTGGAAGCCCGCCTCCACGCGGGGATCGAAGGCCTCCTCGGCGCGCAGGCCGAGGGTCAACCAATCCGGTCCCAAAGGCCGCCACGCGGCGGGGAATTTGGCCCCGGCCTCCGCGTCCGGCGGGGCAAAGCCCAGTTGCTTCCACAGGGGTGCGTTCTCCCGGGTCCACAACCGCGTGAGGGCATGGTTCGCGGCGATGATCTGGAAGCGTTCCCAAAACCGCCCGCGCAACTCGTCCGCCAAGCTGAAATCCTCGAAGGCCTCACTGTGGAGGCGGCCCTGCCCGCCGGTCATTTCCAAGGCCAAAGCCCCCAGCAAGACCCCGTCCGCCGTCACGACCACTTGGAAATCGGTGAGGCGCCGTTCCAATTCCTCCGCCGCGTAGCGCATCCCCGCCCAGAGCCCGAGCAATTGGGGCAGGTCGTCCACCGTGGCCCGCCGCACCTGGGTTTCCGCTGGGTTCATGGGGCTCCTCGCGTCCAACCGCGGTCGTTCAGGTGCCGCGGCGGTAGGCTTCCGCCAGCAGCGAGACCGGATGCACCACGCGCAATTCCAAACCCCGTTTACGGGCGCCGTTGATCAATTGCAACAGGCAGCCCGGGTTGCCGGTCGCCACGACCAGGGCTTTTGTGGCTTGGATATGATCCAGTTTGCGGTCCAACAGGTCGTTGGCCATGGCGGGCTGGATGAGGTTGTAAATCCCCGCGCTGCCGCAGCACCAGGTGCTCTCCCCGAGTTCGACCAACTTGACGCCGGGAATGGCGCGCAGGACCTGGCGCGGTTGGGCGGTGATCTTCTGGCCGTGGCACAAATGGCAGGCCTCGTGGTAGGTGACGTTTTGCGCGGGGGCGTCGGCGGCGGCCGGCGCGGCGATGCCGATTTGCGCGAGCCATTCATGGATGTCCTTCACCTTGTGATCCCACGCCACCGCCCGCTCCCGGTACACCGGGTCGTCCGCGAGCAACTTGGCGTAATGTTTGAGGTGGGAACCACAGCCGGCGGCGTTCGTGATGATGGCGTCGAACTGGTCCGGCGGGAATTGGTCGAGCTGCTTGCGGGCGAGCTGTTGGGCAAGCTCCCATTCCCCGTTGTGGGCGTGCAGCGAGCCGCAGCAAAACTGCGTGGGCGGGGTGACGACCTCGCAGCCGTTGCGCGCGAGCACTTCGACGGTGTCGCGGTTCACGTCGCTGAAAATCAAATCCTGCGCGCATCCCGTGAGCATGGCGACGCGGTATTTGGAGGCCGCCCCGAGGGCCGGGGTGCGCGGGGCGATGAGTTCGTCCGAGAATTGCGCCTGCACGGGCGGGGTCATCGACTCCAACTCCCGGAGCCGCGCCGGCACCAGGCGCAACACGCCGCTGTGGCGCACGAACCAGGCCAGCCCGAGCTGCTGGTACAGCCGCATGCCCAAACCCACCAAGCGCAGGCGGTTCGGCTCCATGAACAACCACCGCAGGGTGAACCCGCGGATCAAACCGCGCCGCGTGGATTGCATGACCCCGCTGGCCTCCGCCTCGGCGCGGGCGTGCTCGAACAATTCCGCGTAATTGACGCCCGCCGGGCAGGCGGTCATGCAGGCCAGGCAGCCCAGGCAGAAATACATTTCGTCGGCGAACGCCGCCGTGGGCTCCAACCGGTCGTCCGCAATGGCGCGCATGAGCGCAATGCGCCCGCGGGGACTGTTGCGCTCCAGTTTGGTGGCGTCGTAAGTCGGGCACGTCGGCAGGCACAGCCCGCAGTGCATGCATTGCTGGACGACCGAGTAATCGAGGTCCTTGAGGTGCGAGCGGCGGGCCGGTGGGGCGGTGAGGGGGACCGGGGTGGACATGGTGGTGGGGGGCCGGGCTCAGACCGGCTCGGCAATGAGATCGTAATCGGTGTGCGCCAGCACGCGGACGCGGGCGAACTCGCCGCGGGGCAATTTGCCCCGCACATAAACGCGCCCATCGATGTCCGGGGCGTCCGCCTCGCCGCGCGCGGTCAGGAAGCGGCCCTTCAATCCACGCGCCCCGGCGTCGGTCTCGCGGATCAAACCGTGCTCCCACGAGCTCAGGTTGGCCTTGCGGAGTTCCGCCGCGCTGGTTTCGCCTTCGACCAGCACCCGGATTTCCCGGCCCACGTACGACGCGGCGACGCCGCGCGCGACTTCCAACTGGGCCGCCATGGCCCGGTCGCGGCGCTCGCGTTTGACCGCGTCGGGAATTTGCCCGGCCATGCGCCCGGCGCGCGTGCCGTCCTCCTGGGAATAAGTGAAAATGCCGAGCCGCTCAAACTTCGTGGTGCGAATGAAGTCCAACAAACTTTCGAAATACGCCTCGGTCTCGCCCGGAAAACCGACGATGAACGTGGTGCGCAACGCGATCCCCGGGATGCCGGCGCGGATTTTGGCCACCAAATCCACGATGTATTGCTGCGAGGTTTCGCGCCGCATCCGTTCCAGCATGTTTTCGTGGATGTGCTGGAGCGGCATGTCCACGTACCGCGCCACCTTGGGGCAGGCGGCGATGGTCGCGATCAACTCGTCGGTCCAGTGCGCCGGATGGGTGTAGAGCAGGCGGATCCAAAAATCGCCCGTGATCGTGTCGAGTTCCCGCAGGAGTGTCGCCAGGGTGGTGGCGTCCGCGGGCAGGGCTTCCGCGGCGGCCTTGAATTTCGCGGGCGAAGCGATGTTCGGAGTGTGCCCCGCGCGCAAATCCAAGCCGTAGTAAGTGGAATCCTGCGAGATCAGGTTCAACTCCTTGACGCCGTCGGCGACGAGTTGCCGCGCCTCGCGCACCACGTCGGCCTGTTCGCGGCTGCGGTGCGCCCCGCGCATCCGCGGAATGATGCAGAAGCTGCACGGATGGTTGCAGCCTTCGGCGATTTTGACGTAAGCGAAGTGCTGCGGAGTGAGCCGGAAGCGCGGGGTCGCGAAATCGGGAATGTAGACGGGACGCGCGGTCACCTGGCTCAACGGCACCGCCGGCGCGGGGGGCGCGGCTTTTTCTCCCTTGGGGGCCACCACTTGCCGGGTCTGACCGAATTGCGGGGTGGCGCGAAGGCTTTCTTCGGCCTCGTGGGCCGTCAAATCCCGGTTTCGGTCCAATTCGGCAAAGCGGTCAACGATGGCGGCCTTGCCCTTTTTCCCGGACGCTTTGGCGGGCGCTTGGGCCGCCAGACGTTCCTGCCGGTGGGCGAGCGCTTGGTGCACGATCGTGGTGACCTGCGCCACTTGATCAATGCCCATGAAAGCGTCCACCTCGGGCAGCAGTTTGGGCAATTCCTCGCGGAACCGTTGCGGCAGGCAGCCGGAGACGATCAAGCCCTGGCCGCGGTTCCGGGCGTCGCGCAGTTCGCCGGATTGGAGGATGGTGTCCACGCTCTCCTCTTGGGCGGAATCGATGAAGGAGCAGGTGTTCACGATCACCACGTCCGCTTCCGCGGCGTCGTTCGTGATCTCCACCCCGCCCTGCATGAGGGAGCCGAGCATGATCTCCGCGTCGACAAGATTCTTCGCGCAGCCCAGGGAGATGAGGCCGACACGCACCGGGCGATCCGTTGCTGGGGATGATTTGGTCATTAAAATGGGGGCCGCCGCGTCCGAGGCAACCCGACTGTGGGGCGCATCGTAACGAATGGCGGTCAGGAGGGCAAGGCGGGGCCGCGCGGGTGGAGTCCGCGCCGGTAGATCCAAAGGAACGGGACCAAACCCAACGCCAGCGCGCCGCTGATGGCCAGAACACCGGCGTTGGGAGTGTGCGGCAGCAGCGCCAGGGCCCCCGCCCCGATGGCGGGTCCGCCAAAAACGCCGAAGCCAATCGCAGCCTCGTGAAAGCCGCCCCGCTTGCCGGTGGATTCCCCGGCATCCATCGAATAGAACAGGGAGGAATAATAGATCAACCCGGCCGCGGAGCCGAACACGATTTGGGCGGCGATGAGCACCGGCACGTTCGGACTGAGCAGGATGCACGCAAAACTCAGGGCCAGAGCGACGAAAGCCCCCAGCAGCCAGCGGAACCGGTAATGCCAGCCCGGCCAGAACCACAGGGCGAAAAACGCCGTCAACCGGACCCAAAACCAGACTGAACACACCAGCCCGGCGTACGCGTGGCTCAAACCCAAATGATCGGCCAGCTTGGGGATCACCGGCAGGATTCCGTTGATCGCCATATAGGCAAACGGGTTCGCCAGCCAGCCCAACAGCAGAAAGGTCCGCACGCGGGCGATCGGGCGGGGGTTCGGCCGCGGCGCCGCCGGGGTGGCCGCGGCCGCGGACGGAGTGGCGGGCAATTCGCGGGGCAGGGTGAGCAGGAGGATCAGTTCCAGGACATGCAACCCTACGGGCAACCAGAACAAGGTTTCGCCGCCAAATTTCTCGAGGAGCGCCCCGCCGGTGAGATAGGAGACCGCCGCGCAGCCCGCCCACACGACGTTGTACGTGCCGGCCGTCCGGGCCATTCTGCCCGCGGCCTCGCACCGGCTGAGCACCGCCTGCAGGGTGGGCCAAGTCAGGCACATGCTGAAGGTCCAGAGCAACAACACGCCGAACTCCACCCCCAAGGCGGCGCCTTGAAAACCCAGCCACCGGGGAATCAGCCCTCCCAGCGCCAGGGCCAGGCCCATGCCGCCGAACCCCAGGCGCAGCGTGAACAAATATCCAAATTTTTGGGCGAACCGGCCGGCATTCCACGCCGAGAGCGTGTAGCAGAAACCATGCACCGCGGTCAGCCACAGGTTCTCCCGGTTGCCGAACCCAAAATGGTCCCGCATGTAGAAAAACAGGTAGTTGAAATAATACGCGGCGGCGAGGCTGTTCAAACCCTCCAGCGTGTAGCAGGTCAACCGCAGCCGGAGCCGGGCGGACGGCGTCAATTCGAGCGGGGCGGCCATGCGGTCAACCCGGGATTTCCGCCAGCGCTTGCAGGCAATACCACTTTACGGCCGCGCTCATGGGGGGCTGCAGGGTGTCCAACTCCGCCGCCGTGCACCACCGCAAATCATGGTGCTCGGCGGCGGCGAGTGCCAGCGCCCCCGCCCGCGGCCGGGCGTAATACATCATGCCGATGTGATCGTGGGTGGCGCTGATGCGGTGCAGGTCCAAAAAACGCGGGGCGATCAAGGCGCGGGTGCCGTCGCCGCTGGTGGGCGGCCGGTCGCCGAGCAACTCGATCTCGAAACCCGTTTCCTCAAACCCTTCGCGCAAGGCCGCCTGCTCGGGGTCCTCGTCGAGCTCAATGTGCCCGCCGGGCGGTAGCCACTTGTCCAAACCCCGATGGTGGACCAGCAGCACGCGGTGCTCCCGGACGATCAGGAGGGCCACGGTGAAATCAATCTTTTCGTGCAGGTGGGGCATGGCGCGGGTTCAGTAATCGTACAGCCCGGCGTCGTGCTGATACGCTCCGCCGCGGCCCCCACCGCCGGCCCCACCGGGGCCGGGGCCTTCCCCGAGAAAATCCCCCAGCACATCCCCCATGTCCGCCTCGATTTTTTCGGGATCCTCGCCCGCCTCCAGGCGCTTGATGGCGGCTTCCATGTCCTTGGGCATCGCGCCGCCGGGCAACAGGCCCTGCATTTTGCGCATCAGATGCGCCAGATGGCGCGGGTTGCTTTCGTCCATGCCTGCCATGTCCCGCTCCATTTCACCCATGGCACGGGCCAGTTTGGGATCTTCCAAGTCCGGCATCCCGAGATCATTCCCTTCCACGTCGCCCGCCCCCGGGGCGCCCTCCCCCGCCGGCGGATCCGTTTCCCGCCCGCCGCGCGTGAGGGCAAACGTGCTCAGCTGCTTCTTGAGCTTGCGGTTCCCGCACTTGGGACAGACGGGCGTGCGTTCGGGGTTGATCCGGGGGGAGAAGAAATTGTACACGACCCGGCAGTGCGAACAGGCGAATTCGTAGATGGGCATGGTGAACTGCTTGGTTGGGGGGACGGGAAAGCCCGCCGGCCAAATTGGCCGGGCCGGGCGGGAATCGGCGGCTGGCGGAAATGACACCGGCCGGAGACAGCCCCCCCAAGGGGCTCCCTCCGGCCGGGCGCGGGGAATTACTTCAAGCGGTCGAAGGACTTCTGGAGAATCTGCCAGTCCTTCATGCCGGCGGTCTTTTCGCGGGCGGCGGCGATGATCTTGGCTTCGTTCGCGTTCTTCGTGGCGCGCGGCGCTTGATAGAAGATGCCGAAGCGGCCGGGGAACGGTTCGCCCGCCAGTTTGTAGGCGGCGATTTCGTCCGTGACATCATGGTCGGCGGGGACGGTGTTGAACACGCCGCCCTTGCGCGGGTTCGAGGCGTCGAAGGCGCCTTCATAGAACTCGACGCATTCGCTGAGGCATTCGATGAAGCTGAACCCGTCGTGGTCCATCGCGGCTTCCATCATGGCGAGCACGTGGTTCGGATTCGTGTGGGTCGTGCGGGCCACGAAGGTGGCGCCCGCGGCGATCGCCTGTTTCATCGGGTTGATGGGCTGGTCGGTTGCACCGCCCACGTCCGTCTTGCTCTTGAAACCGATCGGGGAGGTCGGGGAGGTCTGCTTCTTGGTCAGGCCGTACACCCAGTTGTCCATGACCACGTAGGTCATCTTGATGTTCTTGCGGGCGGTGTGCGTGAAGTGGTTGCCGCCGATGGAGAAGGCGTCGCCGTCGCCGCCGAACACGAACAAATGCAAATCCGGGCGGGAAAGCGAGATGCCGCTGGCGAAGGGCAGCGCCCGGCCGTGGATGTAATGGACGCCGTGGGCTTGGACGAAGTAGGGGAACCGGCTGGAGCAGCCGATCCCCGCCACCGTCGTGATCTTTTCATGCCACAACTTGCGCTTTTCGATCAGCTTGAAATACAGGGCGAGCACGGAGAAGTCGCCGCAGCCGGGGCACCAAGTGGGATGGTCGGCCGCGATTTCCTTCTTGGTCAGGCCTTTGCGCTCCAGCGGGGCGCCGGCGGGCACCGCGGTGATGTTGCCGCCGCGGACAGGGAGGTCGGTGAGGGGAGAACTCATAATTATAGTGGGGGGGCTGGGGTTCAGCTTAAAACTTGCGCAGTCCGGTCGCCACGTTGACGCGGGCTCGTTCCACGATTTCCTTCACCTTGAAGGTCAGGCCGTCGGTCTTGGTCAGGCCGCGGATTTTGCCATCGCCGAACCGGGCGCGCAGCACGGCGCCCAACTGCCCGTAGCCATACAGGCCTTCATCGTTCATTTCGACCACTTGCACGTGGTTAAAACCGGCGAAAATGTTTTCCAAACCGGGCGGCAGCGGCGAGATGTGCCGCAGGTGAATGGCCGACACACTGTCCCCGGCGGCGCGGGCGCGGTCCACGGCTTCCTTGATCGGACCCTTGGTGGAACCCCAACCGACGAGCAAAACATTGCCTTCGCTGGGGCCATAAATCGCCGGCACGGGCAGCTCGGCGGCCAGGGTCTGCAATTTCTGGCGGCGCTTGGCGTTCATCTGCATGTGCAGCTTCGGCGAACCGGTCGGATGCCCGTATTCGTCGTGCTCCAAGCCCGTCGCGACGGGGTATTTGCCGTTTTCGATCCGCGTCCCGGGGGCCAAGTGGCGGGTCACGCCGCCCGCGGCCGACAAATCGTAGGGCTTGTGTTCCGCCACCGGCGTCAGGTCGGGCGAGATATCCTGGCACAACACTTCCAAATTCGGTTCGGGGAAGGCTTCGATCCGGGAGGCGATGGCCTGGTCGGAGAGCAAAATCACCGGCACGCTGAACTTGCGGGCGATGTTCACCGCCTCGATGGCGCTGTAGAAGCAATCCTCGACATCCGCGGGCGCGAGCACCACGCGGGGGGAATCGCCGTGACCGCCGAAGCAGGCGATGTTCAAGTCCGACTGCTCCACGTTGGTGGGCATGCCGGTGGAGGGGCCGCCGCGTTGGATGTCCACGACCACGAGGGGCATTTCGGCCATGACCGCCCAGCCGAGGGCCTCGGTCTTGAGCGAAATCCCGGGACCGCTGGAACCCGTCACGGACACGCGCCCGCCGTAGCTGCCGCCGATGGCCATGGAAATCGAAGCAATCTCGTCCTCGCACTGGATGAAGTTGCCCCCGTACTTGGGCAATTCCCGGCGCAGCAGCTCCATGATGTCCGACCAAGGCGTGATCGGATAACCGGCGCCGAAACGGACGCCGGCGGCGATCAAGCCGTAAGCGAGGGCTTCATTGCCATTCATGACGACTTGGGGACGGCCCTTTTTCTGGCTGTCCACGAAGGCGAAGGTTTCAATCACATGGCCCAGCGAATGGCTGTAGCCCGCGTGGAACGCCGCCATGGCGTTGTTCAAAATGCTGGGGTCTTTGCTGGTAAAGCGTTCGCCGATCAGCTTTTCCAGCTTGGCCACGTTTAGATCAAACATCTTGGCCACCAGCCCCAAAGCATAGATGTTCTTGCCCTTGTCCTTCGCCGTCCCGCCGATGGCCTCCACGGTGAGGCCGGAAATCTGCACCCCCACGTGGTGGTAGAGGCTTTCCCAATCCGGGTTTGGTTTGATGTGGTCCGAATCGTACAGCACAATCCCGCCCTTTTTCAGGGAAGCGATGTGTTCGTCGTAGGAGTGTTGGTAAAACGCCAGCAACACGTCGGCTTCGTCGCCCGAGCTGAGGACTTCCCCGGAACCGATGCGGACTTGGAAAATGGAGGGACCGCCCGAAATGGTGGCGGGAATGGTCATGTGGGTCATGACCTCCTGCTCGCTGCGCCCGGCCAGCCGGGCCAGAAAACCGCCAATGGCCTGAATCCCGTCCTGCGAATTGCCCGCGATGCGGATGATGGCTTCGGAAACCTTGGAAACCTTGAGGGTGCCGCCCGAAGCGGGGGCGGCCGTTGTTGCGTCACTCATTAAGCGATCTCGTGTTAAATGCCGTATATTATGCAAAACCGCCGCGTAGGCTTTGGGGAGCCTTACGCGGCATCGTTGCAGCTTCACCCTAGCATCCGCCCCGGGGGAGTGCAATCGAAATTGCGCTCCCCCGGCGCCCACCCCCTCGGGACGCACGCAAAGCCCTGCCCCCCGGGACTTTGCGGACCCTGGACACCGCGGCGACGAAAAGGCGCCCACCCCCGCCCACCGGCCCGGGATCGGCCGCCCGGCTGCCGCCGCCCCTAAAAGCCGGACGCCCGCCGGGGGGGAGTGCCGGCCGCCCCTTTTGCCATTGGCGGGCACGGTGGCGGGGGGTAGTTTTAACCCATGGCCGAGACCGCGACCCCCGAAATTCTCCCCGACCTGGAGCCTGCCGAACAACCGGCGACGACCCCGGAGCCGGGTTGGTTGGTCATTTGCTGGAACGATCCGGTGAACCTCATGGAGTATGTGACGCACGTTTTCCAAACCGTTTTTGGCTGGTCGAAGGTACGGGCCGAGCGGCACATGCTCCAAGTCCATCATGAGGGTCGGAGCGTGCTGGTCCGGGAGAGTATGGAAAAGGCGGAGCATTACGTGCATCAACTCCAGGGCTACAGCCTGCACGCCACCATGGAGCGCGACTGAATGAAATTGCGCCAAGCCACGGAGGCGGGTTGGGAGTTCGAATTGGAGAAACGAGAGCACCACGCGCTCAGCCACCTGCTGGGGTTGTACCCGCTGGTGCCGGCGGGCCACCATGAATTGAGCCGCGGGGAGGACCGTCCCGAGGACGAAGCGCTGCTCCAATCGGCCTTGGCCGAACAGCAAACGGGGCACCGCACACGCGTGCGGGAGTGGCTCGACACGCCCGGGCGCTTCAGCCCGCGCAAACAAGGCGTGCGGATGACCGTGGCGCCCGGGGATTTGGAGTGGCTGCTGCAGGTGATTAATGACGTCCGGGTGGGGGGGTGGTTGGCGCTGGGCGCGCCCGAGGATCCGGCGGCCACACGCGCGGCGGTGAAACCGGAAAACATCCAATATCTGTGGGCGATGGAGGTGGCGGGCTTCTTTCTCAACGCTTTGGTGAGCGCGCGCGCGGAGCCGCCGTCCCCCGCGGCGGACGGGGCGCCCACAGTCGAACCCGGGGACGAGCCGGAAGATGACGCCCCCGGCGCTTGATTTCCCCGTCCGGCTCGGGCCGGACGATCCTTTTCCCGATCCGCGGAGCGCGAGCCCCGAAGGGTGGGTGGCGGTGGGTGGAGGCCTGGGGGTGCCGCGGCTGTTGGCGGCCTATCGGGCCGGGATTTTTCCTTGGTCTGCCCGGCCGGTGACTTGGTGGAGTCCGGATCCGCGGGGAATCCTGCCGCTGGACGGTTTCCGGGTGTCGCGGAGTCTGGCGCGGGTACGGCGCAGGGAAGTTTACCGGGTCACGTGGGATGAGGATTTCGCGGGCGTGGTGGCGGGTTGCGCGGCGTCCGCCCCGGGGCGCGAACAAACGTGGATCAGCCCGGAATTGGCCGCGGCCTACCTGGAGCTGCACCGGGCCGGACATGCCCACAGCGTGGAATGCCGGGCCGGGGAGACACTGGTGGGCGGGGTGTACGGCGTGGCGGTGGGGGGATTGTTCGCGGGAGAATCGATGTTTCACCGAGCCACGGATGCGTCGAAGGTGGCGTTGTGGCATTTGGTGGAGCGGCTGCGGGCGGGGGGCTTCGCGCTCTTTGACGTGCAACAGGTCACGCCGGCCACCGCGCCCCTGGGGGCGGTGGCCATCCCGCGGGGGGAATACCTGGACCGCCTGGCCGCCGCCCGGGAACTGCCCGCGCGGTTCACCTCCGGAGCGGCCCCGACGGGGGGGACCAATTTGACAAATGGCCGCCATGGACTACATTGATTTGCGGAGGGTGGTGAGCCGACGGTGGACGCCCCGCTCCGGGGGGCCGGCGGAGTTCGGCGCCGGCTGGATTTAGCGGCTTGACGCGCCCGGCTGGGAACCACAATCTGCCCCCATGGAATTTGGCGACCAACCCAAAGAACCAAAGGCAAACTATGCCCCGATCGCAGGCTAAAGCCGCTCCCGCACCCCCCGCGGAGTCCCTCCCTTCCCCGCCGGCCCCGCCGCCGCCCGGCCGCTCGACCACGGTGAACGTGGCCGAAAAAGTGCGCGAACTGGTGCGCCTGGCGCAGGAACAGGGCCACCTCACCACGACCGACCTCAACGATGCGTTGACCGACAGCGAACTGGCGGCCGCGGACTTGGATGAAATCCATTTGCACCTGCGCAATTTGGAGATCGAAATCGTCGATCCGGCGGAGGTGGATGTCGTCCGCACCCCGGAGACGGAGGCGGCCGAAGACGGGTTGCGCCTGGACAATTTGGACGACCCGGTGCGGATGTACCTCAAGCAGATGGGGCAGGTGCCGCTGCTGACGCGGGAACAGGAGGTGGCGATTTCGCAACGCATCGAAGCAGCGGTCACGCAGGGGAACGACTTGCTCCTCGGCTTCGGGTTCGCCGCCCGCGAACACCTGGCGGTGGCGGAGAAGTTGCTGAGCCAGCCGCCCAAGGAACGCTTCGACCGGGTGGTGGTGGACGCCAAAATGCCGGTCCGGGAGGAGTATCTCAAAAGTTTGCGCAAATTGGCGCGACAGGTGGCCACGGTGGAGGCGGAGGCCGCCGCGCAATACGCGGACCTGGAACGGCGGGAGAAAGAGTATCCCCGCACGGTCAAACGCCTGCGCGCCCTGATCCCCAAATTCCACTACAAACCCCGGGTGGTGGAGGAATTGGCGCGGATGGCGGACAACCTGTGCGACCAGGTGCAGGGCTGCCTGCAAACGCAGGCCGATCCGGCGGTGGGGTCCGAGGAGCGGCGGGCGGCGAAGGCCAAGCTCACCGAATTGGAGACCTTTGTCCGATTGACCCCGGAGGAATTTTTGCGCGCCCACGCGGAATTCGCCGAAGCGGAATCCCAGGCGGTGACGGCGAAAACCGAAATGGTGGAGGCCAACCTCCGCCTGGTGATTTCCATCGCGAAAAAGTACACCAACCGCGGCCTGTCCTTCCTCGACCTGATCCAGGAGGGCAACATGGGCCTGATGCGCGCGGTGGAAAAATTCGAGTACCGCCGCGGCTACAAGTTTTCCACCTACGCCACTTGGTGGATCCGGCAGGCCATCACGCGGGCCATCGCGGACCAGGCGCGCACGATCCGCATCCCGGTGCACATGATCGAGACGATCAACAAGCTCCTGCGGGTGCAACGGCGGCTGCAGCAGGAGCTGGGTCGCGAACCGACGGGGGAGGAACTCGCGGACGAATTGCAAATCCCCGCGGAACGCGTGCGCGCGATGCTCCGGATGTCGCAGCAACCCATCTCCCTCCAAACGCCCACCGGCGACGGCGAAGAAGCTTGCTTCGGCGATTTCCTGGAGGACAAGGCCGGGGTGAACCCCTCGGAAAAGACCAGCTTCCGCCTGCTCAAGGACCAGCTCGGGGACATCCTGGGCAGCTTGAACGAACGCGAGCGGCAGGTGTTGGAAATGCGCTTCGGGCTGGGGGACGGCGATTCGCAGACGCTGGAGGAAGTGGGCCGCCAGTTCCGCGTCACGCGGGAACGCATCCGGCAGATCGAGGCCAAGGCGCTCCGCAAAATGCGGCACCCGACCCGCCTGCGCCATTTGCAGGGCTTTTTGGAACTCACGGCCAAGCCAAAAACCTGAGGCGGGGCGGGCTCACTGCGCGAAGTGGCACGCGGCCCAATGGCCGGGGGTGACTTCGCGCAAGGCGGGCACTTCGGCGGAGCAAAGCGGCAGTTGCGCCAGCGGACAACGCGGGTGGAACGGGCAGCCGGAGGGCGGGTGGATCGGGGAGGGCACGTCGCCGGGCAGGATGGTCCGCGTGCGGGGCCGGTCGGGGTTCACTTCGGGGACGGCCGAAATCAGCGCCTGGGTGTAGGGGTGCTTCGGCTCGGCCACCACGGCGCGCGACGGCCCGAGCTCCACCACCCGGCCCAGATACATTACCATGACGCGGTGGCTGATGTGCTCCACCACCGCGAGGTCGTGTGCGATGAAGAGATACGCCGGTCTGCGCTGCTCTTGGAGGTCCTGCAACAAATTGATGATCTGGGCTTGGACGGAGACATCCAAGGCGCTCACCGGTTCGTCGCAGACAATCAGCGCGGGCTCGACAGCCAGTGCGCGCGCGATGCCAATGCGTTGCCGCTGGCCGCCGCTGAACTCGTGGGGATAGCGCCGCGCGTGGACGGGATCCAAACCGACGGCGCGCAATAATTCGGCCACGCGGGCTTCCCGCGCCGCGGGGGTGGGCGTGAGCCGGTGGATATCCAAAGCTTCGCCGATGATCTCGCGAACGTTCATCCGGGGGTTGAGTGACCCGTACGGATCCTGAAAAATCATTTGGAACCGGCGGCGCCGGGCGCGCAGGGCGGCGCCGTGCAGACCGGCGATGTCCTCCCCTTCAAAGAGAATTTGTCCGGCGGTGGGGTCCACTAGTTTCACAATCGCGCGGCCAAGGGTGGATTTGCCACAGCCGCTTTCGCCCACCAAACCGAGGGTTTCCCCGGCGGCGAGGGTGAAACTCACGCCATCCACGGCGCGGACCCATTGGCGCACCCGGCTGAACACGCCGTGTTTGACCGGGTAATGCACCTTCAAATCTTGGACGGCGAGGAGGTTCACACAGTGGCAAAGTAAGGGCAGCGGACGTGGCGGCCGGGTTCGACCTCGACCAACGCGGGGGCGGTGCCGGCGCATTCGGGTCGGGCGACCGGACAGCGGGGGGCGAACCGGCACCCGGTCGGGAAATCGCCCAAGTTGGGCACATTGCCCGGAATCGCCGGGAGTCGCCGGAGGTTGGCCTGGAGTTTGGGCACCGAATTCATCAACGCCCGCGTGTAGGGATGCAGCGGGCGCCGCAACAATTCGCGCGCAGGGGCGGTTTCGACCACCTGGCCGGCGTACATCACCGCCACGCGGTCCGCCATGTCGCCCACAATCCCCAAGTTGTGGGTGATCAGCAGGATGCTCATGCCCAGGCGCCGCTTCAAATCCCGGAGCAAATCGAGGATTTGCGCCTGAATGGTGACATCGAGCGCGGTGGTCGGTTCATCGGCCACCAGCAGCTTCGGCTCGGCGGCGAGGGCCATGGCGATCATGACCCGCTGCTGCATGCCGCCGGAGAGTTGGTGCGGATAATCGCGCGCCCGGGATTCCGGGGCCGGAATGCCGACCAGCTTCAACAAGCGGACGACTTCGTCCGGCCCCGCCTGGGCGGGGCGGTGCAAACGCAGGGCTTCCCGGATTTGGTCACCGACACGGAAAACGGGATTCAAGGAAGCGCCGGGATCCTGGAAAATATAACCCACCACCCCGCCACGGATCGCGCGCAATTCCGCGGGCTTCATGCGGAGCACGTCCCGGTCCTGAAGCAAAATCTCACCACCGGCGTACTGGGCGGGCGGCGTGGGAACCAAGCGGGCGATCGACTGGGCGGTGACGCTCTTGCCGCAACCGCTTTCCCCCACCAAGCAAAGCGTTTCGCCGGCCGCGATGGACAGCGACACATCATCCACCGCGCGGAGGGCGCGGCCGCCCAGGACGAAGTCGAGCGTCAGGTGGTTGATCTGCAGCAGCGGCATGACGAAAACAAATCGGTCGGCGTCGGGCAAGGCGGCCGGAAGAACGCTTCCGCCGCCGCGCGGACGCGGGTTTTAGATACCCCGGAACTGCGGCCGGGGGAAGTGGATTTTCCAGCGGCGGGCCGAAAGGCGGGCGGGAGGGTGGAGCGCATCGCGCCACGGCGTCCCGTCAAGATCGCGGCCGGAACATTGGAGCGGCTTGGTGCTATTGGTAAAACGTTCTCGTCGCTGGCAACCGGGTGAAACCATCCCTCATGCCAAACCTCGGCGCAGGCGGTCGCGGATTGGAGTCGCCGATGAGGAAAACCGCCCCTGTGGAGGCCCGCCAACCCACGATCGCTAGTTCCCAAGCAGGGCCGGAGCGCGGCCGAGAGCTTTTCGCCCCGCCCCCGGCACCCGGGAAGGATTCACCCCTCCGGAAATGGCAGCGTGCCCGAAACACCACCAGGGTTGTCGGGGAGGTGTTTTGATTCGGACCCGGCTTGGGAAAAGAATTACCAAACTTGATCACCCTTTTGGCCCTTGCTTTGCGCATGTATTAATGGAAGCCACGGGCGTAAGAGTCGGCCGCGGATGCGGTTGCTCGAGTTCGGGACTTCCAAACCAGAACCAAATTGTTCCATGAGCACTATTATCTCCGCCAAGACGTTGTTTGAACCCAAGCTCTGCTTCAGTCCGCTGACCGCCACCGCCGTGGGCCCGGCAGGCCCCCCCTCGTCGTTGACCGTGAGCCCTTACTCCGGTCCCAGCACCGCGCTGGTCATCTCCGCGGCAGGCCTCGTAACGGCAGAGCAACTCCAATGGGTCCAACTTGGCCTGAGTGTGCCCGCCGGCACGACGATCAATGGAGTCAGGGTTTGTTATCAGGTGATCGGGACACCCGGCACCCATATCACGCAAGTACGACTGACCGAGATGACCACACCAAACGTGGCGGTGGTGCGATGGGATGATGCCGTGACGCTGGGCTCCACGACGCCGGTTTGTTACACCAGCAGGCAGGCCGCATTCGTCACCGCCGGAACGATCACGTTAATGCTGCGCATCGCCATCGCCAAAGCGCACGACCAGATTCTGCTGGGCGAGCTGGCCCTCGTGAATTAGAAGTGGACCGACTCACGCACCGGCCGGAGGCTAAGCCTTCGGCCGGCAGGCGCACCCGGTAGTTTCCCCCGCCACCTCCGGGGCGATGAGCCCCAAATGAATTCGATACCTCGCGGGGTACACCGGGCCAAGCTCCAACAACCTTCGGGGTTGCCCGGATCTGGGCACGCCGCCAAAGCACCGCGCGTCGCTCTGGACGGCGATATTCGAACTTTGACTTTCGTTTTTAGGCTGGAGGCCCAAAACCGGCCGTCCCTATTGACCATGCAACATCAGCGGGCATTTATTAGGACTCCCGTGGCGAACCCGCTGAATCGGCGGAAAGCTAGAGCCGGCGCCCAAGAGTCGGGTCCGATTGCAGGCTTAGGGACCAGTTGCCACCGCTATGGCCAGCCAAACTGCCTAAGCCTACGGAGTTGGAAGCGGCACCCCACTCACTCGTACCGCAGGGCGTCGATGGGGTCGAGGTGGGAGGCTTTGCGGGCGGGATAGAAGCCGAAGAAAATGCCGACGGCGGCACTGAAGAGGAAGGCGATCACAATGGAACTGGTCGAAGTAAGGGTGGGCCAGTTCATGTAGGTGGCCAGGGCTTTGGAAACCCCCACGCCCAGCGCGATGCCGATGATGCCGCCGATCACGCTCAGGGTGACCGCCTCAATGAGGAATTGCATGAGGATGTCGCGACCGTGCGCGCCCACGGCCATACGGATGCCAATCTCGCGGGTGCGCTCCGTGACGCTGACGAGCATGATGTTCATGATGCCAATGCCGCCGACTAGGAGCGACACGCCGGCGATGGCGGCGAGCAGGACGGTCATGACCTTGGACGTGGCGGTGGCGGCCTCGGCAATTTCCTGCTGGGTGCGCACCGTGAAATCATCATCCCGGCCCGGTTGGATGCGGTGGCGCTGGCGCAAGAGCTCGGTGATTTCCTCCTGAACGTTGGCGAGTTCCTTTTCGTTGGCCGCCTGGGCGCTGATGGAGCGGAGCATGGTGCCGCCGCCCAGCCGCTTCATGGAGCTGGTGTAGGGCACCAGGACCACGTCGTCCTGGTCGCTGCCCATGACGGACAGACCCTTGGGGGCGAGTTCGCCGACGATGCGGAAGGGGGCGTTTTTGATGCGGATGATCTGGCCGACGGGGCTTTCATCGCCGTAGAGCTGGCGGGCGGTGGTCTGGCCCACGACCGCCACCTTGGTGGCGCCGCGGACATCCTGGTCGGTGAACATCATGCCGTCCTGCAGCGGCCAGGTGCGGATATCCAGGTAATCCTCGGACTCGCCCAGTACGGAAGTGTACCAATTGTCGTTGCCGGAAGCGACTTGGTTGAAACCGCGGACTTCGGGACTGGCGGCGACGACCTCGGGGATTTCCTTCTGGATGGCCTCGGCGTCTTCGATACTGAGGGTGCCGGCGCTGCCCCAGCCCGTGCGCACGCCGCCGCGGGAGGTGCTGCCGGAGAAGATGAGGACCACGTTTTGCCCCAGGCTGGCGATTTGGGCCTCGACCTGGGCTTTGGCGCCGTTGCCGATGCTGACCATGGCGATGACCGCGCCCACGCCGATGACCATGCCCAGCATGGTGAGGACGGTGCGCAACTTGTTGCGCCGCAGGGCGCGCAGGGCGATGCGGAAGGTGGCGAAGATTTTCATGGGGCGAGTTGGACCGCCTTTTGGGCGGCGCGCAATTTGGCGATTTCCTCCTCGGCGATGAGGCGGTTGGCCACGGGCAGGTCGCTCACCACCCGGCCGTCGCGCATGATAATGTTGCGCCGGGTGTAGCTGGCGATGTCCAGTTCGTGGGTGACCATCACGATGGTGATCCCGGAATTGTTCAGCTTCTGGAAGACCCCCATGATTTCGATGCTCGTCTGGGTGTCGAGGTTGCCGGTCGGTTCGTCGGCGAGAATCAAGGCGGGCTGGTTGGCGAGGGCACGGGCGATGGCCACGCGCTGCTGCTGGCCGCCGGAAAGCTGGTTGGGATGATGGTCGGCGCGCTGCCCCAGCCCCACCGACTCCAACGCGGCGGTGGCCCGTTCGCGTTGCTGCCGGGCGCTGACGGGCGTGCGGGTGTAGAGCATCGGCAATTCGACGTTCTCCAACGCGGAGGTGCGGGAGAGCAGGTTGAAACCTTGAAAGACGAAACCGATTTTTTGGTTGCGGATCGTGGCCAATTGATCGCGGTGGAGGTCCGACACATCCACCCCGTCGAGCAAATACCGGCCGCTGGTGGGCCGGTCGAGGCAGCCGACGATATTCATCATCGTGGACTTGCCCGAACCACTGGAGCCCATGATGGCGACGAATTCACCGGCGCCGATGGTCAGGGAAACATCGCGCACCGCATGCACATCCACCTCGCCGGTGTGGTACACCTTGTTGATGCGCTCCAATTGGATGATGTTGGTCATGCCGGGCGGGCTCAGAAACGGCGGCCGCCGCCAAAGGGATTCGCCGCCGGCGCCGCGCCGGGACTGGCGGTGAGGTTCATCCCGACCACCACGACATCGTTCTCAGCCAAGCCCTCCGTGACCTCGGTGAACGAGCCGTCGCTGATGCCGGTCTTAATCTGAATGGGTTTCAACGTGGCGGCTTTGCCTTCCGCGGCATTGCCCGGTGCCAACACATAGACCGTGCGTGTGGAAGAACGTTCGCCACGACCGCGGCCGCCCCCACCCCCGGGACCGCCCGAGCCGCCGGGACCACCCGCACCGCCAGGACGACCGCCACCGCCACCGCCACCGCCTTCGCCCCGTCGGCCGCCTTCACCGCCGCCGCCCGGGCCACGACCGCCCCCGGCCATTCCCGCACCGGGACCCATGCCCCCGCCGCCGCCGGGAGGACCGCCGGCCCCCATCATGCCGCCACCCGCGGGGCCGTTGGTGGCGCCGGGGGGACGGAAGCGCAGGGCGGCATTGGGAACCTTCAGCACGCCTTCCTTTTGCGCAATGATGATCGAGGCGTTCGCCGTCATGCCCGGACGCAACTTCTTGTCCTTGTTCTCCACGCTGATGACGGTGTCGTAGGTGACCACGTTTTGGTTGGTGGCGGCGGCGTTGCGCACTTGGGCGACAACCCCGTGAAAGGTGCGCGTGGGGAAAGCGTCCACCGAGAAGTTGACCTGCTGCTTCTCCTCGATGCCCCCGATGTCGGATTCGGACACCGCGGTATCGATCTGCATTTTGGCGAGATCGTTGGCGATCACGAAAAGGACCGGGGCGGTCATGCTGGCTTGAACCGTTTGGCCGACATCGACGTTGCGGGAGATCACTTCGCCATCGATCGGCGCGTAAATCGTGGAGCGGTCGAGGCTCACCTGGGCTTGCTGGAGGGCGGCTTGCTTGACCAGCACAACCGCCTCGGATTGGTGGGCGGTGGCCACGGCGGCGTCGTAATCCGCGTCGGAGATCAATTTGGCGGCGTGGAGCTTCTCGGCCCGGCGGGCTTCAACGGCGGCCAGTTCGGCGGCCGCCTTGGAGCTGGCCAGGTCGCCGGCACATTGGTCGCGGGCCGCCTTGAAGGTGGCGGGGTCCAGTTGCGCCACGATCTGGCCGTTGGTGACCTTGGAATTAAAGTCCGCGTACAGCTTGCTGATGATGCCCGACACTTGGGAGCCGACCTGCACATTGACGAAGGGGTTCAATTGGCCGGTGGCGGTCACCGCCTGGGTCAGGTCGCCACGGGCAATGGTGGCGGTACGGTATTCCGGTTCCTTTTCGGCGGAATGCTTCCAATAATAGAAGCCCGCGCCCGCGCCGCCGCCCAACAACAGGAGCAGGAACAACCAAAACAACCAGCCGGAACTTTGATTCTTTGCCATATGCTGCGAAATTGCCTGACCGACAGTCCTTCCAGAGACACGGAGTAATCAAAAGGTTACGGTCTCGCCGGACCGGGGGCAAGGAATTCCGCCTGACCGGACGGACTAGGCCGGGCTCAATGCTCGAACCCGGAAAACCATCCGTGAACGCGTCGACGCCCAAACCCCATCGACCCTGGATGGGGCGGCCAGGGCAGCAGTCGATACGGGGGGCGCGGAATTTTGGCCTTTGGCCGCTGCGTTTCGCGGATTAGGCTGGGCGCGCAATGAACGATTTGACCCAGCAACTCGCCGCCGGCACGCCCTTGACCGCAGGCCAGGTGAACACCGCCGTGGACCAATTGCTCGCCGCCGGGGTGCCGGACTTGGCCAAGGCGGACTTCCTGTGCGCCCTCGCCCGCAAAGGGGAAACCGTGGGGGAAATCACGGCCTTCGCCATCGCGCTCCGCGCCCACGCGATTGTGCCACCCTTGGACGCCGCAACCCGGGCGGGGGAAATCCTGGATGTTTGCGGCACCGGCGGCGACCGGTTGAACACGTTCAACATCAGCACCACGGTGGCGCTGGTCTGCGCCGCCGCCGGAGTCGCGGTGGCCAAACATGGGAACCGCGCCGTGACCTCGAAATCCGGCAGCGCCGACGTGTTGGAGGCCCTGGGCATCCGGGTGGATCTGCCGCCGGAAGGCGCGGCGCAGTCCCTGCGCGAGCACGGTTTCGCATTTTTCTTCGCGCCGCATTACCATCCCACGTTTCGGCAGATCAAAGGCGCCCGGCAACTCTGCGCGGCGCGCGGCCAGCGCACGATCTTCAACCTGCTGGGTCCCCTGCTCAACCCCGCCCGCCCCTCGGCTCAGCTCATGGGCGTCCCCCGGCCGGAATGGTGCGCCACCATGGCGCCGGTGCTGCAAGCCCTCGGCGTCCGCCGTGCCATGGTCGTCTGCGGACGGGTGGGCGAAGCCTGGCTGGATGAACTATCCACCCTGGGCGACACCGAGATCGCCGAGTTCTATCAGGACCACGGCTTTAGCACCGCCACCCTGGCGCGCGAACATTACCCCCTGCAACCCGCCACCCTCAAGGACCTCGCGGGCGGCGATGGCACCCAGAACGCCGGGATCATCCGCCAACTCCTCGCCAACCGCGACCACAGTCCCCGCCGCGACGCCGTCCTCCTCAACGCCGGCGCCGGCCTCTTCCTCGCCGGCCGCGCCCGTTCCATCCTGGAAGGCTGGGAACTCGCCGCCGAAGTGCTCGCCGATGGCCGGGCGGAGGCCAAACTGCGGGCGTTGACCGGGCGGGGGTGAACACACAGCAGGGGTTTGCGGCTTGCCAGTTTGACCGCGGAGCCGGGGCACTCGATATTGGAATCAGCCCGAAAATGAATCGGCGGCTCAGGATGCGCCGCGGGCGGGTCCACCCCGCCCAAGTCCGCCGCCCGAAACCCGAGGCGCTTCCGAGCGTCGTTCCCGATTCGTTTTAGAGGTGCGTTGCGAGCACAACTATGACCGCCCCCATACTACTGCAAAAAGACGGCCGGCGCGTGATCCTTTGGTTTCGGCTGTGGTTGGCCTGCCGGCACTGGATCGTGCCGGGGCTCCTCGCCAGCGCATTGTTCGGCCTGCTCAGCACGCTTTTATGGGGGCTGGACTTCCAAAGCGCGCAAACGGCCCTCGCGATTTTAGCGGGCGGCGCGACCGCGGTGGGACTGGAATACGGTTGGCACGGTTTGGGGCGCAAGCCCACGCCGGTCGGGAGTTGGCGGCGGCGGGCCGTCGGGGCGGGATTGATGGGAGGCTTGATCACCCAGCTACTCCTGCAATATCGCGGCGACGTATGGGTCGAGGAATGTTGGCTAACCCTGGGATGGGTGCCCGGCGTGGGAACTTGGTTGGGGCTATTACCCTCGGTGATTTACCGGCTCGTGGCGGCCTGGCGGCTCCCCATCGCGGAGTTGCCTGCAACGGACACGGCTCCCGCGGCGTTCCGCCAAGTGGAAGCGCTGGCCACTTGGTTGATCGGATGGCGCCACCTCCGGCGCAACACTATTCTCCTGGTCGGAGTGGTTTCGGCCGTGGCCTTGTCGTACGCGGTGGTAAATTGGCGGGCACACGCCGCGTGGACTCGCTACGAACAGCAACTCGCGGCCCAAGGTGAGTTCACGCGGTTGAACCACTTCATTCCCCCACCGGTGACGGACGACCAAAACTTCGCCATGACCCCGTTGTTGCGTCCTTTGTTGGATTACACCTTAAAGGATGACGGGTCCAAGGTCGGACCGGCTTGGCATCCGGGAGACGGCGCCGGCTTCGAACGGGTCCGCGCCATTAATTTGAGTCCCCCGCCAACGCCCATCACGCCGGCGCCGGATGGTTGGGATTTGCAACGCTGGCGGCAGGGAGCGCGGTTGAACCTGACCGCCTGGCAGCAATACTTCCGTGCCGAGCCGCCCTCCCCGGCGCCAACCAAACGGCAAGCGAACGGCGGTTTCCCCCCGGCGGCCTTCGTAACCAATCCATGGCCCCACACCGCGCAAGCGCAGGTCCCGGCGGCGGACATTCTCATGGCGCTGGGCAAGTTCGCGCCCGAATTGGCGGAACTGCGCGCGGCGGCCCGGCGGCCGGCGGCTCGGTTTCCCGTGCATTACGAGGAAGGGGAAACCACATTGTTGCCGCATCTGGGCGTTTTGGCCCAGATCGGCCAAGTTTTGGCACTTCAGGGTGTGGCGGAATTGGAGCTCGGACAAAATAACGAGGCGTTGGCGGATTTTGAACTGGGATTGCACTTGGCGGACGCCTTGAAAACGGAGGCGATCACCCGCTCCCAAGTCCAACGCTTGCGCCTCCTGAGTTTGGCGTTGCAGCCGGTCTATGAGGGTTTGGCGGCACATCGCTGGAGCGAAGCGGAACTGCGAAGGTTGGAAGCCGATTTGGGCGCGTTCGATCTCTTGCAGGATTACGGCCGGGCGGTGCGGATCGAAGCGGCGGCCTTCAATGCTTTGGTGGACGAGTGCCTCGCCGACACTGCGCGATTAGAGGAATTTGTGGATCTGCCGCGGGGTAAACTGAACGACTCGGTGCGGGAACAAGAAGACCGGGACCGCGCCTGGTTGGCCCCTTGGCTCCCGGCGGGCCTGCTGGAGCAGAACAAACTGCTCGCCACCCGCACCTATTACGAACAAATCCTACCGCTGATTGATCCCAAAGCCCGATGCGCCGATCCCGACCGGGCGCAACCCATCCAAATGGCTTTCCTTGCCACCGGCAAATGGAACAATCTGCTCGGACGCGCCCGGAGCGGGTGCGTGGTCTTCCCCGCCCGTTTCGCCCACGCCCAAACCGATTTGGACCTCGCGCGCCTCGCCTGCGCGTTGGAGCGCCATTGGCGCGCCGAAGGCAAGTATCCCACCGCCCTCGCCGAACTCGTGCCCCACTACCTCGCCTCGATCCCCGCGGACATCTTCACCGGCGACTCGTTGCATTACCACCTGACTCCGGGCGGCCGGTTCGTCCTCTACTCGGTCGGCTGGGACCAGATAGACGGAGGGGGCGAATTGCCGCGCACTTCCTACCTTTCCCAATACGGGGAACCCTCCCGACGCGAAAGCGATCGCCAAGAGGCCGGCGACTGGGTTTGGCGCTATCCCGAACTGTGAATGGGGCCGACGTAAGGTTGGGGATGGAAGAGAATGTCCCATGCCTCCTTGCGCGGGGGTCAATTGAGCCCAGGTGGTGGGAAACGGCACGGCGCAATTCGAGAAGATCTCGCCCGGGTGGGGATCCTGGTGCCGGCCGTGGGTCGGCACCAGGATTTTAGAGCACCCACTTTATTTCCCCGGCAGGGGCTTCGGCTGGGCGGCTTGGTATTCGGCGGGGGTGACCTGCTTGGTTTCGTGCAGGAAGACGAAGGCGCCTTTTTTGTTGCCCATGACCACGTCGGGGTACTTCGGGTTTTGGATGTTGCCGGCGAGGATTTGCGTGCCGATGCCGCTGTTGTTGTCGATCAGGTTCGGGATGAAATCCACACCGCCTTTGCCGTCGCGGACGATTTTGAACCAATAGAGCACCGCGGGGGCGTTGGGATCGACGTCGCCGTGGGCGCCGTGGGCCCAGAAACGTTTGCCGGTGACGATGTCCTTGATGCCGTCGCCATCCATGTCGATGAGGTCAATGGCGTGCAACTGGCCGAAGGCCACCCCGTAGCGGTTTTCGCCGGGCTCCTTGTTCATGATGAGGTGCTGCTTGAAGCCGATGCCGCCGTTTTCGCTCACTTGCTCATACCACGCCAGACCGAACCCGTGGGCGGCGAGACTGGTGATGACGTCGTTCTTGCCGTCGCCGTTCACATCATAGACCCACATGTGCGCGCCGCCGGTGCCGAAGTCGGTCTTGTGGTATTTCCAGACGGGGTCGCCGGCGAGGGAGGCGGGTTGTTCCCACCAGCCGCCGTGCTCCAAAATATCCATTTTCCCGTCGCCGTTCACGTCGCCGACGCCGAGACCATGAGTGAAGCGCTGCCAGTCGCCCTTGGGGGAGATGGGATGGAAGGTCCAAGGTTTCTCGGGGTGCGCCCAGTCGGCAGTGGCGTAGCCGAAGTAGCCGCCCGAATTGCAAACGATGTCGGGCTTGCCGTCGCCATTGATGTCCGCGAACCAAGGGGATTCGTTGTCCACCACATTGAACACCTGGTGGCGCTGCCAGTGGCCCTCGCGGCCGCGGGGGTTTTCGTACCAGGAGGCGTCCAGGCCGGGGAACCCGTAAATCATGATGTCCGTCCAACCGTCGCCATTGAAGTCGTAGGCGAACATGAAGAAGTTGTCGGAGTACTTGTTCTCGACCCCCAAACCGCCCTCGAAACCCTCGATTTTTTCCTCCGTGCCGTCCGCCTTCTTGCGGGTGAAGGTTTGGACGGCGGGGTAGAACTCGTGGCGTTTGGTGAAGTCGGGGCCTTCGTACCAGAAAGGACCGGCGGCGACGTCCATTTTGCCGTCGTGGTTGAAGTCGCCGAAAGTGGCGCCTTCGCTCCAGAACTTGTCCGTGAGTTGAATCTTTTTAAAGGAGTGGAGGATGTTGCCATCCTGGGCCACCGCGGTCGCCGCGGCGGTCAGCAGGGCGAGCGTAAGAGGTAGTGTGCGCATGGACCATTGGTCCCACTTTTACCCCGCGCGGTCAACTGGGAAAGGGGGGGAGGACGAACGGCAAGATTTGGGGATTTTGGCCAGTGGTACATCTGCGAGGTGCCGGGGAAACTTAAGCGCTACCCACCAGGCATGGGTCAGCGGCTGGAACGGCGGGTTCGGCTCACCGGGACGGCATGGTTCACACCGGTTCATTCTGTGTGCGCCACAAAGCGGTGCTTCACTTCGTTCACACCGCACTCCAAGACCTCGCGGTCGTCCGAGCCCGCAGAGTGGTGGCGCACCGGTCGCGGATGCGTGGAACGGCTGGTCGCGAGCGTTAGTAGCGGCGCCTATTTACCCAGCCACTTTTCCCAGTTCTTGGCGAAGGCGTCCACGTTCTCGCGGGTCACGGGGGTGAGGGGGCTGTTTTCGACGGGGGCGGCGGGGTTTTTCCCCAAGTGGAGTTTTTCCACGAGCCGGGCGACGGCGTTGTAACCGTAGCCGTAAACATCCTGCGAGAGGAGCAATTGCACGTGGCCGCTGCGGACGTAGGCCAACTCCGGCGGCAGGGCGTCCACGGAAACGCAAGAAACGGTGCCGGGCGGCCAGCGCAAAGCGCGGTCGGTGAAAAGCGGCCAACCGCCGAGCAGACCCCAGCCGGTGATTTCGGGGTGGGCCTGCATGACCTGTTCGATCTTCGCGACGGCGTCCTGCGGGGTTTCCTTGTGGTAATACACATCCAGGAGCTTGATCCCGGGATACCCTTTGGCGGCCTGGCGGAAGCCGGCGGCGCGTTGTTGGAGGTTGGCGGCGTTGGGGTTGCCGTCGATGGCGGCGACCACGCCGCGGCCGTGGAGCAGCTTGGCCAGTTCCAGGAAGGTTTGTTCACCGCATTTGAAATCATCCACGCCGAGGGCGAGGAAGCGACGGCTGGCGGGCGCGTCGCCGGAGAAGGTGAGCACGGGCACGCCACGGCCCACGGCGCGGTCGATGGCGTCGTTGAGCTTTTTGGCGTCGGAGCAGGACAGGATGACGCCATCCACGCCGCCGAGGACCAATTGTTCCAGGTAATCCGCCTGTTTCTGACCGTCCTCTTCATTGGGGGTGCGCCAATCGATTTTGATGGTGAGGCCGTATTGCACGCCGAGTTCACGGGCGGCGGCGTTGGCGCCGGCCCGGGCGGCCTCGAAGAATTGGTTGCCCTGGGACTTGGCGATCATGCCGAAGGTGTAGCTTTTCTTCCCCTCCACGGGGGCGGCCGGGGTGGAAGCGATCAGCAGCGTCAACAGGCCGGGCACGAGCACGCACCAAGCGGCCAAGCGGCGGGCCAATGATCCACCCGCGAAAGCGGGCCGGCGGCAAACGGAAGCAGGGTGAGCGGGCATGGGGCAACGGTAACCGGCCGGGCCGGGGAGACAAGGAAAATGCGGGGAATGCCGATGACCGGAGGGCGTGAAATCGGATTGGCAGCTGGCGGCGGGTGCGCCACATTGACCGTGCCTGCCCCGGTCGGGAAACCCAAAGTATCCGGGGACGGCGCCAACAATGCCGCCCAAGTCCAATTTTTTTGACAAACTGCTCGGCCGCCTCGGGCGGTTGGACGCGGAGGGCCTGCACAACGTGGTCCACCGCCTGGCCAGCGAGCGCAGCTTTCTGGAAACCCTGTTCAACACGATCGAGGACGGCGTGTTGGTGGCCGATTTGCGGGGGCGGATCCTTTATTACAACCGCGCCGTAACCCAATTGATCGGCGTGCCGGAGGCGGAGCCGGACAACCAGATGATCACGGATTACCTGCCGGAGCTGGACTGGCCGCAATTGTGCCGCCCGGTGAAAGGCGGCGGGGAACGGATCGTGCGACGGGAGCTGGAGGTCACTTATCCGCGGCCGCGGTTCCTGCGCCTGTACGCGGCCCCGTTGGAGCATGAAGCGGGCGGGGGCCCGGGCGTGGCGTTGATCCTGCACGACGCCACGGAGGCGCGGGAAAAGACCTTCGCGGCGATTGAGAGCGAACGCGTCCAAGCCCTGACCCTCCTGGCGGCCAGCGTGGCGCATGAACTCGGCAACCCGCTCAACGCGCTGCACATCCACCTGCAACTGATGGAACGTGAGGTGCGCAAACTGCGCGGCGCGACGGGGGTGCTCACCGCCCCGACGGCGGGTTCGCCGGCCGGCCGCGGAGGAGCCCGCCGCGGCGGGGCGGGCGCCCCGGCGCCCACGGCCTCGGCCGCCCCCGATTACGGCGCGATCGCGGACAAGTTGGACAATTACCTGGCGGTGGCGCGCGGCGAGATCGACCGTTTGGATTATATCATCACTGAATTCCTGCAAGCCATGCGGCCGACCCCGCCGCAATTGAAGGCGGGATCGCTGAACGACGTGGTGGCGCGCACGCTGGCCCTGCTCCGGCCGGAACTGGACAACCGGAATTTGGTGGTGCGGGAGCGGCTGGCGCGGCACCTGCCTTCCGCCCCGATGGACCAGGCGCAGTTGCAACAGGTGCTGGTCAACCTGATCAAGAACGCGATGCAGGCCATGACCCGGGGGGGCACGCTCACGTTGTGCACGGGCGAAGGGACGGACGGCGTGTGGGTGAGCGTCGAAGACACGGGGAACGGGATTCCGCAGGAGCAGATCAACCGGATTTTCGAACCGTTCTACACCACCAAGGAAAAGGGCAGCGGGCTGGGGCTGATGATTGTGCAGCGGATCATCCGGGCGCACGGCGGCCGGATCGAGCTGGAAAGCCATGTCGGCCGGGGGACGACCTTCCGGGTGTGGTTGCCGCAGCGTCGGTTGCTGGCGGCTTCGCCGCCCCCCGCGTCCGCGGCGGATGAACCGGCGGCTTGAGCGCGCCCAAATTATCCTCCCGCAAGGGGCGGTTTGCGGTTAACTTGCCGGGGTCGGGAATGGCGGGTTATGACGGACAAACCAATGTTATTGATCGTGGACGACGAGAAGCCGACGCGCGAAGGCCTGCGCGCGGCGCTCGAGGAGCACTACGATGTGTACGTGGCGGATGACGCCGCCGCGGCCCAAGGGCTGCTGGAGCGGGAGCCCTTCGCGGTGCTGCTCACCGATTTCCGGCTCCCCAAAGAGGACGGGATGCAATTGATCCGCCGCGCCAAAGCCCTGCCCCACCCGCCCGTGTGCATTCTGATGACGGCCTACGGCTCGGAGGAGCTCGCGGTGGAGGCGATGAAGCAGGGGGCGGACGATTACATCGCCAAGGGCCGGCTGCAAATCGACGAATTGGAACTGCGCATCGCGCGGTCGCTGCGCCGGCAGAACCTGGAAGTCGAAAACACGACCCTCCGGCATCAGCTCGACGAGAAGTTCGGCCTGGGCAACATCATCGGCAATTCGCCGGCCATGGCCGAGGTGTTCGACACCGTCCGGCAGGTGGCGCCGCAGCCGGTCACGGTGCTGCTCCAAGGCGAGAGCGGCACGGGCAAGGAATTGGTGGCCCGCGCCATTCATCAATTGAGCCCGCGCCAGCGCCAGCCGCTGGTGGCGGTGCACTGCGCGGCGCTCACGCCGACGCTCCTGGAGAGCGAACTGTTCGGGCATGAAAAGGGCGCCTTCACGGGCGCCACGGAACGGCGGATCGGGCGGTTCGAACAGGCGCAGGGGGGGACGTTGTTTTTGGACGAGATCGGGGAGATCGACGCCACGATCCAGGTCAAATTGCTCCGCTTCCTCGGCGAGCGGGCGTTCGAGCGGGTGGGCTCCAACAAGACCCTCACGGCGGATGTGCGGTTGATCGCGGCCACGAATAAGAACCTGGAGGAAATGGTGGCCGCGGGCACGTTTCGGGAGGATTTGTTCTACCGGCTGCGGGGCGTGGAATTGTGGCTGCCGCCGCTGCGGGAGCGCGGCGAGGATGTCGCCCTGCTGGCCCACCGGTTTTTGCGGGAATTCGCAAAGGCGATGGGCAAGGACGTGCGGGACTTCACCGCCGAAGCCCAGACGGCCCTGCTGCACCACCGCTGGCCGGGCAATGTCCGGGAACTGCGCGCCGCGATTGAGCGGGCGGTGGTGATGTGCCGCGGCGACCGGGTGACGGTGCGCGACCTGCCCAAATCGGTCAGCGCCGACGCCGGGCGCCCGGGCAAAAATGGCGCGAGTCCGACGGCGATCGCGGGGAGCGGCACGGTGCGCGACGCGGAAAAGCTTTTGATCATGCGGGCGCTGAAAGACTGCGACGGCTCCCGGACGGAGGCGGCGGACAAGCTCGGCATGAGCCGGCGCACGCTCCACCGCAAACTGCACCAATACCAACTGGAAGACTTCCGCTAAACCATGATTCACATCCAAGATTGGGTCCACCGGCTCGAAGAGGGCGGCGGCCTGCGGCTCCTGCGGCCGGTGCTGCTCGGGCTCGTGCTGTTGGGGATTGTGGTAAGCTACAATTTGCGCGGCTTCCACGACCTGTCGAACCCGGAGGCGATGGACGCGGCGCAAGTGGCGCGGAACGTGGCCCAGCACCGGGGATTCTCCACCCTGTTCATCCGGCCTTTCAGCGTTTACCTGCTGCAACACGCCGCCGAGGACCGTCTCGGGCCGACGCCCGCGGGCGACACCACGGACCGGGCGCAAGTGCGCGGCCTCCATCCCGACCTGGCCAACCCCCCGCTTTACCCGCTGCTCCTGGCGGGGTGGATGAAAATCACCCCTGCCGACTACGCCGTCCATCCCGGCCGCTCCATTTGGAACCGGGGCGGGAGTTTCTGGGTGTATCCGCCGGATTTTTTCCTGAGTTTGTTCAACCAAGCTTTGCTCTTTTTGGCGGCCGGGTTGGTTTTCCGGCTGGCCCGGCGGTTGTTTGACGCGCCCGTGGCGTGGACCTCGGCCGCCCTGTTCCTGGGCACGGACCTCTTTTGGCGGTTCGCGATCTCGGGCCTGCCCACGCTGCTGCTCATCGTGATCTTCCTGCTCTTGGTGGGCTGTTTGGCGTCCCTGGAAACCGGGGCGCGGGACAATGCGTCGTTCGGCCGGTTGGCCGCCTTGGCGGCGGCCACGGGCCTGCTGGCCGGATTGGGCGCGCTGACGCGGTATTCCTTCCTGTGCCTCGTGCCGCCGGTGCTCGCGTTCGTGGTCTTGTGCGTGCCCCGGCAACGCTCCCTGCTCTGCGCGATCGTGCTCCTGGTGGGTGGGGCGGTGATCACCCCCTGGCTGTGGCGCAATTACCACCTCAGCCACACGCTCTTCGGCACCGCGGGCTTCGCGCCAATTGAGATGACCCCGCAGTTTGTCGAGTTCCGCCTGCAACGCTCCCTCAAGCCGGTCATCAGCAGTTGGGACGGCTACCAAGTCTGGTTCAAGACGCTCAAGAACACCCGGGCGCTCCTCCAGGACGAGCTCCCGCGGCTCGGCGGGAACTGGGTGATCGCGTTCTTTTTCGCCGGACTGATGATCCGCTTCAACAATCCGAAGCTCAACCGGCTGCGTTGGTTCGTCGCCGGTTGCCTGCCGCTGCTGGTGTTCAGCCAGGCCATGGGCCGGACCCAGATCAGTGAAGCCTCCCCGGTGCTCAACGGGGAAAACCTGCTCATCCTGGTCATGCCCTTGATCATCATTTTTGGCGTGGCGGTTTTTTACGTCTTGATGGACCAAATGGTCCTGCAGCACCCCGCTTTCCGGGTCATGCTCATCGGCGTGTTCTGCACGGTGACGTGCCTGCCCATGATTTTGACGTTTTTCGCGGATCGAACCATGGCGCCGGCCTATCCACCCTACTATCCCCCGACGATTCAAGGCGTGGCCAACTGGATGCACGAGGATGAGTTGATGATGAGCGACATCCCGTGGGCCGTGGCCTGGTACGGCAAACGGCAATGCATCTGGACCACCCTCAACACGCAGGAGGATTTCTTCGCGGTATACGACTACATCAAACCGGTGCGGGCCCTGTACCTGACCCCGGAGACCTTGGACAGCCGATTCCTGAGCCAATGGGTGCGGGCCAGCGAGCACAGTTGGGGCACGTTCATCTTGGAAACCGTAAATCGTCAGCAAATCCCGGCGAATTTCCCCCTGCGCCAGGCGCCCAGCGGTTTCCTGCCCGAACAATTCTTCCTCACCGACCGCGAGCGGTGGAAGCAATAGCCCGACCCGCTCCAACATGCGGCGCATTTTCAGTCTGCTCCTGACGGGCCTTCTCCTGCCGGCCGGGCCGCTCCGGGCGGCCGACCCGCCGCCGCCCCTGTTCGCGGACGATTGGGAATCCTTGCGGCGCGCCCCGGTGCCCGCGTGGTTCGAGGACGCCAAATTCGGCATTTTCATCCACTGGGGTGCTTACAGCGTGGCGGGATACCACGCGCAGGGCAAGGGCTACGCCGAACACTTTCCCAAGTTCCTGTACGCCTCCCCTGGGGAATATTATCCCTTCCTGCGGGAGCATTTTGGCGGCGTTCCACCCGCGTTTGGCTACCAGGATTTGATCCCATTATTCCGGGCGGAAAAATGGCGGCCGGAGGAATGGGCGGACTTGTTCCGACGGGCGGGGGCGCGCTATGTGGTACTCACCGCCGAACACCATGACGGCTTCGCCTTGTGGGATTCGGAGCTGACGCCTTGGTGCGCCACCAAGATGGGACCGCACCGAGACTTGGTGGGCGATCTGGCGCGCGCGGTCCGGGCACGGGGGCTGAAGTTTGCCCCATCGTACCACCGGGAGCGGCATCCGGGGTTTTTCGCGCGGGAACTCTACGCCCCGGTCAGCACCCCGCGGCCGGACGTGGCGGCGGAGATCGCGCAACGACCCGCCGCCGCCGGCCTGTACGGGCCCTTTGCCTACACCGACGAATTCATCGCGGATTACGTCGCCCGGTGGCAGGAGCTGGACCGCAAATTCCGACCGGATTTCCTGTGGTTGGATGACATCCCGCTCTTCTACAAGGCCCCGAACGCGCCGGAGACCCAAAAATTCCGGAACGCCTGTCGACGAATGATCGCCGAATACTTGAACGCCGCCGCCGCCCGGGGTCAGGCGGTGTATTTGAACAACAAGGGGCCGAACGGCAACTGGCCCGCCGGCGTGGGCTGCCGGGAGAAGGACAACCTCCGCCTGCCGGTCAGCGGCCCCAAATGGCAAAACCCCGCCACTTTGGGCACCTCGTACGGCTACCTGGCGGTGGAGGAGGAACAGGACCGATACAAAAGTCCCGCGGAATTGATCCGTTTGTTATGCGATGTCGTGAGCAAAAATGGCAACCTGCTCCTGAACATCGGCCCACGGGCGGACGGAACCATCCCGGAGGGGATGACCCGCCGGCTGCTGGCCATCGGCGGTTGGCTGGACGTGAACGGCGAAGCAATCTACGGCACCCGCCCCTGGCGGGTCCCCGCGGAAACCCCGCCCAAGCCCGGCGAACGGACGGACGTAAGCCACCCGCCGCCCCCAACCCAGGATTGGCGCTTCACCTTGGGTGGTTCCGATCGCAAAACTTTGTACGCCATTCTCCTCGGTCCCGCGCCCGCGGGAGTTGAGGTCACCATTGCTTCATTGTCCCCCGCCGGCGCGGGGGCGGACTGGCCGGTCACCCGCGTGGACGTTCTCGGCAGCGAGGAACGGGTGGTTTGGCAACGCACCCCGGCCGGCTTGGTGCTCGCGCTTCCGCGCCAATTGCCCGCCCGGGCCGACCTGGGCATCGTGGTGCGGCTGGGGGGAAAGTAAGCGCGTGCGGCCAGACCACTGTTCGACCGCTTACGCGGATCATTTTTTCCGCCACCAGAGCATCAATTCCAGGCCGGTACGATTGGGATACGAGCGGGGAACCCAGTCGGCAAGGAGGTCGAAATGCGGGGAGAAGCGGGCCACCAGTTCGTCACGAGTGGTGCCGAAGGGCGGGCCGTCGGTGTCGGGGATGAGGTAATTCACGGCCAAGTAATGGCCGCCGGAAGGGAGACGCCGCCGGACGGCGGCGACGTAACGGTCACGGTCCGCGGGATTGATGGCGCAGAAGAGGGTGTGCTCGAACACCCAATCGACGGTGGGTTCGGCAACCGGCAGGTCGGCGGGTTCGCTCAGGAAATCGGCCAACTGGAACTCGGCGGTCAGCCCCGCCGCCAAGGTGCGCTCGGTGGCGAGACGGATGGCGCTGGGGGCCAAGTCGAGACCCGTGGCTTGAAAGCCGGCCGCGGCCCAGGCGCGAACATCGTGGCCGGTGCCGCACCCCGGCACCCAAACGCTGCCGCGGGGCAAATCGGCGTGGGCGGCGAGAAAATCGACCAAGCCGGGGGAGGCTTCGCCTTTTTCCCAAGGCATGTCGTTGGTCTGGTAATGCTGCTCCCAGTTGGTTTGGCTCATGGCGGCGGGGTCAGGGACGGGATCTGGCGGCGGCGTCGCGAAACGGTTGCCGGCGCTCGTAGAGCTTTAACCGTGCGGCCATGGAGGCGTGGTCGCTGTCGGCGGCCGGGGTGAGGGCGAGGGCGGCCCGTTGGTATTCCACCGCTTTCGTGAAGTCGCCCGCTTCGGCATGGGCGGCCGCCAGGGTGTCAATCAACCCCGCCCGGCGCCATTGGGTGTTCTGGCAGGCGCGCATGGCCAAGGGCACGGCGGCCGAACCGTCGCGCACCCCGTCGGCCGGAGCCGTGGCTTGCAGCCAGGCCAGGCTGTTGCAACTCTGGGCGTCCGCCGGACTGATCCGCACGGCTTCGCGGAAATCAACCAGGGCGGCGGACCATTCGCCCAGCTGGGTGCGGAGAAAACCGCGGAGGTTGATCACCTCCGTGGCCGCGGGGTCCTTTTGCAGCGCGGAGTCGCAATCTTTAATCGCGGCGTGCCATTGCCGCAGGTTCGCCCGCACGCGGGCCCGGGCGGTGTAATACTCGCCCTTCCCGGGTTCGGCGGCGATGGCGGCGTCGAAATCGGCGAGCGCCAACTCCGGTTGGCCCAGGCGCGCATAAATAAAACCGCGCGCCGCGGCGATGCCCGCATCCGGCCCGTCCGTGCGTTTTAAGGCGATCGTGTAGTCGGCGACCGCCCCCTTCAAATCGCCCTGCTCGGCGCGCACGAACGCCCGGTGCTCGTACAGACTACTGTTTCCGGAGCGGGTGCTTTTGTCGTCGTTGGTGTCGCCGTCGGCGTCGGCGCCCCGGTCCAATGCCACGGCCGCATCGAAATCCCGCAGCGCGGCCACGTAATTGGTCTGCCGGGCCTGGGCGTTGCCCCGCCATTCCAACGGCTCGGCGTCCGTATCGTCCAAGGCGATGGCATCCGTGAAGTCCTGGATCGCCTCGTCCAGCTTGTCCAACTGAACGCGGGTGCGGCCGCGGCCGATCAAGGCTTCGGTGGACTCAGGGGATTCCGCCAGGGCCGCGGTGTATTCCTCCTCGGCCAGTTCCCAATCTTCATTTTCCGCCGCGGATTCCGCCGCGGTGAGATGGCGGGCGAGGCGGCCGGTGCCGAGGCAGTTTTCCACCACCCAGTCGTAGCCCGCCCGCCCGGTGAAGACCAAGAGGGTGAGCTCGGACGCTCCCGCCAGCAGGAGCAGCGGCAGCAGCCAGACGAGGGTTTGCTTTCTCATGGCCCCGAACTCCGGTCCGCCCCCGCCCCGCACGGCGGGCCGGCGGGGCGTTTGGGACGCTCAAATCATGACCGGCCAACTCAGGCCGCGGCGGCTTTGGCGGCGGCGAGATCGTCGCGCCGTTGGGCCATCGTGGTGAAGAATTCGTAACCTTCGCGCAAGCGGCGGACACAGACATTCTTGTCCTCGAGCATCGTCTTGATGATGCGCAGGATCGGCTTGGGCCGCAGGTAATAGCGGCGGTAGAATTTTTCGACGGACTCGAAAATCTCCTCCTTGGACAGGCCGGGGTATTCGAGCGTGGATTGCTGCAAACCGTCGCCTTCGACGAGGTCGGTTTTGTCCTTCTTGGCGAACCAGCCATTCTGGCGGGCCATGTCGAACAATTCCGTGCCGGGATAAGGCGCGGCGAGGGAGACTTGAATGCTGAACACATCCAATTCCATGGCGTAACGAATGGTTTCCTCGATCGTCTCGCGGGTCTCGACCGGCAGGCCGAGGATGAAGGTGCCGTGGATGATCACACCGATGTCTTTGCACGCCTTGGTAAAGCGCTTGGCTTCCTCGATGTTGATGCCCTTCTTGATGCGGTCGAGGATGGTTTGGTTGCCGGATTCGTAGCCGACCAGGAACAGGCGCAGGCCGCAGTCCTTCATGAGCTTGATGGTCTCATAATTGACGTTGGCGCGGCTGTTGCAGGACCAAGTCAAACCGAGGGGCTTGAGCTTCTGGGCGATTTCCCGCGCGCGGGGCAGATTGGCCGTGAAGGTGTCGTCATCGAAGAAAAACTCGCGCACCTGGGGGAACAAGCGCTTGGCATGGGCCATCTCGGCGGCGACGTTTTCCGCCGAACGGACGCGGTATTTGTGGCCGCCAATGGTTTGCGGCCAGAGGCAGAACGTGCATTGCGCGGGGCAGCCGCGGCCGGTGTAGAGCGACAGGTAGGGGTCGTTCAGGTAGCCGATGGAGTACTTCTCGATCTGGAGGTCGCGCTTGTACACGTCCGTAACCCAGGGGAGCACGTCCATGTCATGGATCAATTCGCGCTCGGGGTTGTGGACGACCTTGCCCTCCTTGCGGTAGCTCAAGCCGTTCACATCCGCCAAGGGGCGGCCTTCGGCGACTTCCTTGCAGGTGTAATCAAACTCCTTGCGGCCAACCCAGTCGATCGCGGGCGAGGCCTTGAGCGTCTCCGTGGGGAGCACCGCGGCGTGGGCACCGACGAAACCGATGGTCGTGGCGGGCCGCTGGGACTTGATGGCCTCGGCCACCTTGGCGTCGTTGCGCAGCGAAGGGGTGGAGGTGTGGATGATGACGTGGTCGTAATTCTTGGCCTCGGCGAGGCAGGTGGCCACGTCAATGTCGTGGGGCGGGCAGTCCATCAGCTTGCTGCCGGGCACGAGCGCCGCGGGCTGCGCCAGCCAGGTCGGGTACCAAAACGAACGGATCTCGCGTTTGGCTTGGTAGCGCGCACCGGCGCCGCCGTCGAAGCCATCAAAGGACGGCGGGGATAAAAACAGGGTCTTGCTCATAATCTTCGTTCCGAACTGATTAAGCCGGCCGGCCGGCTTTTGGTCAATGGGTCAATAAATTCTGCAAATGTCCAAGGCGCGGGCTCTTCAGCTCCGCCAACCGCTTCAACAACCGGCTCAGGTTGCCCAACCGCTGGTTGATCTCCGCATCCAAATCCCGAAGCTTGTCGCTCAAGCCAAATTCCGCCATTTCCACACCAGCGGATTTGGCCGTCTTGAGGAGCCATGGTTCCAACCGCGGGCAAATCACCAAAAGGCGGTTGCCGCGTTGGGCGTCCACCTTGAACCGAATATCGTACTGGCAGGACCGCTCCGCAAACCCCCGCAAATTGGCGGGCTCCGCGGAACCGGGATCCTCGTCCACCAAACCGATCACCGCCAGACGCTTCGCCAGGTGTTTTGCCACCCCGCCTTTGCCGTGGCAATGAATGATGTCCCGAGGCCCAACCCCGACCGACTGCGCCAGCGTCTCGTCCGGATAACACTCCAAATACAGATTCATTCCGGAACCAACCGGCCGAGGTTGAAAAAAGTGTCCACCCCCAACTCCAGCAATTCGGAAAGCTGCTCATCCGGGACTCGTTGCACCCGGGTTTCGTAATTCTCCATCCGCGTGACGAACACCGCGAGATCGGCAATCGGCGTTTTCTCGACCAGCGCGGAGAGCAGATACGGATTGTGAGTCGTAAGAAAATACTGGTTGCGATCATCCAAGGCGATGCGTTCGGCCATCTGCTTGGTGTAAAATGGGAACGTGTTGGCCTCCGGTTCATCGAACAAAAGCGTGCAGTTTTGGTTCGTTTCCAACGCCGTCAGGAAAAAGACGATCCGGCGCAAGGTTTCCGAAACCGTGTTCCAAGGAAAGCTGAACAATTCTTCGCCGGTTTCCTTGGCAATCAGCAACTCACCACCCATTTGCTGAATCTGCAGGCGAAACCCCTTGGCGCGAAAAATTGTGCCAATCTGTTTGCGCAATTCCGCGTTGCCCGCCAACACCGCCACCAAGTTATCGCCGAAGGGCGGATTGAGTTCCCCCGGCTGGGCATTGGGAAATGTAGCCATGCGATCGAACTGATAACTGCGTATCCGATGCTCAAATTTGCCTGATCTGACCAGCGTCTTTACTGCCGTGCCTAGTCGGTCCCATTGAAACTCGGCTCCCAAATCCGAACTTCCAGATTGGCCTTCATCCCCAAACCTACCCAAAAATGAGTTGCCATCAAAACGAATCGTGCATTTCCAATTGCTTGCACAAATCGAAACAACATTTGAAAGATTCTGGTCGAAAAACAAATCGGCAGGGGAATTAAATCGCACGAAATCCGCCGGCCTAATCATTGCCTCCTTGGACAGCAACGACAGCGCCTCGAGGACATTCGACTTCCCGGCGTTCGGCTCCCCGATAAAGACATTCACGCGCTGAGCGTCAAACTCGGCAGCGCGAATGGACTTGAAATTCTCGATGCGGACGTGGTCGAGCATGAGTGGCGGCCCCGCCGCCGAGGTCACTCCGGCTTGGGCGCGGAGTTTTTGGCGGCGATTTTGGCCAGCAGCTCGTCGCGCTGGGTGGTGTCGCCGGTGCCGCAGGATTCGCCCGCCGCATGGGTGTGGTCGTGCGCGTCGGCTTTGCGGCTGAAGGCGGCTTGGGCGCCGTTCATCGCGGCGCGGGGGGAATTGATCGCCGCCTTGGCTTCAGCCAAATGACCCTTGCCGATGGAAACCCCGTTAAAAGCTTTCACTTTGAGACCGGGGAGGTACGGCTTGGGCTTGGCGCCGAAGTTGTAGCGGATGTTCTTCCAAGTGTCGCCGGCCTTGTAATTGGTGCCCAAGGCGCCGCTGGGATCGTACCCGCAATGGACCATGCAGTTTTCACACCGGGGATCGCGGGCGACGCCGTCCACGACGCCGTATTTCTCCCACTGCACCTTCTCCAGCATTTCGTGGTAGTGCGGATAATGGCCGTCGGTCATCAGATAGCAGGGTGCCTTCCAACCGCGGATGTTGCGCGTGGGAATGGCCCAAGCGGTGCAGGTAAGGTCGCGTTTTCCTGCCAGGAACTCCTGATAAACCGTGGTGCCGAAAATGGTGAAGCGGGTGCCCCATTCCTCGATTTTGGCGAATTTCTTGACCGTCATCGCACGCGTGAGGAAGAAGTCTTCCGGTTGCTTGTTCAGGCGGGAGACCATGTCCTTTTTGGCGGCGTCGTATTCGTAGCCCGGGGAGATGGTGTGGCCGTCGACTTCCAAGGCCGAGAAGTACTCGAACATTTGTTCGATCTCCTGCATGTCGGTTTCCTTGTACACCGTGGTGTTGGTCGCCACTTGGTAGCCGAGGAGCTTGGCCATCTTGACGGCTTCCACGCATTCCTTGAAGACGCCTTCCCGCTCCACAATCAGGTCGTGGGTGTATTCCAAGCCGTCCACATGGACATTCCAGTACATCCATTTGCTCGGTTGGATGGTGGGGCGGCCGTCGGATTTGCCCTTGCGGATCGTGTCGGCGTCTTTGTCGGTGATGAGCTTTTGGGCGAGCAATTCCGTGAGGGTTGGCTCCAAGGCGGTGGAATAGGCGGAGGCGAGATAATCGCGCATCTTCTTCCGCATGAACACGCCGTTCGTGCAGATGTAGATGATGCGGCCCTGGGCCTGCAAACCGGCGACCAGTTCCTCAATTTTCGGATAAATCAGGGGTTCCCCACCGCAAATCGAAACCATGGGCGCATCGCATTCCGCCGCGGAGGCCAGGCAATCCTCCAAGGGCATCATGTCCTTGAGGTTGGTGGAGTACTCGCGAATCCGGCCGCACCCGGTGCAGGTGAGGTTGCAGGTGTGCAGCGGTTCGAGTTGAAGCACGAGCGCGAACTTGGGGGTGCGCCGGATCTTGTGCTTAATGATGTGACGGGCGATTTTGACCGTGAGGGCGAGAGGAAAACGCATAGATTTAGTTATTCAGCTTGGTTGTCGACCCGGGCGGGCGGATTCGTCGCGGGGCTTTCAGGTATGCCGATCCGCGCCGGGGGCGGCGCGGTCTGCATCAGTCCGGGCATAAAAAACGAGCCCGGCGACACGCTCTTCGAGCCGCTAAAGCCGCCGCAACCCGCTGTGCTGAGCAGGAGCATGGTTGGCAGCACAACCTGTTGAATGCTTCGACAATTCAATTTCATAACTAGACCCGCTAGTTTAAGCTCGGTCTGGTGCGTGGCGCAACATCTATTTCCCGGCCGGCTTGTGAACTTGCCGTCAACCTTGCCTCCCTGGCCCGGTTGACGGCCGGATTTATCGTGGCCGTATGCTTGATCGGGGCGGCGCGGGCGACCGCCGGTGATGAGGCGCCCCGGCCGGCGTCGAGGGAGGGGGAAAAGGCGGCCTTGGCGCAATTCGCCCGGCACGCCGAAGCCGCCTTTATCGCCGCCCGGGAGCGCGCGGCCGCGCACGCCGACGACCTGGAGGCCGCCTGGCAATTTGGCCGGGCGTGTTTTGACTGGGCGGATTTCCCAGCCGCGAAGGCCCGGCGGGCCGAAATCGCCAACCTGGGGATCGCCGCCTGCCGCCGGGTGGTGTCCGCGGACACCAATTCCGCTCCGGGCCACTATTATTTGGCCATGAATCTGGCGCAACTGGCCCAGACCAAAAGCTTGGGCGCCTTGGAGATTGTCACCCAGATGGAACGGGAATTCACCCGCGCCAAGGGGCTCGACCCCGCTCTGGATTACGCCGGGGCGGAGCGCAATTTGGGGTTGCTCTATCTGGAGGCGCCGGGCTGGCCCGTGAGCATCGGCAGCCACGCCAAGGCGCGGGAACACCTGCACGCGGCCGTGGAGCGCGCGCCGGAGTACCCGGAAAACCACCTAAATCTGATCACCGCTTATGTCAAATGGGGCGACCGCGCCGCCGCCCGCAAGGAACTGGAAGTGCTGGACCACCTCTGGGCCCAGGCGCGGGCCACCCTGACTGGCGACGCCTGGGGCTCCGCCTGGCTGGACTGGGAGGACCGGCGGCGGAAACTGACCGAGGAGGCCAAAGAGACGCCGGCCACAACCGGCCACCGGCTGGGGCGCCCCTGAGCGGGCCCGGCCCGCACGGCGGCAACCGGAGCCGTCAAGCCGCCGCCAGGGCGACGTCGAGCACGGCCAGGAGAAAGTCGGCATCCGCCCGGGTGAGGCACATGGGCGGGGCGATGCGCAGAACATTGCCATGCAGGCCGCCCCGGCCGAGGAGCAACCCCAAATCCCGCGCGGCCTCGAGAACCCGGGAACAAGCGGCGCGGGCGGGTTCCTTGGTCGCGCGATCCTGGACCAACTCCACGCCCAAGAGCAGTCCGCGGCCGCGCAC
>CAIYZC010000229.1 GCA_903930565.1 uncultured Pedosphaera sp.
CTGGTGAGCCATGAACCCTCCTTGGCCGAGCGTTTGGAGGTCCATTCCATCAATGCCATCGGTGGCCGGTTATACAAAGCCCACTTTGGCCCCGCCAATTTAGCCCCGCGCCCAGTGATTTTGGAAATCCTCGCCGCTGCCGCCAAAGAAACCCCCAATCATAAATTCAGCGCGCAATTTCTGGCGGGGGAATGGGAACAAATTGTCGATGCCTGGCAGTTGAGATCATGGGAGGCCTATCGAGATGTGAGTCGGCTTGGACGTAAAACGCGCCTGCCAGAGGCACAGCGGCAGACGCTTTGGCAAATATTCGAGAAAACCCACGCGCAATTGGCCGCCCGCAAACTGATCACGCTTTCCGCGATGTTCACCCAGCTTGGGCAGGCACTGCGGGACGATCCGCACCGCCCGTTTGAATACGCCGTGGTGGACGAATCGCAGGATCTCGGCGTCGGCCACCTGCGCTTTTTGGCGGCGCTAGGTGGGCAGCAACCCGACGGCCTCTTTTTCGCCGGGGATCTCGGGCAACGGATTTTTCAGCAACCGTTTTCCTGGCTCGCGCTGGGCGTAGATATCCGCGGTCGCTCGCGCAGTCTCCGGGTCAATTACCGCACGTCCCATCAAATCCGTTCCTTGGCGGACCGCCTGATCGGCCCACAAGTTTCGGACGCCGATGGGAACAGCGAGACGCGCGGCGACACCGTCTCCGTGTTCAACGGCCCCCCTCCGGACATTCGCACCTTACCCACCATAGGCGCGGAAACCAACGCCGTTGCGGAGTGGCTTGCGGCCCGCGCCAAGGAAGGCGTCACGCCCCAAGAGTTTGGTGTTTTCATCCGATCACCGGGAGAATTGGAACGAGCCCGATCCGCCTTGCTGGCCTCGGGAATCCCCTTCAAAGAGCTGGACGATAACGTCGAATCAACCGGCGGCCATGTTTCGATCTGCACCATGCACCTGGCCAAGGGCCTGGAATTCCGGGCCGTGGTGGTGATGGCTTGCGATGATGAAATCCTGCCCTTGCAAGAACGAATTGAGGCGGTCGCGGAACAGTCCGACCTCGAAGAAGTTTACAACACCGAGCGCCACCTCCTCTACGTGGCCTGCACCCGCGCGCGGGATCATCTCCTGGTCACCAGTGTTGATCCCGCCTCCGAATTTCTGGACGACCTCCGCCGCCGCGGCCCGGGTGGCAGCCTCGGCCACTCCCGGAATTGAAGCCACAATGCGTAAGTTCGGCGACATGGCAAAAGCACTGAACCGGGTTGCGGTCTATGTGAGCGGACTCCAAGCGAGGTTTGAAGTGCCCGCCTTTGATGGTGCGGCGGGCATCAGGGCGCGGACGGTATTTCTGGAACCCCAATTCTCTCCTCCAAAGCCCAGGCACCCATACCCAATGCCTATCTCCTCACGGGACCGGACGATGCGGCTCCGCGTTTGCACAAAGTCAAGATTCGCTGGAGGTGTATGATACTTTACAAGTATTCTTCCGAAGCAGGCATTGGCATTCTTGAAGACCTGTGCTTGAAAGTGACTCCGCCGAACGAGCTTAACGATCCGTTCGAATTCACACCGCGATCGCTCAATTCCACGACCCGGAAGCATCTGAGCAAGATGGTGGATGAAGATCCCGAGCAATTCCGCACTGCTTACTACGAGAACCGGATGCTTGCAGAGAAAGCCAACGTCTCATTTGAGGACTTTCTGTCGCGCGTTCGAACTATGCCGAGGAAGTTACTTTCACAGACCTTGGAGCAAATAAGGATGCAATTGGCCGACGCTGATTTGGACCATATCCACAAAGCCAGCAATTACACCGTCGTGTTAAGCCTTTCCGCTACATGCAACAGCATTCCAATGTGGTCCCACTACGCGAACAAGCACAGAGGGTTTGCCATTGGCTTCGACGCAAATGATACTTGTTTTCACGCGGGGAGCCAGCTGCTCCAAGTGAAATACAGAGCGAGACGGGTTGCCTTCCGGCCATTAGAACACTCCACTGAAGGGGAGAGACTCCAAGCGCAAGTTGAAGTGATCTCCACCAAGAGTGCGGATTGGCAACACGAGAAAGAATACCGCTTTCTCTATCTCAAGGACGATGTGATACGCCGGAAGCCGCCAGGATTTCCTTATTTCATCCACATTTGGCCTCGCACTGTGGTCAACGTAGTGCTCGGTTGCGCGGTAACGGATGAATTCGAACGAGCGATGAGAAAAGTGCTATCAGAAAAGCGTTTTGCGCATGTCAAGTTATTGCGAGCGACGCGGCACCCCCACCATTTCAAACTCGAGATCAAACCTGCTTAATTCTACATCGTTATCTTTTCTCTTGTCATCGCGCCCGCCCCGCGCAAAGCTCCTCGCGGCATGTCGGAATAAGCGAACAAACTCATCCCGCAACCCCAGCCGCCGCAGGGCGGCTTTTTTAAAAGTGAACGCGCACCTCTTTTCGCGGGCCCCGCGCTTCGTTTCGAACAATTGATGGACTCCGTCGCCACCGTTTTCGACACGGGCACCCATGACGGGACCATTGACGCTGAGACCTATTTGCACGGCCTACTGACCCGGCTGCCGGCCAAGAATATGGAACGGATGGCCGAGGCCCTCCC
>CAIYZC010000230.1 GCA_903930565.1 uncultured Pedosphaera sp.
AAAACCCCCGAGCGGATCACGGCTCCGTTCCCCTTTGCCCCCTTCGCACCTCCGCGCCTTCGCGCGAGATTCCGGTCTCAAGCCTTACGCACCCACCGAAGGCCAAGCGCCTCCGCCAATCCATCAAAAATCCTGTAAATCCTGTAAATCATGTCAAAATCCGCCTTTTCCCCTTGTCCCCCCTTCGCGCCTTCGCGGCTTCGCGCGAGACTCCGGTCCCAAGTCCGCCAACCCTACGCACTCACCGAAGGCCCCGCAGGCTTTCTCCCCAAAAACCACGAAAGCGGCCAAACCCAAACCCAACCCAGCGCCCAATCGGTTCCCGGACATCCGTCCACGCGCCAGCGTTGTGGAGTGCGGAATGAAGTTCCGCTCGATCGGACAAGCCGCCATCCACCCCCAAAAGACCCGGAGCGGATAAAAGCTCAGCTCCTGTCATCCGGTGCCCCCACCGCCCGCAACCTTACGCACCCACCGAAGGCCAAGCACCACCCCCAAGCCACCAAAAATCATGTTCATCATGTCCATCATGTCCAAAACCCTCCGCTTTCCCCTTGGCCCCCCTTCGCGACTTCGCGGCTTCGCACGAGACTCCATCCCCGGCGATACGCACCCACCGAAGGCCCGACGGGCATTTGCCCACAAAACAGCGGCCCAAACCATACCCAACCAAGCCGCGTCATCGGTTCCCGGACTTCCGTCCACGCGCCAGCGTTGTGGAGTGCGGAATGAAGTTCCGCTTGATCGGACGAGCCGCCATCAACCACCAAAAGACCCCGAGCGGATAACCGCTCAGGTCCGGTCGTCCGGTGCCCCTACCGCCCCAGCCATACGCACCCACCGAAGGCCAAGCACCACCTCCAAGCCGTCAAAAATCAGGTCCATCAGGTCCATCATGTCCGAAACCCTCCGCTTTCCCCTTTGCCCCCCTTCGCGGCTTCGCGGCTTCGCGCGAGACTCCTATCCCCGGTGATACGCACCCACCGAAGGCCAATTCGCTCGGAACCGCCCACGGCCGACTGCCCCACTCCCAACCAACCACGACAAACCCGAGCCCCGCTTGACGCCCCGGTCAACCAGGCGTAGAACGGTACCATGAAACGCTTCCTCAGCGCAGTGGTGACGGCGGCCATGATCGGGACAACGACCTCGGCCTTGGCCGACCCGCCCGCGGCGGATGCGCCCGCCGCCAAACCGGCGGCCGGAGCGCCCGTCGCCAAGCCGGCGCCCGCGGAGGAATTGCTGGCCGCGGCCAAACTGCGGGCCACGGGGGAAAAGAAGGTCATCTTCGTCCATTTCTCGGCTTCCTGGTGCGGTTGGTGCAAACGCCTGGATGCCTATCTGGAACGGCCGGAAGTACGCCCGGTCATGGCCAAATACTTCGTGCCGATCGTCTTGGACGTGCAGGAGCGGGGGGAGAAAAAGGCGCTGGAAAACGCCGGCGGCGATGCGGTCGCCGAGCGCGTTGGCGGCACGGGACAGGGGTTGCCGTTCCTGGCCATGTTGGACGCCCAAGGCGCCTTGATCATCAATTCCCGGCCCGGCGGCACCGCCGGCAATATTGGTTACCCCGGTTCCCAGGCCGAAGTGGATTGGTTCGTGACCATGCTGCGCCAAGCCGCACCGCAGATGTCGGCGGCTGACTTGGCGGTGCTCGCAGCGCCCTTGCGCGCGGCCGCCAAACCATAGCTTGGCCGCCCGGGGCGCAGCGGTGGTGTGGTCCGGGCTTGTTGCTTGGCGGACAAGGAAGGTTGGAGAATTGGCAAGCCACGCGTAGGCGGCGGACGCGGGGTGGGGGACAGTGCATCCATGAACCTATTTAAGGTTTGGCTGGTTCCGGAGATGACGGCGGATGGTCGGCGGTTGCCGACCCACGACCGGTCTGCCGCGCCGGCGGTCGGGAATGATCCCCGGCCTTGAGTTACCCATTCAACCCCCTAACCCGCATCCAACTATTATGAATAAAGCCACCATCGCCACCCTGCTCATGCTCGCCCTCGGCTCCGTGCCCGCCGTGCGGGCCGCCGACGCCGCCGAGACCTGGGAAAAAACTTGCGTGAAATGCCACGGGGCCGACGGCAAGGGCGAAACGAAACTGGGCAAAAAAGCCGAGGTGAAAGATTTCACCGACGCGAAGTACCAGGATTCCTTCACCGATGAGAAGGCCTTCAAGGCGATCAAGGAGGGCATCAAGGACGGCGACAAGACCAAGATGAAGCCGGCCGAAGACGTCAACGATGCGGCGATCAAGGACCTGATCAAAAAAGTGCGCGGTTTCAAAAAGTAAGCCCGCGCCCGGCGTGCGGACAGCGAAACTGACCACCATGAACCAGCCAACCAATCGGATTCTGAATCTCCTCGCGGCGGGGTTCCTCTGCCTCGCGCTGGGCTTTTGGTTCAACCTGTTCGGACGGCCCGCGGTACCGGCGGAGGTGCCGTTGGTGGATTTGGCGTTCATCGCCACCAATACCGCCCGCTTGTCCGCCGCCGACCTCATCCGCACCGGGGGCGACACCTCGGGGCTGGAGTGCTACGCCTGCCACGACAAGAAGCAGCCGTTGAAACTCAAGTTTGACGCCGAGAGCAACATCGTTCTCCCCAAGGAGCACGAGGACATCGTCATGGGCCACGGTGGGCACAAACGCAACAACAACTGTTTCAACTGCCACGACGAAACGAATCTGGAATTGCTCCAGGCCCGCGACGGCCGCCAGATCAAACTGGTGGACAGCACCCAGCTCTGCGGCAGTTGCCACGGCCCCACCTACCGGGATTGGGAAGCCGGGGTGCACGGCCGCACCAGCGGGTATTGGAAACGGGAGCTCGGTCCGATTGATCGCAAGGGCTGCACGAGCTGCCACAATCCCCACGCCCCCGCCTTCCCCGGCCGCGCCCCGGCCCCCGCGCCCCACGCCCTGCATCCCGCCATCGCCCAACCCGAAAAGGAATCCGCCCATGCCCACTGACACGCCCCCGCCGGCCGCCCCGGCCCCCGCCCTTTCGCGGCGGAGCTTTCTCCGCAACTCCGCCGTGCTGGCCTCGGGCATCGCGGCCGTGGCCGCGAGCCTCGCGCCGCTCCGCGAGTTGACCGACATCACGAGCATGGAGCAGTTCCTCCAGAAGCATTACAAGGAGCTCACGCCCGCCGACATGGAGCAGGTGCTGGCGCGCATCACCCGCGATGTGGAAAAGCAATACCAGGTGCGGCCCCACGTCGCGGACTACAAACCGATGGACGGCGTCGAGTTTGTCTACTGCCTCAACCTCACGCGCTGCATCGGCTGCCGCAAGTGCGTGCACGCCTGCGTGGCGGAGAACAACCAGTCGCGCTCGCCCGAAATCCAATACATCCGCGTCCTCAAGATGCCGCACGGCTCATTGGACATGGAGAAGGGCGACCATAACTACTCCCCGGCCAGCGTGCCGGAAAAGGGTTTCTTCTACATGCCGGTGCAGTGCCAGCAGTGCAAGAACCCCGCCTGCGTCAAGGTCTGTCCCGTCAAGGCGACCTGGCAGGAGGCCGACGGGATCACGGTGATCGATTATGATTGGTGCATCGGCTGCCGCTATTGCGAGGCCGCCTGCCCCTACTTCGCCCGCCGCTTCAATTGGACCAAACCGTCCATCCCCAAGGACCGGTTGAATCCCAACATGTCTTATCTGGGCAACCGGCCCCGCCGCCAGGGCGTCATGGAAAAATGTCACTTCTGTATCCAACGCACGCGGCAGGGCCGGTACCCCGCCTGCTTGGAGGTGTGCCCGGCCGGGGCGCGCAAATTCGGCAATGTCCTGGACCCCAACAGCGAGGTGGCGCACATCCTGCGCACCAAGCGGGTGTTCATCCAACTCAAGGAGGAAGTCGGCACCTCCCCGCGGTTCTTTTACTACTTTGACGTATGAGCCTGATGCGGAAGACCCAAAACTACTTCGTGTTCCTGCTGCGGTGCGGCCGGATTGCCTTCCAAGGGGACTGGCGGTACTACGCCTGGATGGGCGTGCTCACCGTTTTCTGCCTGTTGGGCCTGAACGCCTACGTCCGCCAGTTCGTTCATGGACTGGTCGTGACCGGCATGAGCGACCAGGTGTCCTGGGGGGTGTACATCTCGAACTTCACCTTCATGGTCGGGGTGGCCGCCGCCGCCGCGATGTTGGTGATCCCCGTGTACATCTACGACAACAAGGAACTCCACGATCTGGTCATCTTTGGTGAACTGCTGGCCGTGGCGGCGATCATCATGTGCCTGGCCTTCGTCACGGTGGATCTCGGGCGGCCGGACCGGTTCTGGCATCTCATCCCCGGCATCGGCCAGTTCAACTTTCCCGGATCCATGCTGAGCTGGGACGTGATTGTGCTCAACGGCTATTTGCTGCTCAACGTGCATATCTGCGGCTACCTCCTTTACACCCGTTACTCCGGCGCGCGGCCGGGGCCTTGGTTTTACATCCCCTTTGTCTTCATCGCGATCTTCTGGGCGATCTCCATTCATACCGTGACCGCGTTCCTGTATGTGGGCCTCGGCGGCCGGCCGTATTGGAATTCCTCGATCGTCGGGCCCCGGTTCATCGCCTCGGCGTTCACCGCGGGGCCGGCCTTGATCATTCTGGCGCTCCAAGTGATCCGCCGGGTGACGGATTACCGCATCAGCGACCGGGCGCTGCTCACCCTGCGCAACATCGTGCAGGTGTCCATGCTCATCAACGTGTTCCTGCTCGCGAATGAAATCTTCAAGGAGTTCTACGCCCGCACGGCGCATGTCGCCTCGTCCGAATACCTCTATTTCGGCCTGCACGGCTTCCACGCGCTCGTGCCGTGGATTTGGTCGGCCATCGCTTTCAACCTCGTGGCCATGGTGATCCTCGTGCTGCCCCTGAGCAAGAGCCTGCGTTACCTCAATTTCGCCTGCATCCTGTCCATCGTCGGGATTTGGATCGAAAAGGGCATGGGGCTGGTGGTGCCGGGGTTCATTCCGTCCCCGCTGGGCGAGATCGTCGAATACTCCCCCAGCATGAATGAGACCTTGGTTTGTCTCGGCATCTGGGCGTTCGGCCTGTTGTGCTACACCTTGATGCTCCGCATGGCCATCCCCATCCTGCAAGGCCGGTTGACGCGGGACGGCGGATTGACCGCCACGCCGGTCGCCGCCCCCGCCGCCGCGCATTGACGCCCCCGATCCACCCAACCCACCCACCAACCAACCATGGCCCACCAACTCACCGTCGAGGATGCCCGGCAATCATTGGCCGCGCACGTGGCCGACCGCGGGGCGGAGATTCGCGAGCGTTTCGGTCCTCGGATCGGCATGGAGGAGTTGCAACGGATTATGGAGGATCGTACCTGCGTCCGCTATCCGTGCGCGCTGCGGTTCGGCGCGCAACCGCTGCAACCGGGCGAACTGGCTTATCCCCAACCCCGGGGTGAAACCCCCGAAGCCGGCTTCACCATCGTGGTGCATCCGCGCCTGGCCGCCGACCCCGCGGCTTGCGTCGCGGCGGTCCTGTACCAGTTGGTGGTGGTGAATTACGGTGAGTTTGCCGGTCCGGAGGACGCGGAAAGTTTCGGGGCCGCGGTCCTGGGTTGCCCGCGCGAGGAATACTATACGGCCTTGTGCGGATGGGCCGATTCCTTGGCCGCCGGTGACGCCAAGGCGGGCTGAGCGGTTTTTTTTTGTGCCGGGCTGGACAATTTTCGTGGGGCAAAAGCCAAGCGGTGGGTTGTGGGGAAAATGGAACGGGAGGAGACTTTGGACAGTGGTTACGCGGCGCCCCGACGGGCCGGCGGATCCGGCGACGCCGGAGCGGCCGGCGGGTGGGGTACGCGGAACCGTCCATTAACCGCAAACCGCATAAATTAAGCTGTATATGAAACGAATCTTATTACTCGGAGCCTGCCTCCTGCTGGTCGGTGCCACCGTGGTGCGCGCCGACGACACCAAGGACGCCTGGGAAAAGGATTGCCGCAAGTGCCACGGGGCCGAAGGCAAGGGCGACACCAAAATGGGCAAAAAGCTCGAGGTCAAGGATTACTCCGACGCCGCCGTGCAGGCCGCGATGAAGGATCCCGAGATGATCAAGGCCATCAAGGAAGGCATCAAGGACAAGGAAGGCAAGGATCGCATGAAGGCCTACGGCGAAACGTACAAAGACGACCAGATCAAAGCCCTGGTGGCCTACGTCCGCGCCTTCAAGAAGTGAAGTTTTCGGTCCCGGTCACCGGCGGCGCCCGCCGCCCACCGGGACAACATGAGGGGGCGGCGGCCCCGGTGGCCGCCGGCCGCCGCCCCCTTGGTTTGGCTTCCGTTCGATCCCGGCCCGTCACCGTCCGCCTGCTTGCCCGCTTATGAAACCGCAACCTTCCCCCAACTCGCCCCGCACCCAGTCCTACCGCAACTGGGTAAGTATGACCGGGCTGTTGTTGGCCACCGCCAGTTTCTTCGCCTTCGTCCTGCTCTTTTTCATCGACGTCTTCGCCCACCACGGAAACCCCTACATGGGCATCCTGGCGTACATCGTGGCGCCGGCGTTCCTGGTGTTCGGCTTGCTGTTGACGGTCGTGGGTGCCTGGCTGCTGCGGCGCCAGACGCGGAAGGCCCAAAGCGGGCCGCCAAAGTTCATGATTGATCTCTCGCGGCCGCGGGATCGCAAGACCTTGGTGGCTTTCGTCGCGGGCGGTTTGATGTTCCTGCTGGCCACGGCGCTGGGCAGCTACAACACGTATCATTACACCGAGTCGGTGAACTTTTGCGGCACCACCTGCCATACACCGATGAACCCTGAGTACACCGCGTACCTCGACTCGGCCCACGCCCGGGTGGCCTGCGCCGAGTGCCATGTGGGGCCGGGGGCCACGTGGTATGTCAAATCCAAACTCAACGGCGTCCACCAGCTCTACTGCACCGCCACTGACAAGTTTCAACGGCCGATCAAGACGCCGGTCAAGAACCTCCGGCCCGCGCAGGAAACCTGCGAGCAATGCCATTGGCCCCAACGGTTCATCGGCAACTTGGACCGCACCTACACTCACTTTTTGGCGGACGAAACCAACACGCCCTTCACGGTGCGGCTGTTGTTGAAGGTCGGCGGCGCCGATCCGGCCCACGGGCCGGCCGGGGGCATTCACTGGCACATGAACGAGGCGAACAAGGTCGAGTACATCGCGAGCGACGATCAACGCCAGGTGATCCCCTGGGTGCGCACCACCTCCCGCGACGGCGTGGTGACGGAGTACCGCTCGAAGAAATTCACTGACGATCCCGCCAAACACACCATCCGGCGGATGGATTGCATGGACTGCCACAACCGGCCCGCGCACGATTTCCGGTCGCCGAATGATTCCGTGGACCTGGCCATGAGCACCGGCAACATTGATCCGGCGCTGCCGTGGGCGAAGTCCAACGTCGTGGCGGTGCTCACCCAAACCTACGCCACGCAAGCCGAGGCGGAGACGAAAATTGCGGCTGATCTGGCCAAGCGCTACCCCAAATACGCCAAGGTGGCGGGCTTGGTGGCGGCGACGCAGGACATTTACCGGCAAAATTTCTTCCCCGAGATGAAAGTGGCTTGGAACGTGTATCCGAACAACATCGGCCACAAGAACTGGGCCGGCTGCTTTCGCTGCCATGACGGGGACCACAAGACCGCCGACGGCAAGAAACAGATCGCCGCTTCGGATTGCAATTCCTGCCACACCATCGTGGCGCAGGGCGCGGGGGCGCAGTTGGAGAAGCTCAATCCGAAGGGATTCAACTTCTTCCACTTGGACGGGGAGATGAACGACTTCTCCTGCAACAACTGTCACACCGGGGCGTTTCCGAAGTAGCCCCGGGGCCGGCCGCCTGCCATCAGCCGCCTGCGGCCTGGTCGGGCACCCAGTCGCCGTAACCCTCCTGGCCGTGGCGACGGGTGAAGTTCCAGCGGGCGAGGAACCGCTGGAACATGGCGCCGAACCAACGCGGCCGGGGAACGGGCATCGCTTCGAGTTGGTGGCTGGGCGGTGGTCCGGGGCGGTGGAGAGTCAAGCCCCCCTCCCGCCAGCGACGCAGGGTATGAGCGAGGTCCGACTCCGGGCCGGTGTCCGTCTTGACCACAAAGGCGCGGGTCAAGCCGTGCGCGAGGAGAAAGTTCGCCGAAGGAAAGTCCGTGGTGAGCGAGACAGAGCGGTTGTCGAATTCCCCCGGGGAAAGTTTGCGACCATCCCCGCCGCGTCGGGAGTCCAAAAGAAAGACGGGCGGGGCGCCGGCGGGCAGATTCAAGGCTCCCAATTCGGCGGAGCCGGCGCGGAGCGCGGCGAGCACCGGCGTCATGTCCACCGCCGCCCGGGGCGCGGCGCTCCCCGTCGGGCCGGGGTTGTGGGGCGTGGGCCGGGGCAGGGCGTTGTAGAGCGGTACGGGGCGGTAGCCCCTCCGGGCCAGGGCCAGGCCGGCGGTGACCCCTTCGGCGCCCGGCAGGTCCAGCACGGCGACGAAGTGTGCCTGCGGATCGGGGGCGGTCTCCAGCCATTCGGGTGGTTCGGCGGGGGCCGGCGGTTCGGCCTGCCCAACTTGGTCGAGGTGGGCGAACAGCACGGGCTTGGCCCAGCGGGACCAAGGGGATTCCGCAGGCGCCCAAATGGCGAAGGCATCAAGCTTGGTCATGGGGTTCCAGCAGCAGCGGGACATCCGTGGCGGCAAAATCGATGAGGGGACGCGGGGCCAAGCGCGCATACGCCCCGGCGGCGCAGCCGTTGACCGTATATACCCCCACGC
>CAIYZC010000231.1 GCA_903930565.1 uncultured Pedosphaera sp.
AAGGGGGAGTTCTCGAACGCGGTCAGCGAGGGCTTGAACAATAAGATTCGAGTGGTGACCAGACGATCCTATGGTTTTCGCACCTACAATGCGATGGAAACCGCCTTGTACCACACGCTCGGCAAGCTACCGGAGCCGGACGAATTCACCCACAGATTCTGCTGAGGAGGCTGTTTGGGCAGCTACATCTGCTGCTGTTTGCCGCGACTTGGATCGTGGTGCCGTTGCTGAGCGCGGACACTTTGAGCCGGGGGCGGCGTGAGGGGACGCTGGGGTTGTTGTTTCTCACCCACCTACGGCCCATGGATATCGTGGTGGCGAAGGTGTTGACGGAGGGATTGCGGGCGCTCAGCTTGTGGTTGTCGATGCTGCCCTTGTTGGCGGTATGCCTGTTGATGGGCGGGGTATCCGGGAAGGAGATCATGATGTCCTGGTGTGTGAATTTCAGCGCCATGTGCCTGGCGTTGGGGGCGGGGGTGCTGGCTTCGAGTGTGAGCCGCTACCGGGGAACCGCGGCGGGGTGGGCTTTGCTTTTGGCCGGAGCCTTCGCCGCAGTCAACTTTCTGGCTCTTGGAGGCAGCGGCATGATCGTGGTGGATTGGTTCCGGAAACTGCCGTTTTTCTCCACGCCGCTGGCGGTGGGCTGGACCGGTTGTTGGGATATAGGTTTCGGGCTGCAGACCGGGGTGCAAACGAATTGGGCCCGGCTCTTGCGGCAACTTTCTCGACTGGGGGCGGGCGGGTTTGTGGTGATATATCCGATTCAGGCCATTTTTTCCGCCGGCGTTTTGTTCGTGGTCATGTGGTTGGCGGCGGTACGCTTGCGGCGCAACTGGCAGGAAGGGCCGCCGCCGCGCTGGCAACGGCGCGGGAACGAGCTGGCGAGCCGGCCGGTCTTTGGGCCGGCGTTGGCACGCCGCTGGCGGGCGGCGCTGCTGTCCGCGCATCCTTTGGTGTGGCTGGAGTGGCGGAATTGGGTGTCGCGCTTGGTGGCTTGGGGGTGGATGGGGCTGGCCGCCGGACTGCTGACCTGGGAGATTGCCTCCGAAATCCGGCCGTTCGAATGGTTTGGGGAGATGGATGTCGTCGCCGGACTGCTCCTCATGGCCGTGGCGGGGGTGGCGGCGGCGAGCTTTCGCCGCGAACGGGAATCCGGGGCCTTGGAACTACTGTTGGTGACTCCCGGGGGGGAAGACCGTTTGCTCCGGGGTCGGTGTTTGGGCATAGCCGGACAGTTTTTGCCGGCGTTGCTGCTGGTGCTGGTGGTGAGTCGGTGGTTGCCCCCGTCGATGGCCGGCCCGGATCGGTTGCTCTTTTGGGGATTGCTCGGGGTGGGCTTGGCGACCTTGATGGTGGTGGGGTTGTATTTTTCCCTGCGCCGGGTGCCCTTCCTGGTCGCGTGGGGGCTGACGCTGGGGCTGGGATTAATCGCCCTGGTGCCGTGGCTAATGACCGCCAGAAGCCGCCCACTGAGCCGGTTATACTTTGCGGGACCGATGGCGGACGATTACGCGCTGGGGCCCAGTCTGCCGTTCGCGCTCACCCTGCTTTGCGAGTTGACCATCGCCGGGCTATTCTGGGGCGGACTCCGCCGCGCACTGCGCGCCAGGGAGTTTCTTGGAAAATCGACGGGGAAGAGCTATTGAATCCTATGCGAACGATACTGACCTTGCTTTGGGTTTGGGCCGCGGCCACCGTGACAGTCGGCGCGGCGGAATTTCCGGCGCCCCGTTTCGTGGGGGACCCGGCGCGACTGGGCTACGGGGTGCAGCGGACGATGCGCCGGCTCGTGGAGAGCACCCCGACCCACCGGAACACGGTGCGGGTTTTGTTCTACGGGCAGAGCATCACGGACCAAGCGTGGTGGAAGATCGTGGCGGAGGACTTGCGGGCGCGGTTTCCGAACGCCAATTTGATCATCGAGAACCGTTCCCTGCCCGGGTTCGCGTCCCAATTGTTGGTCAAGACGGCGGAGACGGATTTGTACCCGTTCCAGCCCGATCTGCTGATCTTCCATGTTTATGGGGCGCATGACAAATACGAGGACATCATCCGCCGGGTGCGGGAACGCACGACGGCGGAAATCCTGCTCCAGAACGATCACGTGACCAAACCGGCCGACTTCACGGAGGAAACGGACCCCGCGAAACTGCCGCCGGCGGGCCGGCATTGGGACGCCTTCATGAACCACAACTGGCTGCCCGCGATGGCGCGCAAGTACGGGGCGGAATTGTGCGACCAACGGGCGGTGTGGAAGGCCTATCTGCGGGACAACCAATTGGCGCCGTCCGCGCTGCTGCGCGATGACGTGCATTTGAACGCGCACGGGGAATTCCTGATGGCGGAATGCGTCAAAGCCTGTTTGCGGCGCAATCCGGCGTTCGATCCCGCCCCGGCGGAAGCGTGGGTGCGCACGTTGGCGGTGGGCCGGGAGCTCCAGTGGGCGGACGGCAAACTGCGCGTGGAATTCACTGGCAACCGGGTGGACTTGATCGCCCGGCCGGCGGCCTCCGCGGGGCGGCCGCTCGGGGTGACGCTGGACGGGCGGAAACCTTCGCAGATTCCCGAGCTGTACGGGTTCACCCGGGCGTTGACCACGCCACCCGGCAAATGGCCGGTGCGGTCGCCAATCATCGCGCCCGTGGGTGCGGAGAAGCCGCTGGTGGTCGAGGAGTGGACCCTGGCGGTCCGGCGGACGGATGCGGAGGGGAAACACTTCACCTTCCAACTCAGCGGCAGCCGGACCGGCCCGGACGGCGAGGGGCGGAGCGACGAGCGTTTTATTTCGCCCTCCGGACGGGTGGTGCTGGAACCGGCGGATTGGAACGTGGCCTACGCGATGAGTCTCTCCGGCGTGCAGCCGGTCCCGGAGCAGTTTACGGCGCGGTGGCGGGCGGAGTTGCGGGGGGTGGATGAATGGACGAACTATGCCGGCGGGAATCCAGCCATGGAAGAGAGCGTCACCTTGGCACAAGGCCTGCCGAACACCCGGCACGTTTTGGAACTCACCGGCGGGCCGGAAGCGGGTCTGGCCGGGGTGCGGGTTTACCACCCCGCCGGTGGGGAGCGTTGACTTGCGGGCCGCGGGGCGGGAGGATGCCGGGACACGGAAATGACTTTTTTACCCATAGTCGAACGGGAATTGCGGGTGGCGGCGCGCCGGCCGGGCACGGTGTGGACGCGGGTGGCGGCGGCGGTGGGGGCGCTGACGGTCATGGCGTTTTGTTTGTCCGTGAATGTCGGGCAAAATTCGGGAACGATCGGGGCGGGGATGTTTTACGGACTGGCGTGGCTGGCGATGATCCACTGCATCTCGGTCGGCGTGCGCACGACGGCGGATTCCCTGAGCGAGGAGAAACGGGAGGGCACTCTGGGGTTGTTGTTTTTGACCGATTTGCGCGGGCACGACGTGGTGTTGGGCAAGTTGTTCGCCACCTCGCTGAACGCCTTTTACGGCTTGCTCGCGATCTTTCCGGTATTGGCCGTGCCGTTGCTGATGGGCGGGCTGGCGCGGGATGAAGTGCTGCGGGCGGTCCTCGTGCTGTTGAACACCTTTTTATGTTCCCTGGCGGTCGGGTTGGCGGTGTCGTCGGTGACCCGGCAGGCGCGGCGCGCCATGGGGCTGACTTCGGTGGTGCGGTTGCTGTTCGGGCTCGGAGCTTTGGTGATGGGGGCGTTGCTGGTGGAGAACGAGGTCAAGTGGGGAAAATATTTGACGGTGCTCTCGCCGTTTAGCGGATTGATTTTGGTGCCCGCCGCCGCGTACCGGAGCGATCCGGGGGTGTTCTGGGCTTCGGTGGCCTGGGAGCAGGCTTTGTTCTGGCTGACGTTTTTGTTCGCCTGTTGGCGCACGCCGCGCTCGTGGCAGGACCGTCCGGTGGTCGCGCGGGGCGGTTGGTGGCGGGCGTGGTCGCGCGGGTGGATTTTCGGCCCGGCGGCGGGGCGGGCGGGCTATCGGGCGCGGTTGCTGGACGTGAACGCTTATTATTGGCTGGCCGCGCGGGAGCGGAGCAAACCGGCGCATGTTTGGGCGGTGCTCGGCGGGTTGGCGGGGTTGTGGTTTTGGGCCGACCGGTATTGGGGCCATGATTGGCGCAATGCGGGGGTCTATTGTATCACCGGCCTTTGCTTGCATGGGATCCTGAAGTTTTGGGTGGCGGCGGAGGCGGGCAAGCGCCTGGGGGAGGACCGGCAGGCGGGAGCCTTGGAATTGGTGCTGGCCACGCCGTTGTCGGTGACGGAAATCCTGGCGGGCCAATGGCGGGCGTTGGCGCGTCAATTCCTCCCGCCATTGGTCGCCGTGTTGATCATCGATCTGTTCCTGCTGGGGGGGATGGAGCACGAAGTTCATGACGCGGACCATTGGGGATTGTGGTGGGTGGGGACCCTGTCGCTGATCCTGGACTTGGCGGCGCTGCCCTGGGTGGCCATGTGGTTGGCGGTCAGTCTGCGCTCGCCCAAGGGCGCCGCCGGCAGCGCGGTGGTGCGCGTGCTGGTTATACCCTGGGTCGCGCATGTCGGCACGCTGCTGTTGATGGAGTTGGTGACCAACGGGCAGTTCAATGCGAGTTCCGGAGTCTTGTTCGGTCTCTGGCTGGGGTGGGGGGTGGCGGCGGACTTGGTCTTCGGCATCGCGGCCTATCGCGGGCTGCATTCGCGGTTCCGGGTGCTGGCCATGGAGCGGTACACCCCCCGGCCCGGGATTTGGCAGCGCCTGTGGAGCTTTTGGGATTCGTTGACCGATACGAAGGGAACCCCGTGAACCCGATGACGCAGTGGAATTGGCTGACCGGATGGTGCCTGGCGGGGTGGCTGGTCTTGGCCGGCGGGATGGGGGCGCGGGCGGAGGAGCGGGAATTAATCCAAGACCCCGGCTTCCGGGGCGGGTTCCATCTGCTGGTGCCAACCCCGGGCAAGCGGGTGGTTTACGGCGATTTGCGGGCCGAAGGTGCCACGGCGGCGCCGGTATGGGATTTGGCGCAGTGGTCGAGCCGGTTTCCGTTGACGCCCGGGGCCTTGACGTCGATGGGGCAGGGGACGTGGGCGGTCACCAACACCGCCAAAGTCGTGCGCGGAGGCGGAATGAACGCGGATATTTGCCTGGGGGTGAACGCCTCGGTGGAGTACGACGGGCGGGCGCGGCAGTCCGGCGCGGAGCCGTGGGTGCACCTGCTCTTGCAGCAGGATTTCGAGCAGCCGCCCAGCTTGGGAGAGTTGACCGCTTGCCGGCTGAAGACGGAGGTGCGATTGCGCCGGTCGGAGTTGCACCGCACGCCGGATTACACGCGCGATCGCCATGCCGCGCAGTTCTTCATCTATTTCATCGTGGGCAACCCGCACGAGGGGGCGGCGGATTATGGGCGGTATTATTGGTTTGGCGTGCCGGTTTACGACGACCGCGAGCGTCGGCCGGCGGCCTACCAAGCCCGCGATTTCGGCGAAACGGGACGCTTCATCTACACCCCCGCCGCGGAGCGGTTCGCGCGGGCCAGTGTGCAGGATGGCGAGTGGGTGGCATTCGCCGCCGACCTGTTGCCCTTGATGCGCTCCGGTTTGGCCGCGGGCCATGCGGCCGGTTTTTTGCCCGGCGCGGCCGATCCCGCGGACTACCGGATCGCAGGGGTTTTTATCGGCTGGGAGGTTCCCGGGCTGTTTGACGTGGAACTGCAAATGCGGGGGCTGAGTTGCGTGGCCGTGCGGGCGGGGAAGTGACGGATGACAAGATTTCCAAAACACCTTGCGGACGGGGAGGCAGGGCAAGGCGCGTTGACGACGACGCGTACTTGGGAAACAATGGTTTGATCGTATGCGATTTGCACGTGCTCCGCGCAACCGGCTTCGCCGGCTCCTGCTTCTCCTGATGCTCGCGCTCCGCCTGGGCGTGCAAGCCGACACTTGGCAACCGTGGGGCCAGGTGGTTGTGGCGCCCGCCCCCACGGGCAGCGCGGGGGCCCAACTGGCCACGGACGGCACCTGCTTGTACTATTCCACCTATCTGGCCGGCGTGTACCGGGCCACCTTGGTCAGCCACTTCTTCACCCCCTTGCCCCTCACCGGGTTCCCCCTCTGGGACGCGAACACCAACGCCTCCGGATTGGCCGTGACCGCCATCGCCGCGACGCCGCAAGGCGACTTGGTGATCGCGGGCAGTCCGGTTGGGGTGCAGAACAACACCATTCAATTCAACCCGCCCGGCGGGTCCGCGAATGCGCAGCCGGTGTTTTATTGGTGGGATGAGCCCAACCAAACCTGGCACCCCGCCGCGATCGCGGGCAAGAGCTATCCGTATACGGGGAATACGGGCAATTTCTCGATCGCCACCGACGGATCCTTGTGGACCTGCTCCGGTTTCGCCCCGTACGCCTATCGGAGTACCAACGGGGGGCGCAGCTACATGGCGTTGGACATCAACGCGCGGCTGCCCGCCAGCTATTTCCCGTTGCCCACCGCCGGCGGACTGGCGACGGTCGGCGAGGTCTTCAGCATCGCGGCCGGGTGGCGCGGCGAGGTGGTGATTGGCACGGAAACGGCTGGCTTTTTCCATTCCACCAATCAGGGGCTGAATTGGGCGAGCCTGGATACCAATTTCACCAACCCGGCCTCCAGCAGTCCGCTAGGGCGGATCGGCGACGCCCGGGTATTGGGCTGGGACCGCCACGGCAACTTTCTCCTCAACGATCCCGGGTACGGCCAATACCCCGGCCACACGAATTGGGACGCCATTCCCCAACTCTCCTGGCGCCCGCAGGACGGGGCCTTGCTGCCCGCCGCCACGGGACTGCAAGCGAATTTGGGAACCTTGCGCATCCTTACCACCCCCGCCGGGGTTTCCCTGCAATTCATGAACCAAAACTACCAGCTCCAAGGCGGGGTCTATCGTTCCTTTGACGGGCTCAATTGGTCGCAATTCAACCAAGGCAGCGGGCTGGACCAACCCTTCGCGCCCGGCTTGACCAAGGCGCTCGCCGCGGGCAATTGCCTCACCGCGTGGAGCAACCAAGTCTTCATCGCCGAGGGTACTGTCATCTCGTCCTGGAATGCCGGCGCCCCGCCCCTCACGAACCACCCCCCGGTGGCGCTGCCCCGCAACGTGAATTTGTCCCTCAACACCACCGCGGCCTTGACCCTGACGGGACGGGATGCGGATGGGGATTCGTTGGTTTTCACGGTCAGCACCCCGCCCACTCACGGCGCGCTGACCGGCACACCGCCTCAGGTGAGTTACAAGCCCAATTCAAATTATCTGGGCACCGATTCCTTTGCTTTTGTGGTGAGCGATGGTGCCGCCACCTCCGCGGTGGCGGTCGTCTATTTGGCGGTCAACGCGCCCACGAACTTTTTGGCCACGGTTGGGTTCACCAGCCCGGCGGAGGGAGCGGTCTTGGTTTCGCCGACCAACTTGAATCTGGTGCTCACGGCCGCCGCCACCAGTTCCGCGGGGATCGCCGGGGTGGTTTTCTACAACAGCGCGGTTGTGCTGGGGGTCGCCACGCAAGCGCCTTACTCCCGCACGGTCACGAATTTGGCCGCCGGGGAATACACCTTTTTCGTGCGGGCCGTGGACAAGGAGGGCGCGGGCACGTGGGGGGCGCCTATCCGGGTGACGGTTTTGCCCGTCGCGCCAACCCTGGCCATCGCCCCCGCCGAGGCCAATACCGTGGCCCTCACCCGGCCCCTCGAATTGGAAGGTTTTTTTTTGGAGACCGCCCCCGCGCTTGACGCTCCGTGGACCTTGGTGCCGGTGCCGCCCGCTTACCTTCCCAGCGGCCAGACCGTTTTCGTGCCGGCCGACACCGGGGCGTTTTACCGACTCCAGCACCCCCGCTGAATCAACCAGCAGTGGCGGACAGCACCTCCCAGGCCCGCAGGGTGGCATTGTGCCGGCCATCGACCGCCAATTTGGCGTAGATATTCTCCAAATGGGTTTTGATGGTGGCGGGCGCCACGCCGAGGATCACACTGGTCTCGGCGCTGGATTTCCCCTGCGCGGTCCAGAACAGCACATCGGCCTCGCGCGGCGTGAGGCCCAGCCGCTCCAGGGGTTTGGCCGATTGGTATTCCACCCGAAATTCGGCGCGTTGCCGTTCGGCCCGTTCCAGCCGCGCCCGGAGGGCGCCGAGCAATTCGACCCGCGGCACGGGTTTCACCAAATAATCATCCGCGCCCAAATCCATCCCGGCGCGGACTTCCGCACGTTCCCCCCGCGCCGTGAGGAACAGGAAGGGAATGCGCGCGGTGCGCGGCTGCTCCTGCAACGCGGCCAGCACGCCGTGGCCGTCAAGGCGCGGCATCATGACATCGCAGATGATCAGGTCCGGGAGTTCGCGCCGGGCGGCGGCCAATCCTTCCACGCCATCCGCGGCGGTCAGGGGTTGGAAGTTCTCCAACTCCAGGAGTTCGGCGAGATTCGCCCGCATCAGGGGTTCGTCTTCGATGATCAGAATCTTCTTCATGGGGGTGACTGGGGGGGCTGGATCTGCTTGAGAAAGACGTCGGTTTGGCCGGGCACGCAGACGGGCAGGCGCAGCGTGGCGAGCGTCCCTTCGCCGACGCGGCTGGTGAGCTCCAGACTCCCGCCGTGGCGCTCGGCGCACCGGCGCGCGATTACGAGGCCAAGGCCGGTGCCCGGGACGCGGCCGGCATTTTCCCCCCGGACAAACGGGGTGAACAGTCGTTTGAGGTCGGCCTCCGAAATGCCCGCCCCCCGGTCGCGCACGCGGCAGACCAGCCCGCCGGGCGGGGACTCGATCTCCAAGGAAACCGGATCGCCGGGGGCCGAAAACTTGACGGCGTTGGTCAGCAAGTTGACCAGAATCTGCCGCACCAGCCCCGCATCCACATGCACTGGGGGGCCGGGGGCGGGAAGCGCCGCGGTGACCGGACAGCGGTCCCCGGTGCTGGAACGAACTTCCTCGACCACACGGTCGGCCAGCGCCGCCAGGTCCACCGCCGCCGGTTTGAATTCGAGCCGCCCGGCTTCGGCGCGACTGAACAACAGCACGTCGTCCACCAAGAGGGCCATGCGCCGCACGGCGTCCTGGATGGTGTCCAGATGCCGTTGGCGTTTCTCCGGGGGCAGGCGATCCAAGTAGGCGGACAAGATTTCCGCGGAGCCGAGGATCAACGCCAGCGGGGTGCGGATTTCATGTGACACCATGGCCACGAAATTTCCCTTGAGCCGGTTGAGCTCCCGCTCCTCGCGCAAGGCGACATCCAACTCGGCCGTGCGCTCAACGATGCGCCGTTCCAAGGTTTGGTTGAGCGCGGCGGTCTGCGCCCGGGCCCGCTCCGCGAGGAGCCGCAAGCGGGCCTGGGTGACCAACAAGTAATACAACAGCACGGCGAGGGCCGAGCCGCCCGCCAGGACCCACCACTGCGCCGGGCCGGCCCCGGCGGGGGCCGGGCGCATGGAGGCCACCCAGCGCCATTCTCCCGAGGGTCCGGTATTGACGAACGGACGTTGCACCAGCGTCCGCTCCGGCAAGGGCGTGCCCGGCGGCAACCAGCGCAAATCGAAGCCCAAAGCCGGCAAGCGCGATCGAACCCAATCCGCATAATGGGCCTGATCCAGGGCAAAAAAGACAAAGCCTTGAATATTGGTGCGGTTTTCGGCGGGGGTTCCGGGGCGCAGCTCCGTTTTCACCAAGGGCAGCAGGGTGAAACCCGCGAGCGGTTTGGGCGACGCACCGGCGAGGGCAATTCCGCCCACATGCCCACTGATCCCGCCGTCCAACGCGGCTTGCAGGGCCGGGAGGAGGCGGGCATCCGCGCTCAAATCGCAGCCCGGGGCGAAGGCGGGGGCGGGCAGGGAGTCGGCGGAGTGGCGGACCACGCACCGTCCTTCCAGATACTCGGCGTAGCCGAGTCTGGAGTTTGGCAAAAGTCCGCCTCCGAATGATCGCGGCAACACCTCCCTTCTGACGCCGCCAATCCGTTTCTGACCGTTCGCTCGCGCCCTTTTCCACGCCGGAATTCGCCGGCGCTTTTTCGTTTTTATCAAGGTAGGT
>CAIYZC010000232.1 GCA_903930565.1 uncultured Pedosphaera sp.
TCCGCCACCGGCACGCTGCGGACCAACTTCTGCAACTGCACGATTTCGGCGGCGGAGAAGAGCGGCTTGACCGGCGCGGAAAAGTCGCCGGTGGTGCGTTTCAATATTTCGATTTCCTCGTCGCGGCTGGGATAGCCCACCTTGACCATGAACATGAAGCGGTCCAACTGCGCTTCGGGGAGGGTGTAAGTGCCCTCCTGCTCGATGGGATTCTGGGTGGCGAGCACGAAGAAAGGATCCGGAAGATCGTAGGTGCGGCCGCGGCAGGTGGTGCGGCGCTCCTGCATGGCTTCCAACAGGGCGGCCTGGGTCTTGGGCGGGGTGCGGTTGATTTCGTCCGCCAACAGGAGATTGGTGAAGATGGGTCCGCTGATGAATTCCAACTGGCGCCGGCCGGTTTGGGGATCCTCCTGAATGATGTCCGTGCCGGTGATGTCGGCGGGCATGAGGTCGGGCGTGAACTGGATGCGGCGGAAGGTAAGGTTCAAGGCCGCGGCGAGGGTCTGAACCATGACGGTTTTGGCGAGGCCGGGCACACCTTCGAGCAGGCAATGACCGCGGCAGAAGACCGCGTAGATCAATTGTTCGAGCACCTCGTCCTGGCCGACGATGACTTGATGGAGTTGCGCCAGCAGGTCGGCGCGGGCGGTGGCCAGTTGCGCCACGAGGGCGGCTTCATCCCGGGTTTCGGACTCCCGCGCGGCGGATTGGGTCATGGCTAATTCAAGGTCCAAGGCAGCCCGGCGCCGCCCGCGTCCACGGCGCCAACGGCGGCGGAACAAGACGGGGCGCTGATCGGGTCATGCTGGCCGGGGAGATATAGTCGGCCCGCCCAACCGACCGCAAGACAAAAGGCCGGGGCGGCAGCGGCGGCGGCGGGAAGGTAACAAGGAGGTTACAGCACTGAAGGCACGGCGCCGCGGAGACATCCGGGCTGCATTATTCTGTTGAAAAAGGCCGCGGGTTGGGCCAAATTCGCCGTCTCTTTATGAAAATACATCTATTTGCGGTTTGTGGGTTCGGTCTCTTGGCCGCCGCCGCCATGGCGCAGGATAAGAAGCCCGAAATGAAACCCGGCATGTCCGAAGCGGACAAGATCGGCTACGCCATCGGGATGAACACCGGCAACTCGGTGAGCAACAATCTCAAGAGCATGAACGCCCCGATCACCCCGGAAGCGGTTCAAGGTTTCACCGAAGCCCTCAAGGGCACCTCGGTTTCCAAGATCAACTATGGCAACGGCCTCACCGCCGGCCTGGGCTTGAGCAACGGGCTGAAGCGCGCCGAAGCGGAAGTCAACCTGGACGCCATCATCAAGGGTTTCACGGACGCCTTGAACGGCGCCCCCAGCGCGGTGCCGCAAGAGGAATTGCGGGCGGTGATGGGCAAGTTCCAACAGGAACTCCAAGCCAAGCAACGCGAAAAGCAGAAGCTGGCGATGGAAAAGCAGGCGGCCGAAGACAAGGTGGATGCGGTCAAGAACAAAGCCACCGGGGATACCTACCTCGCGGCGAACGCCCAGAAGCCGGGCGTCAAGAAGCTGCCCAGCGGTTTGCAATACAAGGTCGTGACGGAAGGCGCCGGCGACAGCCCGAAGGAAACCGACCGCGTGAGTGTGATCTACCGCGGCACCTTCATCGACGGCACGGAATTTGACAGCACGGCCAAGAACGGCGGCAAACCCGCCACCTTTGGCGTGAAGGGTGTGATCGCGGGCTGGACCGAGGCGCTGATGATGATGAAGCCCGGCGCGAAGTGGCAGTTGGCCATCCCCGCCAACCTCGCCTACGGCGACACCCGCCGCCCCGGCAATCCCCCCATCCCCGCCGGTTCCACCCTCTTGTTTGACGTGGAATTGGTGAAGATCGAAGCGGCCCCCATGCCCGCGGCCCCCGCCCAGCCCCTGACGAGCGACATCATCAAGGTGCCCTCCGCGGAAGGCCTGAAGCGCGGCGAACAGATCAAGACGCTCAAGCCCGAAGACATCGAGAAGGAAAAGGCCAAGGAAAAGGGCAACAACTAATCACCCAGCCGCCGCCTTCGGGCGACGGTACGACGACGGGGACGGGCTGCGGCCCGTCCCCGTTTTTGCTTTTCCGGCTGGACGCCGGCCGGCGGGTGGGCGGGGCGCGCTTCAGATCTGATCGCCCATCGGCTGCTCCTGGTAGCCGAAGAATCCGTTTTGCTTGATCATGGCCACGACGGCGGGCGGGACCAGTTTCTCCCACTCGCGGTTGCCGCATTGGATCTTGGAGAGGACATCGCGGGAGGAGATGGGCAGGTATTCGATGTTGTGCCGGAGGATGGGCCGGATGCTGCCGTTGTCCAAAAGGAAGGCGTAGAGCTTGCGCAGGTGCGGCGCGACCTCGAGGTTCGCCGCGGTGATCACCTCGCCGGTGGCGGGGTCGCGCCAGGGGTAGGCGTAGAGTTTGACTTCGTTGCGAAACAATTTGCCCAGGGATTCCAGCAACCCGCCCTCCAGGTCCGTGTAGAACTTCTCGTCGAAGATTTCGCGCAGGCTGGGGATGCCGAGCACGATGCCGGTGCGCTTGTGGGTGTACCGGCCCAAATAACCGGCGAGCCGGTAATAGCGGCGGAAATTCGAGATCATGACCGTCTTGCCCAGGGCGCTCAGGGTGTCCACGCGCGCGAGGAAATCCTGGTGGTCGATGCCGCTTTCCGAGACCAGGCTGCGGAGGGTCATTTCCATGAGCACGAGCGGGCTCTCGCCCTTCATCTCGGGTTCCTCGACGATCTGCTCCTGGGCGCGTTCGAGCATGTCCAGGGTGGTGTTGATGATGGGCCGGAAGCTGCCGCGCTCGATGAGCACGGCCTTTTTGTAGAGGGCGTCGGCGGCCTGGACCACTTCGCCTTCGGCGGTGAACATGGTGGCCTCGGTGAGGCCCTGGTGGACGAGCTGCAGGCTCATCAACCGGTTGTCCACCTTGGCGAAAGCGGGCCCGGAGAAACGGATCATGTCCACCTCGATCCGCCCGCCGTCCAGTTGGTCCAGGAGCGCGCCAATGAGGACCTCCGGCTGTTGGTTTTGGTAGAACGCCGCGTAGAGGAGATTCACCCCGAGCACGCCGAGGGCCTCCTGCTCCCGGACGGCCTCCAGGTCGAGCAGGCGGACGTGGACGATGATTTCGGAGGGTTCCCCATGGCATTCCGTCTGGAAGCGCACCCCGAGCCAGCCGTGGCCGTCCTCGTGCCGGGTGTAGGAGCGGGTGGCCACGGTGTTGGCGAAGGCAAACAACTGGCATTTGGACCCGCGGGTGGCCTGGAGGCGCTCCACCGCGAGGTTGTACTCGTAATTGAGCATGGCCACGAGCCGCTGGCGGCTCACGTAGCGCTCGCAGGTGCCGTAGATGGCGTCGCTCACGCCCATGTCGTAGGCCGAAATGGTCTTGGCCACGGTGCCGGCGGCGCCCCCCACGTGGAAGAACCACCGGGCGACTTCCTGCCCCGCGCCGATTTCCGCAAAGGTGCCGTATTTCTTGGCGTCCAAATTGATGTGGAGCGCCTTTTGGTGGGTCGCCAGCTTTTCGGGTGTGGTCATAAGCGTATTGCGATGCGGGCGGCGGGGTGGGTCCGCGGTTGCGCCGCCACGCGCCAACCCAGCCTAAGGCCGGGGCGGAGGAAAGGTAAAGCCGCAACCCAACGGGGTTGCCGGGAGAGGGGGAAGGAATCCCCGAAGAAAAGTGGTGCCCACGACAGGACTTGAACCTGTACGATGTTACTCACTAGAACCTGAATCTAGCGCGTCTGCCAATTCCGCCACGTGGGCAATTGCCGGCCAACCGGGCGCGATCCGTAACCATCGCGCGCTTTGCGTCTGAAACGCAGGCACAGCAAGCACACGTTAGCACCGGCACCGGCCCGATGCAAGCGATCAATGCAAACATTTTCGAGGGCGCAGGGCGGGGGCGCGTGCGCAACGGGTGAGGGGCGACCCAAAAGCTTCGAATTGAACATTGGCAGGGGAACCGGTGGGGGGGTAAAACGGGGGCGGAATCCGACATGTTTGGAAAACAACAACGGGCGGCGTGCACGCGGGCCGGGCGGGATGGGAAGGGCCATCCGCCGGAGGGCTTCGCGGGCGGCCACCACCTCCATTGATCCCCCCCTCACCATGCCACACTTGAAAAAGCCGTTTCGCCTTTGGGCGCTCGCCCGCCTTGGCACCGCCGCCGCCATCCTCACCGCCGGGCTGCCCGCGGCGGCCGCCGACAAACAAATCGTCCTGGTCGCGGGGCATCCCAGCCACGGGCCCGGGGAGCATGAATTCCGCGCGGGGAGTTTGTTGCTGCAAAAGTGCCTGAACACGATCCCGGGCATGCACGCGGAAGTTTACACCAATGGTTGGCCGAAGGACGCGGCGGCGTTTGACCAGGCGGCGGCGGTGTTGTTCTTCATGGATGGCGGCGGCGGACATCCGGTGGCGCAGGGGGATCATTTGCAAATTGTGGACGCCCTGGCCAAGCGCGGCGTGGGCATCGCGTGCGCGCATTACGGGGTGGAGATTCCGTTGAAACACGGCGGCACCAATTTCCTCGATTGGATCGGCGGGTTTTACGAGGACGGCGTTTCGATCAACCCGGTGTGGACGGCGGAGGTAAAGCCCGCCGCCGATCATCCCGTCACGCGCGGGGTGCAGCCGTTCAAACTGAACGACGAATGGTATTTCAACATTCACTTTCGCGACGGCATGAAGGGCGTGACGCCGCTCCTGATGGCCACGCCGGACAACGAAACGCGGCAGGGCCGTTCGGCCTCCCCGCGCGGTCCCTTTGAGCGGATCACGGCGGCCGCGGGGCACGAGGAAGTCTTGATGTGGGCGGTGGAGAATCCGGGGGCGAACCGGGGCTTCGGTTTCACCGGCGGCCATTTCAACAGGAATTGGGGCGATGCGAATTTCCGCAAGGTGGTGCTCAACGGCCTGCTGTGGATCGCGCACGCCGAGGTGCCCCAAGGCGGTGTGGCGTCCGTGGTGACCCCGGAGGAGTTGAAGCAGAATTTGGATCCGAAAGGGCGGTGAACCGAGACCGGTGGTTCACGCTTTACGCCACTTATTGAAAGTCCACTTTCAATAAGTGGCGTTTTTTTAAGGCGGGCGAAGGTTGGGAGAGTTTTGGGAGTAGGAGAAGCGGGACGAGTCGGCCTGGTCCGGCCGCTCCGCCTCGTCTCCCGCCCCCCTACGCAGCCACCGCCCGCAGAAAACTGCGCTCGCGCACCGCGGCCAACAGGCGGCGCCAGCTCACCAACGCCAGGGCCACCTGCAGCAGGGCCGCGCAGAGGAGGATGCCGCGGGAGGACCAACCGAGACGCGCGCCCAGCTCGGTGGCCAGGAGATTGGGCAGCAGGTAGCCGCCGGCCCAAGCGAAGAGCCAGAGGAGCAGCACATGGCTCCGCTGGAAGGAGAGCCACAGGCCGAACAGCATCAGGGTGGCCAAGGCGAGGGGGTTGGGGAGCCAGGAGAGTCCGTCCCGGAAGCCGGGGGCGGGCCGGGTCAACAGGACGACCGCACGCCAATACACCACAACCACGGCATAGGCGGGAAAGTAATGGCACGCCAGACCCCAGAGCCGGCCGAGCACGAGTTGCCGGGCGGGGAGCGGGGTGACCAGCAGGATTTCAAACAAGCCCTCGGCGCGCTCCCGCCGGAAACTGCCGACGGCACTCAACGCCACGCCAAAGCTCAGCAACAGGGTCGGCGGACAGGCGACCGGGTTGAGGGAAAGGAAGGGCCCGGCCAGGAGGATGAGCCCGCACCAACCCCACTTGGTGAGCCGGGCCGTCCAAGAATATTCCTGCAGCCAGGCGATCGGGTTGCGGTCCAAGGCCGGGCCGCGCGGCCAACGAAAGACCCGGCGCCAAAACGGTGAGGCGGCGAAGGTGCGGGTCCAGGCGGGTTGGGCGGAGGGGGAATACGCACCCCAATTCCGACGCAGGCGGCGGGAGGCGAGATCCAGCAGGATCACAAAAGCACCGCCGGTGAACACCATTCGCGCCAACAACCAAGGCCCCAAGCCCCAGCCAACCAAACGATACTTTCCGTTGGCGGAGTCAAAGAAGAGCAGCATGACATCCCACACGAAAAGACTCCCAAAGGCATCCACGGCGGCCAATACCAAAGCCAACGCCAACGCGCGGGCCATGACTTGGTGGGAGGTTCCCCCCGCAACGGAAGTGTAGAGACCCACGGCCAGCCCCAGAACCAGCGCCGGGATTTCGTCGGCCACCGCCACGAGGGCATCCGCCGGACCAACCCCGCCCAGCACGAAGGGCAGCACGAGCAAAGGCAGGGCGGCCAGCCAGAGGGTGAAGCCGCGGAAGGCGTGGACGGCCGCCTTGCCGGCGAGGACTTCCGCGACGGTGAGCGGCGTGAGGAAGAGCAGCGGCAGGGTGCCTTCCCGCCGCTCCTGGCTGATGCAATCCGCGGTCATCAGCGGCACGATAATCCACAAGGCCAATCGCAGCAGCACTTGCAGCCAACCGAACAGCTCCGGTCCCAGTTGCGCGCCCGTCAGTTCCGTGGTGGAGGTAAACCAGCCGAAGACGGCGACCATCAGGCCCGCGGCCAACACGCGCAGCCAGAAATTCACGGAGCGCCGCGATTCCTGGCGCAGCTCGCGCACGACCAGGGAGCCCGCCCGCGCCAGGCCCGCAACCGGCGTCGATCGGGCGGAAGGGACAATCATTGCGGGATTGGACCACGCCGCGGCGGGACCCGTTCAGGAAATTCGGGAGCAAACAGGAATGGGCAATCGGGCCGGCGAACCGCCGCCAGGTTTGCCATCCCGGCGCAATAGCCATAAATTTTGAAATCGGCCGAATGGTTGGACGGCCCGGCGGCCAGTTCGTTCAATAGATTTCCGCGGGACAAGCCGGGTTTGCCAAACTGATAACTACGGATTACGTCTTTGGCGCGCGCCAATTTCACGCGTTAATGCGTGAAATCAACGCAGGCTTGGGCGAAAGGAGAAACTTACAACAATAAACTTGACAAAATATGACGGGTGATTTAGAATCAAGAAAACAGCAAGCTTATGAATAGTAATACTAAAATGAAAGATTCACGCGGGCTTCAAATCATTCACTTAACACCACGGCGGGGGAACCCAGGCGGTGCCATCCGTCGCCGATCATTCGCGAAGGCCGGCCTGGCCTTGGGCCTGGCGACCACCTGGCTGGGAATGGCCGAAATACGGGCGCAAACGACCGTGTGTGATGCGCCGGGCCTGGCCGCAGCGGTGGCGGCGGGTGGGAGCATCGGCTTCGGTTGCGACGGCACCATCGTGCTCCCGCAGACGTTGGTGATCGCGCAGGACACCCAAATCGACGGGACGGGGCATACCGTGACCCTCAGCGGGAATAATCAAGTGCGCGTGTTCTACGTGAATCCGGGCGTGCATTTCACGCTGCGGAATCTGACGGTGGCCAATGGGAGCTACCTCGGGACGAACGGGGTGTATCTCAACCGCACTATTCCCGTCACCGCCCTGAACAGTATTCCGGAGAACGCCGCCGGCGGCGGGTTGTACAATAACGGGGGAGTGGTCACGATCCTCAATTGCCAATTCAACGGCAATTCGGTCATCGGGGGCATGCCCGGCTACGGCATAACTTCCCAAACCATCGACGGCGGGGCGGCGGGCGGGGGCGCCATTTGGAACCAAGGCGGCGTGCTGAATCTCACCAACTCAAGTTTCACCGCCAATTCCGCCCAAGGCGGCCAAGGCATGCACAACGCTTCGCAGTCCACGCCATATTACACCGGCACGGCCTACGGCGGCGCGATCGGCAGCACCAACGGCTTGATCAACGCCGACACCGTTTCTTTTGCCGGCAATTACGCGCTGCCGGGAGGCTGGCTCAACGGCACCATTGTGGTCCAGGGAAATCCCAACCCCCTCACCTTCCAAAACAACAAGGCCGTCTGCGGCCCGGCCGGCGGGGGCGCCTGCAGTTTTGCCGGGGACACGGTCACTCTGGTCCATTGCCTTTTTGGCACAAATTGGGTCACCACGCCGGTGCTGACGAATGCGGTGAACTACCGCACCATAGCCAATATGGTGCAGGGAGGCGCGATTTATCAGGCGGCCGGCACGTTGAATTTGACGGATTGCCGCCTGACCGGCAATGCGGCGGTGGGTAGCGACGCGACTTGGTACGCCTCCATCGCGGCCAGTGGTCTCGGCGGGGCGCTGTACTCCCAAGGAGTGGCGACGGTCAGCTACTGCAACTTCACAGGCAACCTGGCCCGGGGCGGCTCTTGGGGCGAGTCGGTGGCGGGGGCCGCCGGCGGGGCCATTGGCAATGCAGGGCAAATGTGGCTCCTCCATTCCGTGCTCATGGGGAATTCCGCCCTGGGCGGCACGGGGGGGATGCCTTTCACCGGCTTCGGATCACTGCCGATGGGCTTGACCTGGGGCATGGGCGCCGGCGGAGGCATTTGCAACAGCAATTCTTTGGTCTTGGTGAACGTCACCTTGGCCAACAACACCGCGAACGGAGGGCGCGGCGCCAACCGTTCGGACGGCGCCGGGCCGGGGAATAATAATTACCTCGCTTTCGCGGCCCCCACAGAGGGTGGCCGGGCCGTCGGCGCCGGGATTTACAATCTCGGGACCGGGTTTGGCACCAATGTGACCCTGACCGGAAACGCAGCCACTGGGGGAGCCGGTGGGATGGATGATCCAGGTTTCCCAAGCTTTCTTTCCGGCGGAGGCTTGGGCGGGGGCGTTGGCAATGCCGCAGGCGTGATGACGTTAGTGAGCACCACTCTGGCAAGCAATGGCGTGTATACGAACGTCCCTGGCGTGGGGCTGACCGGGCCGCAAGCGACGATTGCGCTCGGCGGCAATCTGTATGCCAGCACGAACGGCACCATCAGCCTGTTGGCCACCTTGCTGGCCAATAGTCCGTCGGGGTCGAACGTCTTCGGGCCGGTGACGGATCTGGGCTACAACCTTAGCTCGGACGCCAGCGCGGGATTCGCCGCGACGGGGAGCGTGAATGGGGTCAATCCGCTGCTGGGTACGCTGGGGAACTATGGCGGGCCGGTGCCCACCATGCCGTTGTTGCCGGGCAGCCCGGCGATTGACGCGGGCGGCAGCGGGGCGGGCTGTGCGACGACGGACGCGCGCGGGGTGCCGCGGCCCTCGGGCACGGCCTTCGACATCGGAGCGTTTGAGTTCAACGGGGCGTATCCGCCGGTGGCCAGGGGCGGAGCGGGGCAACCGAACGCGGTCTTCCAAGTGAACGTCGCCGGGGCGCCGGGGCAGAGTATGACTTTGCACACCTCGACGGATTTGGCCAATTGGCAGCCGGTGGCCACGGGCATGATTCCCGGGGGCGGAATGACCGGGGTGACGGTGACCAACCGGAACGCCGGAGGCGGCCAGTTCTTCCGCGCGGTGTTGCAGTAAGCCGAGGAGATGGTGGGGACGACCGCCCCGCGGGCAACCGCGGGGCGGTTTTTTCGTACCGGGTGACGCAGGTCAGGGCCGACCACCTTCCCGGCCATCCGATAGCCCACCCGCCCGACTACCCCCTGCCGTGGGCTGGACTCCGCTGGAAACGGACGACCCTGGGGGTTGGGGAGTGCGGCGGCGAGGAACGGGACGCCGCCGCTGTCGAAGGCTCCGCGCTGTGCCGGTCCGCGCATCCTCCCGACGCTTTGGAATCGATGAATCCGTTGGTTTTCGCCTCCGTTCCGGGATCACGCCAACCCCCCCGCTCCGAGCGCCGGGGTTATCGGCCAGCTCCAGTCCGCGCGACAGCGGAACTTCCTTCCGCACTCCACAACGCTGCCGCGCGGCCCATGCCCGCGAACTGTCCAAGCCGAGTGGCGTGCCACGCGCGAGGCCGCTTTCGGGGCCAACACCCAAAGCCGGCCGCCAGCCCGCCCAACCGCGCCAAGCCCGGGACCACGAGGAAGAGCCGGAGGACCGCGACGGCTGGGAACAAAGTGAAGCGCCGTCTTGGGGGGCCTGCGGCACGGAACGGCGGAAACTCTTGAAACCCGGTTCTCCCATGTCGCGGTTTTGAGGCCCGTCCTTATTTCGGTGGCGCTCCGAGGCAACGGACCCCCTCGAAAGCAGTGCTTCGCGTGGTTCACACCGCACTCCAAGACGCTGGCGCGCAGCCGGTTGCGGGTGAAGA
>CAIYZC010000233.1 GCA_903930565.1 uncultured Pedosphaera sp.
CCAAGCCTTGGCCAACGCCCTGCTCGCGACCCAGCGGGACAAGCAGCAAATTCAATTGCTGAGCCTGATGGCCGCCCGCACCCACAACTTGGTGGCGATCACCGATGCCCGCCTGGCCACCCTGTGGGTGAACGAAAGTTTTGTGCGAATTTCCGGATACACGCTCGCCGAAGCCAACGGCCGGGAGCCATTGTCCCTGTTGGCGGGAACCGGCACTACTCCGGGGGTTTTGGAAGAGCTCCACCACCAATCCGCCGCCCGGGGCCGCGCCACCGCGGAGGTGCAGCTCCACCACAAATCCGGCCGGCCATTTTGGTTGCTCGTGGACCACCAATCGGTGCGCAATATTCAAAACGAGATCACCCACTTTCTCATCCTCGGCGCCGAAACCACGGAACGTCGTGCCACCGAGGCGGCCCTCCGCTCGGAACGGGAGCTCCTTTGGGCAACCCTGAACCGGATCGTGGACGGGGTGATCGTGGTGGACCAGGAACAAAGAGTCCAACTCCTCAACCCGGTGGCGGAACGTTATACCGGCTGCGCTTCCTCCGCGGCGCGGGATTGCCCCCTGGGGGAGATCTTTCCGCCCGGCGACGAATTGGGGCGCAGCTTGGTGGAGCGGATCACCCAGGCCTTCACGTCCCGCGCCGTCACGGGCACGGTCCACGACCCCGCGGACCGGTTCCTGGTTCGCACCCTGCTGGGCCGCCGCCTCACCATCGTCGCGGCGGCCATCCCCACCCTCGACGATCAAGGCCAAGTCACCGGCGGCTTGGTGGTCTTCCGGGACCTGTCCGCCGAAATTGCGGCCGAACAAATCCGGCAGGATTTCGTCCGCACCGTTTCGCATGAGCTCAACACCCCACTTACCTCCCTGAGCGGATTTGTCCGCACGCTTCGGGAGCAGCCCGAGCTGCCGCGGAAGCTCCGTGAAGAATTCTTGGACATCATGCACCGGCAGACCAACCGATTGCAGAGTCTCGTGCAGGATATTCTGGAGATTTCCCGCTCCGAATCGGGTGAGGAATACCACCAACAACAAGCCCTCGATCTCCGTGTCATCATCGAAGCGAGCCTGCAGGAAGCGGCGTGTCTCGCCGCGGAGCGGAGCGTGCGCTTCGTGGCCACCCTCCCTTGCGAACCGGTGCGGTTCAACGGGGACGCGATGCGGCTGCAATCGGTCAGCACCAACCTGCTCACCAATGCGATCAAATTCAGCCCGGCCGGCGGCGAGGTCCGCATCGATCTTCGGGACGAAGATCGCACCATCAAACTCGTGGTTCAGGATTTCGGCCTCGGCATCCCCGCGGAGGAGCACGAACACATCTTTGAGCGTTTTTACCGGGTCCGCCGCCCCGGCACCCAAATCCCCGGCACCGGGCTCGGCCTGGCGATTGTGCGCCGGGTGGTGAACCACTATGGCGGCCAGATTCACGTCCTGAGCGCCCCCGGGGAGGGCGCCACGTTCACCGTGACGCTCCCCACGATTCCCCAAGGACCGCGCCCGCCGGGCTGATTCCCGCCGGGGAGGCCGTAAGTCACTTGCGCGCCGTGGCCACCGCCCCCAATTGGGCCAACCCTTTCTCAAAATCCCCGCCAATCGCGCGGTCCATGCTGATCACCATGCAGAAAGCCTTGGCGATAAAGTTTTTGTGGCCGGCCATACTCCAACTCACCAAGGTGTTCGTGCCTTGGGCCGTGAAAGTAAACTCCGTGGCGCAGCGGTCCGCAAAGGGGCGGATGAACTCGAGTTGGATGCCGATCGAGTCGCTGGGATGGTTCGTCAGGATCGTCATCCGGCCTTCCCCCACTTTGTCGTTTCCGGTCCAAGTGTAAACCGCCCCCGGGCCCGCGGTGGAGCCTTCGTAGGTGGTCTTCATCGCGGGATCCAACTTGGCCCAGGGCGACCAAGCCTCCCATTTATGAAAGTCGTTCACCTGCTCGAACAGGACGACTGCGGGCGCGGCGACGACGGTGCTGCGGGTGACCCGGTAATCGGCGGGCTGCAGCGCGATCACGATGAGGAGCAGCACCAGCAGGGCGGGAATGAAGAGGAGAATTTTCTTTCGCATAAAACAGGTGGGGTGGGTTGAGGTTGGAGAATATTATTGGCCGGCCCGAAGCTCGGTCCAAGGCCGGCGTGGGCGGTCCTTGAGCAATCCGGCCTGCCAGTCGTACTGGGGGTGGGCGCGCAAGAAGTCGGCGGCCACGAAGGCCCGGCCATCCGCCGACCCCCACCGGCCGAGGAAGCTCATTTCCCGCACCAAGCGGGCATCCACCACTTTGCCATCAAACGTGCCGGACGGGGAAAAGGGTTCGGGACCGCCAAACCGCTCGTCATCCAGTTCGAAATGGCCGGCCAAGGTTCGGGAACCGGGGTGATGCCGGCGCAGATAAACATCGTAATCATCGGCCAGAAACTTCTCCGCGAGCCGGGCGGTAATCCGGCCTTTGTGCCGGGCGAGCAACTCCTTCCAACGGACCCGCCGGGCGCCGGCCGATTTGCGGATGTCCGTTTCGCTGCGTTCCGTTTCGAGCCGCAGCAAGGCACGGTTCTCGGCCACATTGGAGCCCGCAAAAAAGCCATCATAGGTCCGCTCCAAGCTCACAAATTTAAGACCGAGCTCCAACCGGGCGATCTCGCCACTCCGGGAGTCGGCCAACAACCAAGCGTTGGCATAGCCGCCGTTATTGCCGCGCCGAATGATCTCACACCACTCGGTCAGCGTGCGCGCGTCCTGGGTGGCCCGCCGCATCCGGCAGAACTCGGGCACCCCGTTCGTGTCGAACCCGGAAAAACCACCGATGGTGGTCTCGCACCCCGCCAACCCGGCGCCGGTCACAAAAAAGTCCGTGCCGCTGTGGATAAACCCGGGCTGGGTTTGCATAAAAATCCGTTGTCCTTTGGCGGGCACCAAATCCAGCGCAACGTTCGCCACGGCTTCCAAGTAATCAAACATGGTGTTGTGCCCCATCACGATACCACGATCGGCGGTGTAGGCGCCGGTGGCCACGAAGGCACTGCAACGCTCTTTGGTGCCGTCGGCCGCCCGGTCGGGCAAATTCTTTTTCGCCAGGGGCCACCAATAGTCCTCGAATTCCAACTGCGCATTGTACGCCACCATTTCATCCCGGGTGGTCTCAACTCCCGCCGCGTGCAAACCGGCAACCAAGCCGTCAATTTCGGCCAGGTTTTCGGGATCAATCTTGGGCGTCAACAGCGCTCCCGCGCGCCCAACCAACCAGAGCCACGTCATCCCACTCCGGTATTCCCAAGCGGCACGATGCACCCGGAGCAATTCCTTGATTTCCGGGGAAAGTAGGAAGCCATGTTGAAAACCGCGCGCGGGAGCCTCGCCCTGGACATGTAAATAAATCCAGCCGGCCTGTTCGGTCCGGCGACCTTGGGCCAGCCATTCGATTTGTTGGGCGTCCAAGCCCAAACCCCACACCACACCGGGGAGCCCGAAACAAAGGAGGAAAAAGCACAGCCTGCGCATGGCCGGAGCTTCAACCCGGCCGCGGCCCGCGACAAGCAAAAAACGGCCGGGTTAGTTGATAAACATGGCCTCGTTGGATTGCAGCAGCGCGTGAGCGTATTTCACCCAGGAACCAACCGGCAACAAGCCGCCCGCCGGCACCGTCGCCAAACTCATGGCCCCACCGCCCGGTCGTTTTTTGCCCCCCCCGTTGCCCATCCCCATCCCATTGGCCCGACCGCCGTTGGCCGGGCGTTGATACCCCACCGCCACGGGTTCCACCGCCGGGGCGTCGGCCAGAAAGTTCAAGGCGAGTTTGAATTCCAACTCGTCCGGATCGCGCTGGTAGATCAAGTCGTAGAGGCGATGAATCCGGGCCGTGTCATCCGGCAGCGCCCGAAAATCCGGCCGGGTGACCAGGTTTCGCGCCTGTTCCACCACCAAGGGACTGTTCATCATGAACAAAGCCTGTTGGGGAACAATGGTTTCATATCGTCTGCCGATCGTGATTTCCGGGTTGGCAAAGTCGAATTGGTTGAAAACTTCCGGCAGGTTTCGTCGATCCACGAAGCCGTACAGCGTACGGCGGGTGGAGTAGGGTGATGCCCCCAAGTTCACGGGCCGCCCGCCCAAGGTCAAATCCAACCGCCCGCCCAAGGCCAGCAGGGAATCGCGCACGGCCTCAAACTCCAGGCGCCGGATATTGGCGCGCCAAAGCAGTCGATTGCCGGGATCCGCTTGGGCGAAGCGCGGACTGTTGGCGCTGCTTTGCTGGTAAACGCTGGTGAGCATGATGCGCCGGTGCAACTGCTTGAGGGACCAACCGTCCGCCACGAAACGCGCCGCGAGGTAATCCAAAAGCTCGGGATGGCTCGGTGGGGCGCTTTGATTGCCGAAATCATCCGGGGTCGTGACGAAGCCTTCGCCAAAATGGTGCGCCCAAACGCGGTTCACCAACACGCGCGCGGTGAGCGGGTTGGCGGGACTGGCGATGGCTTGGGCCAACTCCAGCCGGCCGCTCCCGGAGCGGTACACCGGACGCACCGGGCCGGACAGAATCTCCAAAAAGCGCCGGGGCACCAGCTCCCCTTGGTTTTCCGCCTCCCCGCGCAAGAGGACGTGAGAGTCGGCCACCTTTTGGCGGTCAAACAGCACCATCGCGCGCGGCGGCGCACCCGGGTTCGCCACCTCCAACTGCGCCAGCTCCCGAATCAATTCGGTCCGCTTTTGCCGCAGTTCCTTGACCTTCGCGGCGGGAGTGCCCTTGCGGTTGCCACCCAGCGCCGTCAGCTCCGCCATCAATTCGTTATGCTTTTTGGCGTATTCCTGGTACTCGGGCGACTCCGTTTTGAGCGTTTCCAGAAAGGGCTCCTCCCGCGGTTCCACCGAGCTTGCGAATATACCGTGCAGGGAATAGTAATCCTTGGTCGGGATCGGATCAAACTTGTGGTCGTGGCACCGCGCGCAGGTCACCGTCAATCCGAGGAACCCCTTGGTGACCACGTCGATGCGGTCGTTGATCATGTCGTTCGCATTGCCGTTGTAACGCTCGCCCACGGTCAGGAAGCCCATGGCCGCCAACATGCCCCGCTCCTTTCCGGTGTTTAGTTTGTCGGCCGCGAGTTGTTCAAGGATGAAGCGGTTGTAGGGCTTGTCCTCGTTGAACGCCCGGACCACGTAGTCCCGGTAGGTCCAGGCAAACGGGTAGTGGAAGTCCTCTTGGTTGCGTTTCACCTCCCCCTTCGTGTCCGAATACCGGGCGGTGTCGAGCCAGTAGCGCCCCCAACGCTCCCCGTACTGTGGCGCCGCCAGCAACCGGTCCACCACCTTGGCAAATGCGTCCGGCGAATCGTCGGCCAAAAATTCTTCGGCCTCCCGCAAGGTCGGGGGTAGTCCAATCAGATCGAAGGTCGCCCGGCGCAACAAGGTGCGCTTGTCCGCGCGCGGCGAGGGCTTCAACCCGTTCTCCGCCAACTTCGCGAAGACGAAGGCGTCAACCGGGGAACGGCCCCAACCCTCGTCCTTCACGGCGGGCACGGGGGGTTGGCGCACGGGTTTGAACGCCCAATGGTCGCGCTCCGACCGGTTTCCGATCCGGGCAAACGCCGCGGAATTGGTGGTCCGCGGATCCGGCGCGCCCATCTTCACCCAGTTCACCAACCACCCAATCTGCTCCTCGGTCAGCTTCTTTTCCCGCGGGGGCATGCGCAAATCCGCGTCCCCGTATCGCACGGCTTTGATCAGCAGGCTCTTTTCCGGATCCCCCGGCAGGATGGCCGGGCCCGTGTCGCCCCCTTGCAGCCACAATTCGCGGTATTCCAGCGACAATCCCCCCTTGAGCTTCGGCGCTTCGTGGCTGTGGCAGGAATAGCACTGCTCGGTCAGCAGGGGGCGGATGCGGTTCTCGAAGAATTCCAGTTGGGCTTGGGTTGGTTCCGCGGCCCGCAGCGCCGGAACCACCACCAGCAGAACGGCCAACGCGCCTGGCCAAAAACCGGTGCGACGGGCGGAGCGAACGGGGCGGCGGCTCAAGCGATCACCCCTTTCACCACGTTGCCCGCCACATCCGTGAGCCGGAAATCCCGGCCGTTGTACCGGTAAGTCAACTTGGTATGATCAAAGCCCAGAAGTTGCAGACTGGTGGCGTGCAAATCATGCACGTGCACCG
>CAIYZC010000234.1 GCA_903930565.1 uncultured Pedosphaera sp.
CTCCAAGCGGCGGACTTGATCGGCCACTTCACCGGCGCTGCCGCCCAAGAACAACCGGCCAAACACGTCCGCCGCCTTTTCCTCGCAGGGGATCAAGACGCCGGAACTGGTCCAGGAGAGGCTGCGCTGCCCCTTTTGCACGTTCACCCCCAGGGTGAGCGAAGGGAAGCGGGTCAGGTGGCCGATCCGTTCGCCGATGTATTGGTCGAGGGAAATGGTGTTGCGAAAACTGCCGCGACCGGGGTGCGGCGCGGCCGTGAGGAAACAATTGTCGGCCGGATGCCCGCCGTCCACATCGGGATGCGATACGCCGCTGAACACCGTGAACCGCTCCCGGTGCTCCCGCAGCAATTCCAAGTAAGGGGAGAGCGCGTAGTCCGCGCCGGCCGCGCGCGGGAAGAAGCGGTCGGGCAGAAGGCCGAGGTTGTTGCAAATGCCCAGCATCCGGCGGGGTTTGCCCCCGGGCGTGGCGGCGGCGTCGGCCGCCTTGGGCGCCAACGCGGCAAAGGCCGGTTGCATCGCTTCCAACCACGGCAGTGAAAGCAGAATGCCAGCGCCGCGCAAAAAGCGGCGGCGCGAGACGGCGGCGCGACGGGCGACAAACGGGGCGGCAACGATCGGGGCGGGGGATGCGGGCATAAGGAAGGGCCTCCGGCGGGGTTTATTTGTTCAGGAACAGGTCGCTTTGCACAATTTCATGGATGAGGTCGCGCACACCATAGCCCGAACGGGCCGTGCGCGCCAGCAACTTGGCGAGCGCGGGACGGTCGGCGAAACGAATCGGCGCCCCGGTGGCGTAAATGGTCAGTTGCCGGGCCAGATTGGCGGCGAGCGGCGCGGGCTCGGCGGCAAGGAGCCGCTTGAGGTCGCGCACGTTTTGAAACGTGCGGCCATCGGGCAGCTCGCCGCTCGCATCCACCGCCGGGCCAAGGCGGTAATGGAAGACCAAGCTGTTGTGCCCCACCCCGCGCACTTTCTCCCCCGTTTCACCCACGCAACGGTAGCGGCTGCGGGCGGCGCCCATCACATCAAAACTCTCCAGCGCGAAGCCCGCCGGATCAATTTTGCGGTGGCAGGCGGCGCACTCCGGCTGGGTGCGGTGACGGGCCAATTGCTCCCGGATGGTCGTCGCGCCGCGAATGTCGGGCTCCACCGCCGGGACGCTCGCGGGCGGGGGCGGCGGCGGCCGGCCAACAATCCGGGCCATGATCCAAGCCCCGCGCTTGACCGGCGAAGTGGTGGTGCCGTTGGCGGTGACCTTCAGCACGCTCGCCTGGGTCAGCAACCCGCCGCGCTCGCTGTCCGGAGGCAGCCGCACGGGATGCAGCGCCACTTCCCCCACCCCGGGCACGCCGTAATGATCCGCCAAGCGGGAATTGAGCACGGCGAAATCCGCGGTCACCAAGTTGGTGACGCCGAGGTTGCGGCGGACCAATTCCGCGAAAAAACCGCGGGTTTCGCCAATCATGGATTCCACCAGCAAGTCGTCCAATTGGTACTCCGGATACAGTTCGGCGTCGGGATCCACCCCCGTGATCAAGCGCAGATCCAGCCAGTAGTCCAAAAAGGCGGCGACGAAGCGGTCGGCGCGCGGATCGTTGAGCAACCGCTCCGTTTGGCGGCGCAATTCGGCGGCGTAATGGAGCTTGCCCCGGCGCGCCAGGGTGCGCAGTTCTTCGTCCGGGGCGGAATTCCACAGGAAATACGCCAGTCGCTCGGCCAGGGCGGCGTCGGTCAGCCGGCCGGGCGGGTTGCGCAGGTAAAGAAATTCGGGGGAACAAAGCACGGCCGTGTACCCCGCGAGCATCGCCTCCGCGAAGTCGCGGCCCGCCCCCCGGGCGTCGGCCACCACGCGCGCAAACCGGTCCACCTCGCCGGGCGCCACCGGGCCGCGGTACGCCCGCTCCATAAATTGCCGGAGCAAACGCCGGCTGTCGGCCTCCGGCGCGGCGGAGGTCACCGTGACGCCCGGTGCCGGCTGGAACCGCGCCCCACCCCGGCCGTTGGCGGAGGCGGGCTCGGCGCGCAAGTCCTGCAGAGGCAAGTCCCCGAACAGCAATTGGTGTCCCGCCGGCGGCCATTGAGCGGGCAACGGCCCTTGGACTTCCATCCACGCAAACGCCACCCCGGGCATGCCGTCGGCTTCGGCCAGGGGGTTTTTGAAATCGGGTGGCCGGGAGCGAACGAGCCGCGCGGCGTCGGGTCGAATGGTCTCCCCCGCCAACAGCCAGACCTCCAACTCATGCTCCGTGGGCTCCGGTTGGAAATCAAAGCCACCGAGTTTGCGCAACGCGCGGGGCGGAGTTTCGGCGTAGATGCTCACCGGCTCCGCCCGATGTCCAGGGGACACGTTGGTGTAGGTAAGCCCCATCCAAATGCTGTAGCCGGAAAAACGCAGACGGTAGCGACCCGCGACTGGCGCGCGAAAGCCGCCAAAGCGGATTTCCGTGGGTTCGTAAGTGCTCACCACGAGCGCCATGGCCTCCTTGGATCGGCGTTCCGGGTCGTCACTGGGACTCAACCGGGTGTTGGGCGCCGCCATCAGGTCGCGGCGGAGTTCCCAGCCCACGAGGGGGAAAGTCCGGCGGTTGAGCGGCCCTTCCAAACCAATCTTGCCAGTGAACTCCCGCTGGCCCCAAGTGTAATAGCGGTTGGTGCGGGTTTCCGGCCGGGCGGCTTGCGGAGCCAGCGCCTGGCGCAACGCGAAATCGGCCGCGGCGAGGTAACGGGCCATTTGCACATGCGAAACGTCCAACGATTCACCCAGTTTGTTGTAGCCGTACGCTTCGCGGTCCTCCGGCAGGAATTCCTTCACCTCCAAATACGGGAGGGAGAGCAGATCGCGGAGCGTCTCCTCGTACTCGAACCGGTTCAGCCGGCGGTCCGGCGCACGCCCCGTGCGCGCCACGGCGGCCGCATCGGCCGCCAGTAGCGCGGTGGTGAGCTGGTTGGTGAAAGCGGCGCGCTCCCGGGCGGGCGGTGGCTTTTGTTTCGGGGGCGGCATTTCCCCCGCCGCCACCCGGTCCAACACCCCCACCCAGGCGGCAAATCCGGCCGGCTCGGAAAGTTCGAATTTCAGCGCCGTCAAATCCAGCCCGCCTTTTTTGGTGTCGGCGTCGTGGCATTCGACACAATGCCGGTCGAGAAAGGGACGAACGGAGAGCGGGGTCGCCGCCCCGGCCCCCGGCCCGGTCAGCCATCCGCCGACCAAAATGGCCAGCCCACCCATGAAAAATCGCCGCATGAATTCGTTGTGATTGACCCGGGTCAGACGCAACGCGCGGGACCGGGATTCAAATCGCGGCGGCGGGCGCCGGAAAAAAGCTCACCGCCCGACCTGCGCCGCCCTGGTCAAGGCGTGACGCAGGCCCGCCATGACCCCCCACCCGCAGGGCTGGTCGCTCACAAAGCCCCCGTGCGCGCGCACGACGGCCTTGACCGGGTCGATGGCGTTGGCGGGCGCGGCGAGGTGACCGGCGATTTCCGCCTTGAGCATGGGCAGATCGTTGTAGTGATCCCCGGCGGCGAAGATTTCCGCGGCGGTCACCCCCAAATGCCGGCCGATCTCCGCCAAGGCCCGCCCCTTATGGTATGCCGCGTGGGCCAAGCGCACATAAACATCGCTCCGCACCACCTGCAGGTCAGCGGATTCCCGGCAATACTCCTCCAAATAGTCGTGAATGGCGTCCGCTTCGGCGCGGTTGGCCGCGCTCACACAGAACGGGGAATAGGCATCTTCGTAAATCAGGGCGTCAAACTGGCTGTCCACCCAACTGGCCAACCGGCGCCAATCCCGTTTCACCGCCACAAACGCCTCCCCATGCGCCACCTGGCACGCGACGTTCCATTCCTCCCAGCCCGCGTAGCCCTCCCCGCTGCGGGAATAAATCTCGCGCTCCACCAACACCAGAAAATCGGGTTGAATGCCCAATCGGCAATGCGCCAAGCCTTGCATGAGGCTGAGTCGATCCCGCCCGGTGTTGATCACCCACTTCACCCCCAGCGCCTGTTGCTCGGCCAACAGTTGCTCCAAAGCCGGCGGGACGGGCGGTTGCCCGCTTTCGTGGTACAGGGTGCCATCGAAATCAGTGGCAATGAGGCGAATGGCGGCGGAACTCATGTTCGGCGAAGGGAAGCAGGGCGGCGGGATAACCAAAGCCCCCCGGCCGGTTCCCCGACGGGGGGCAATACCAAAACCCGCGCGCCCCCCGGCAAACCACCTTGGGTTTGCCGGCGACCGGGCGCGCGGGATGGCCGCATCAGGCGGCGGCGGGGGTTTCCCCGGCCGCTTCGGTCTCCGCGAGAGCGGGGGCGGGTTTGCCCGACTTTTTAGAGGCAACGGGGGGCGCGGCGGGGGCTTCCGCTTCGCCAACGATGGCGGTTTCGACGACTTCTTCTTCGTCCTCGTCGTCCTCGTCATCGTCCTCCGCTTCCGGCTCTTCGTAATCCGGGGCGGGTTTCTCGTTGGGATTCTTGGCGCGTTTGGCGCGCGGGTGCGGACTCAACATGACGTTGATGGCGCGGCCCACGAGTTTCGGCGTCGAGTCCTCATGTCCGTAGGGCATGATCTCCTTGAGAAACTTTGCGATGAGCTGGAACCCGTATTCCGTGTGGGCCATTTCCCGCCCACGGAACTTGAGCACCACCTTCACCTTCATGTCCTCGCACAGAAAATCAATGGCATGGGTGAGCTTGACGCCCAAATCATGCGGATCAATCTTGGGGCTCAGCTGGATTTCCTTGACCCGGTTGGCGTGCTGGTGCTTTTTGGACTCCTTGTCCTTTTTGGCCTGTTCGTAGCGGAACTTGCCAAAATCCACCAAGCGGCACACCGGAGGAACGGCCGTGGCGGCGATCTCCACTAGGTCCACCCCCGCGGCTCGCGCCATATTCAGCGCCTCCCCGAGGCTGATCACCCCGACCATTTTATTGTCCACTCCAATGACCCGGACCTCCCGGGCGCGAATCTTTCCATTTACCCGGACAAAGGAGGCGGAATTGGAAGCGCGAGGCGGAAAAGGGCGACTCAAGACACCCTCGTCGGTTGAAACTTATTCATGCAATATGATAAACCATCTAACAGGCTTTGTGCCCGCTATGATTCCTACCGCATCCAACCGAGCCAAATCAACAAAAAAATAAAAATAAATTGGCTCCTGCGGCTCCGGCCCCCGGCGCCGGCTCGTTTGGCCCGGATTTCCGCCTCATTCGCACGGCCGATTCGAATTGCCGAACGGGTCCCGGAGCAACGCCGCGTTGTTTGCTCCGGGTCGCAATCCTTCGGCCAAGTCGGGCCTCCCTCAACCGGTCACCCCGACGTCCGTGATATTTGCCTGCTCCGCGATTGACTCACGCGGCCGCAGCCGCGGCCGCCGCTGCCCGTTTGGCCATGATCGCCGCCACAATCCGCTGCGCCAACTCGGGTTTTTCGACCAACGCCTTCTGGGCGGCCTCTTTGCCTTGACCCACCAATTCGCCCTCGAATTGCAGCCAGGCGCCCTTCTTGTCCACGGCCCCGTTTTCGATGCCGATGTCCAAAATATTGCCCTCTTTGTTGATGCCGTGGTTGTAGATGATGTCGAACTCGGTCTCCGAGAAAGGCGGCGCCACCTTGTTTTTGACCACTTTCACCTTCACATGGTTCCCCATCGCGTTGCCGGCGGCATCCTTGAGGGTGTCCTTGCGCCGGATGTCCAGACGCACGCTGGCGTAAAACTTCAGGGCCTTGCCACCCGGGGTCGTTTCGGGATTCCCGAACATCACTCCCACCTTTTCGCGCAACTGGTTGGTGAAAATGCAGGCGGTTTTCGATTTGCTGAGGATCGCGGTGAGTTTCCGCAACGCCTGGCTCATCAGGCGCGCTTGCATCCCCATGGTCGCCATCCCCATTTCCCCTTCCAGTTCCGCCTTGGGCACCAGCGCGGCCACCGAGTCCACCACGATCACATCCAAGGCATTCGACCGGGCCAGCGTTTCGCAAATCGTCAGGGCCTCTTCCCCGCTGTCGGGTTGGGACACCAACAACTCGTCCAAGTTCACCCCCAGCTTTTTGGCATACGCCGGATCCAAGGCGTGCTCGGCGTCAATGAAAGCGGCCAGCCCGCCGGCCTTTTGCGCGTTGGCGATCACATGCAACATCAACGTGGTTTTGCCGGAAGATTCCGGCCCGAAAATCTCAATCACGCGACCACGGGGCAAGCCGCCCACGCCCAAGGCCAAATCCAAACCCAAGGAACTGGTGGAGATCACTTCGATCGCCTGGCGCGAACGGGCGTCCCCCAAGCGCATGATGCTCCCGTCGCCAAAGGCCTTGGTGATGGTGGAGATCGCCGCATCCAAATCGCGTTGGCGAGTCGGGGAAATCACTCGTGCCGGCGCTTCCGTGGCGCCCCCGGCGGTTTCCGTCGGGCGGGTTTCAGCGCCCGCCTTCGCGGCGGCCTTTTCGGCGTTCTTTTCAGTCGTTTTCGGTGCCATAATCGTCAGTTTGATTCAATTACCTACCGCGGGAAATTCCCGGCGCGCTTTGGTGCCGCCATCATTTCCGAGCGCCGAACATTAGTCAATGGTCAATGCCGGTGGCGCGTGGTTGATCCGCCGCACCGACCGGCCGCAGGAATGCGCCCCGCGATGCAGCTTCATTCACGCAGTCTGCCCGGGCCGGTGGGACATCCGCTGTCCCAGGCGCGACACTCTCCATATTTTCCGGATGGACGCGGGGCGCCGGCCGTGCGGCCCGCCGAAGGACCTCGGCGGGCGGGCGGGCGGGAGCGCGGCGCTGGCAGCGGGTGATAAGTTGCGGCAACGTTTTGGATTATATCCCTTGGAAACGCCCGCGGTGAATGGCGCAAATAGTAAGCACCGCTTTGGGGTGGAACCGGGATTTTGCTTAACCGGTTGACTTGGTTTGGCGGCAACCTTACAGTGGCGCGGAATGATTGCTGCCGATAGTAAAGCGGCCGCTGATTCCATTCCCGGAGCCTTGCGGAAGCATCCGCCGGTTGCTTGGAAGGAGATCGCGGAACCGGTTGAGCCTTTTTTGGAGGCTGTCGCCGTCCGCCTCGCCCGCCAAGTCCGCGAGTTTGACCCCGGCATTGCCGCTTACGCGGAATACGCCCTGACCGGCCAGGGAAAACAGCTCCGCCCCGCCTTGGTCGCCCTGAGCGCCCGCGCCATCGGCCCGGTGGGGGACGCGCATGTCACGGTCGCGGTCATCATCGAAATGGTGCACTTGGCCACGCTGGTGCATGACGATGTGATGGACGAGGCGGAAATTCGCCGTGGCCGGCTGACGGTGGGAGCCAATTGGGGCAATGAAATCGCCGTCCTCTTCGGCGATTGCCTGTTCGCCCATGCGCTGAAGCTGGCCGCCGGTTTCCCGACGCCCGAAATTTGCCGGGCCGTGGCCACGGCGACCAACACCGTCTGCACCGGGGAAATCCTGCAAACTCGGAATCGCCGCAATTTTGAACTGCCCCAGGCGGAATACTTCCGCTTTTTGGAGATGAAAACGGCCGAACTCTTCGCGCTTTCCTGCGAATTGGGGGGCTGCCTGGCGGGCGCCCCGCTGACGGAACGCGCCGGGCTGCGGGCCTTCGGCCTGGCGCTGGGCACGGCGTACCAGATCTATGATGATTGCCTCGATTTGTTCGGCACCGAGGCCGCCGCGGGCAAATCGCTGGGGACGGATTTGGCCAAGGGAAAGCTGACGCTGCCGATGCTCCTGCTGTGGGAGCGGGCGGATGCGTCGAGCCGGGCCGAACTGCAAGGGTGGATTGCCCACTGGCAGCCCGCCGCGGTTCCCGCCCTGCGGGGCCTCTTGGACCGGCATGACGCGTTGGGCGCTTCACTCTTGGTGGTCGAACGCTACTTGGACCAGGCCCGGCAGGCGCTGCACGCGCTGCCGGCGGGCGCCAATCTGACCGGCCTCCTCAGCCTCGCGGATTTTCTGGCTCAACAAACCGCCGCCCTCGCCGGCCGCGCATGACCCACCCATCCCAAGTATGAGCAAACCGGGAGCGGACCAAGGGGAGGAAACCAGCCCCCGCCCGACGGCGATCCCGGATGATCCCGCTTTGATCGCGCGCGCGCGCGGAGGGGATTTGGCCGCTTACGACACCTTGGTGGGCCGCTACCAAGAGCGCATTTACGCGACCGTGTACCACATGACGGCGAATCATGAGGATGCGAATGACCTGGCGCAGGAGTCCTTCATCAAGGCTTACCAAGCTTTGGCCTCGTTCAAGGGAGGCTCGAGCTTCTACACTTGGCTGTACCGCATCGCCGTCAACAAAACCATCAACTTTCTCAAGCAACGCCGCCACCGCGGGCACCTCAGCTTGAATGACTTGGATTTCAACGCCGAGCACGACGCCGAGTTGGTGGCCCTGGTCTCGGACAAGACGCCCCGCCGCGACGCGGCGCTGGCCGAATTGCAGGAAAAATTGAACGAAGCCATGTTGAAGCTGTCCGAAGATCATAGATTGGTCATCACGTTGCATGACGTCCAAGGCCACTCACATGATGAAATTGCGGAAATTATGGATTGCAACATCGGCACCGTGCGTTCGCGCCTGTTTTACGCCCGCCAACAAATGCAGGGCTTTCTCTCCGATTATTTGAAGTGAGCCATGAGTAACCCCTCCGAAGAATTCAGCCGGCTGCGCCAAGCTCTCAAGCTCAAACGCCACGAGCAGCCGCCGCCCCGTTATTTCAACGAATTTTCCAGCCAAGTGGTCAACCGACTGCGCGAAACGCAGGCCGACAAGGACCAGGAAATCGATTGGAGCGAAGCCCCTTGGCTGCGTCGTTTCCTCCATTACTTGGAATCCAATTCCCTGGCCGCCGTGGGCTTTGCCGGGAGCATTTGCGCGCTCCTGATCGGCGGAATCGTTTACTCGGAGTACTCCGACAGCCCGGCCACCAACCTCACCAACAATAACGACGGCAACCAGATGGTGGCGCAACGAAATCCGGCCCCGGTCCTCTTTGGGGACGCCCCTGCGGACGCCGCCGGATCCAACGCCCTGCAGGCCTCCTTCGGCGCCTCCGTTGGCGGGCCGGTTGTTGTTCCCGTTTCCCTGAAACTCGGCGGTCAATAACGGCCGAGGGGTCGGCGCGCGCCCAGGAGGTGAAGGCGCCAAACCAATGCCGAGTAACGGTTCGGGCGGGTGCGGCAGCTCGCCGGGGTCGGGCATATGGCGACCCAAATTGGATTGTCGGTCATCCCGGTAGCCGGGACACGGTTATCGTCTTGGTCGCGGAAGCGAATTTCAGAGCGGTGGAATTTGCCCCCTCCGGAAGCGTATCGAGGGTAGCCGTCCGGCTCGCAAGGACCGCGCCAAATCAGGTTGTACCCCAGCCGGTTTCCCGAACTTCCCCGGCTCCTTTTAGGCGGTGACAGCAACCGACGGAAATCAGTGGGGGTTCACCGGCCAAACATCCAATAACACGAGCGGTTAGGCCGGCATACTCGTTGCTGACCTTTTCCCGCCCGCCATAACCTGCACCAAACCCGGTGGTCACGGCGCTTTCACTCCGGCTTTGGGAACGCTCCGAGGATGGGCTTCCCCCGGCCGAGTCAATAATCGCGGGAAAACCGCCAAGGAAAGGTGTCGCCCGTGATGCTGAGAAAATCCCCTTCGACCACGGCGTCCAAAGCACCCCGGCTACCCAATTCCAGCACGTATTTGCCCCCGCCGGCGGAGGACCACTTCCCCTGAATGTCACTGTGCTCAATGGTAAAGGTGGGCTGGGCAGGCTGGGCGGGGACGCCCTTTGCCGCCGGCGTGGCCGGGCGGGCGGGACCGGGCTTGACGGTGCCCAAGTTCTTCATAACCAAGGCTTTGTCCGGGGAGGCCATCAAGGTGGCGGTTTGGAGGGTGCTGGTGACCGCGAACTTGCGTTTGTCCATGTCCTTGGAACTGAGGTCGGGATTTGCCCGGCGGATCATTCCCAGCGTACCGTTCAAATCAAAGGTCCAGCGGCCCAGAATCGTTTCGGCATCATACTTGGCGGAATGGCCGGTGCGCAGGAACGCTTGGAAATCATGCAAGTCCGGCGCCACCGTTTTCCAGATCGTCCGCAACAGGTCCGGGTTGTTCCAGATCCCCTGCACCCGGTGATATTCCAAAATCTGGCTGAAGGGCGGCTGTTTCAAGCGCAGTTGACTGAACTCCAAATCCTTGCCGATCTCCTGAAATTCGCCGGTTTGCCCCAAGGTCAAAAAGCCGGGGTAACGGGTGAGGCGGCTCTCCGCAAGCGGGTTGCGATGGAGCAAAGCGACGGTATCGACCACGTCGTAATAATCGGCGGGCACCGGATCCAGCGCCGCGGCGATCTTGGACAGTCCACTGGTTTCCATCCCCTTGCCCAGCCCATTAAGCATTTTGGTGAAGAGGCCGGCGGATTCATCGGCGTATAATTGGCTGGTGGCATAACTCAGGCTGTAGACGGGAACGCTGGCCAGGATCAAATACAACATGCCATTGGCCAGGCCGATGGCCAGCCCCAGGCGGTGGTTCACCCGCTCGAACATCGCCATGCGCAAATCCCCGGCCTTGTATTTGTAATACACATCCACCTTTTGGAACACCGCCCGGCCCGTGAGCTTGCAAGCGGTCAGGACCAAGGCAAACGCCAGCAGCGGCCCCAACGCCCACTGCCAAAGCGGGTCCTTGACCCACATCGCCACCAAGGGCGTCAGCAAGTGGCCCAGCGGCATGGCGAGCACCGCACCGAGCAGCAACCCGAAAAAGGCAAAAGCGGCGCGTACCGCCCCGAAATTGAACGCCACCACCCCCACGGACGCCAGCAACAGCACTGCGAAAATCCAGATTAACATTCCACCAAATTAGCCGGAGGGGGCGCGGAAATCACGAAAAAAATTGGGATTTGCACCCGCCCGCTCCCCCTCTATGATCCGGCATGACTGGCTCCCATCATCGCGCGGTCTTTTTGGACCGGGACGGCACCCTGATCGCGGAAAAGGAATACCTGCATCGCCCGGAGGGGGTGGAGATTTTTCCCGGGGTCGGCGACGCCTTGCGCGCCCTCCAGGCCGCGGGTTTCCGACTCTTCATCGTCACCAACCAATCCGGCATCGGCCGCGGCTACTTCACCACCGCCGACATGGAGGCCGTGCACCGGCGGTTGCTGGGCGATTTGGCCCGCGAAGGCGTGGCGTTTGACCGCGTGTATCATGCGCCCGAGGCGCCCGACCAACCCAGCCGCGGACGGAAGCCGTCCCCGCAGTTTCTCCACGACGCCCGGGACGAATTCGGCGTGGATCTTGGCCGCAGCTACATGATCGGGGACAAGCTGTTGGATCTGGAATGCGGTTGGAACGCCGGGGTGGCGCGCAGCCTTCTGGTGCGCACCGGCTATGGCGCCGAATTGGAGCGGCAAGCCCCCGCCGCGCTCGCGCGCGCCACGGTGGTGGCGGATGTGCCGGCGGCCGCCGCTTGGATTCTGGCCGCCGACGCCACCCCGAATGGCGGCGAACATTTCCCAAAATAAAGGTTGCTTTCCCGTCAAAAACGGCCATTTTTTAGACTAGTTGAGAAGCACCCCACCGATGTCCAAGCTCCCCCCGGGTGACCTCCTAATTTAATGAACAACCGATTATATGTGGAAAACCTCCCCGTGACCGCCACGGAGAGCAGTGTGCGTGAACTTTTTGCCCGTTGCGGTGCGGTGACGGATGTGAAGATGGTCCTCGACCCCGCCACCGGCCGCCCCCGTGGGCGGGCCTTTGTCACTTTGGCCACCCCCGAACTGGCCGCGGGCGCGCTCAAGACCATGTCCGGGTTCAGTTTTGAGGGCCGCCACTTGGTGGTCAACATGGCCCGCCCGATCGAAGACCGGCCCAGCGGTTTGATCGGCCACGGATTTGAAGCCGACCACAGCACGGATGCTGGCAAGGCCCCCGAGCGGTCCGGGCGTCCGCCCCGCGCCCCCCGCCCATCGGGCGGCCGGTCGCACCGCCACAAAAGCAGTTCGCCCAAGACGGCCCACGCCCGTTCCGGCTCCGTGGCCCCCGCCGGCCCCCGCGGCCCGAAGCGCCAAGGCCCCCGTCCGCCCCGCGCCCGGTGATGATTGGATGAGCCGGACGGCCCCAACAAAAGGCCGCGACCCGGCGCCCGGCCACGCAACCCCCCATCCATGGCCATGGCGCTAAACCCAATGCCCGCCGTGTTGGTGGTCGAAGACGATGACGACGACGTTTTCTTTCTCCGCCGCGCCTTTCGCCAGGCGGGGATCACCCACGCCTTTCATCGGGTGCGCGACGGAGAAGAAGGCCGCCACTATCTGTTGGGCCATCCACCCTTCGATGACCGCCACCTTCATCCCTTCCCCTGTCTGGTCCTGCTGGACTTGAAATTGCCCCGGCGCGACGGCTTCGAACTGTTGGAATCCGTCCGCGCCGAGCCCGCCCTCCGGCGCTTGCCGCTCATTGTTCTGTCTTCCTCCAAGGAGTCCGTGGACGTTAATCGCGCGTACGCCGCCGGCGCGAATTGTTATTTGGTCAAACCGCTGCGCTTCGAAGACCTGCTCGAGCTCATGCGGAAGTTCCGGGCTTTTTGGTTGGAAAGCGCCCACCTGCCCGGCGGCTTCCCGGTCTCGGATGGCGGCAAAACCCCCGAGCCCGCCGCGGGAGCGGAACGGGACGGGGGCTGACCGCCGCGGGAGGTTGGCCGGGCTCAACGCCAGCCGCCGCCGAAATAAACGTGGCGACCGGCCCGGAATTCATAATGCGGCCCGTACCAACGCACCCCGGCGCGCGGCGGCCGGCCATAATATCCGCGATGCCAGATCCAACGTCCCTCCCACACCCAAGCCCCGGGAATCCATACGAATTCCGGTCCGGGGGCCGCGATTTGGACCTCCACCGGCGGTGGGGGCGGCGGGGCGGAGACAATGATTTCACCCGTGGCCGGCGGCGGTGGCGGGGGTTGGGCGTAAACGGGGGGCGGCGGATCGTAGCGATACGGGGTCCCCACGCGCACGGCGCAGCCGGCCAAGCCCGCCGCCGTGGCGGCGACCAGGCTGAATTTAACAACTGATTGATAAATCTTCATACCATAAGTTAGACGAACTGAACCGCTCCCCCTATTCAGCCGCCGCCCTTGGCAGGCCGGATCGGCCGCCGGACACGACTTGGCGCAAGTGGAAGTGTTCGCCGGTAACATAACCGTGGGCGAGCGCGCCCGCCATGAAGCTTTTCGCCCGCGTGACGGCCGTGGGAAGATCGCAGCCGGCCGCCAGCCCGGCGGTGATCGCGGCCGCGTACGTGCAGCCCGTACCGTGGGTCCGCAGTCCCGGAATCATGGGCGCGGTCAGGAGCAACTCTTCCCGGCCGTCAAAGAAAATATCCGCCGCTTCCCGCCCCCCCGGCAGATGGCCGCCCTTCACCAAGGCCGCGCAGCCGTAGCGACCGTGCAACCCCCGCGCCGCGGCCCGCATGTCCTCCAAGGTTTCCGGGCGCCGCCCCAACAACACCGCCACCTCGTCCAGATTGGGCGTGACCAGCGTCGCCCGCGGCAGCAAATGCCGTTGCAGCTCCCGGATGCCGGCCGCCGCGAGCAGCCGGGCGCCGCTCGTGGCCACCATCACGGGGTCGACCACGAGTGGCGTGCCGGGCAGGGCATCGGCCAGCGCCGCCACCACCGCGCGGACCAGGGCGGCCGAATGCAGCATCCCGGTTTTCACCGCGGCCGGGGCCAGGGCTTCGGCCACCACCAGGATTTGGGCCCGCACCATGGCCGGTCGGCAGGCTTGCACCGCCGCCACGCGGTCCGGGTTCTGCGCCGTCACGCAGGTAATGGCGCACGCCCCGTGGACCCCGAGTGCCGCGAAGGTCTTCAAATCGGCGGCGATTCCCGCCCCGCCCCCGCTGTCCGAGCCGGCAATTGTGAGGGCCACCGGCCATTGGCCTTTTGTTGTCATGCGTTGAGTCTACCGCCCCGCCGCCGATTGTCAGGTCCCAAAGCCGGCCCCGTGTCCGCGGCCTCCCGCCAGCCGGAGGTCCCGACGGGTGGCCACGTACGCAAAAAGGAGACCGGGGTCGCCCCCGGTCTCCTGTGGGTCGCTCAAACCGACGCCGAACTTATTCCACCAAGCGGTAGAAAGTGTGCGCGGTGTTGTTGGCCGGCACCACGATCGGATTCGGGTTGCCCGCCACCGGGGTCCAGGTCTTCAAGTCCGTGGACTGCAACACGGTGGCTTGGTAGCCGATCCACGGCAGGCGGAAGGTCCCGCCGGAGACCGTGGGCACACCGAAGTACGGCGCAGGCACGGGTTGGTAGGACGACAGGTACATGCCCGGAATGGGGGTGAGTTTCGACGCGACGGTCGTGTCGGTCGAGAGGCGCCAGGCCACTTTGACGTAATCGCCGCCGCCCCCCTCGATGTGGAGGGCGCGGATGAAGTAGGACTGCCCGGCCACGAGGTCGATCGGCTGGGAGGTGTAGGTCGGGGCGGGGGAGTTGGTCGGCTCGGTGAAGCCGTGGCAGCAGCTGTTGTCATACGCGATCACCTGCAAGTTGCCGGGAGTGGCGTCCGTGCTCAGGTCGAGCTCGGAAGCATCGTCGCCGGCCAGGAAGAACGTGTAGGCACCGGAAACGGCGGGGGTGATCCAGCCGGAAACCACGTCGCCGTAGTTGTCGCCCAAGGAACCGAAGGCGCCGTTGTTGTTGATATCCCCGCCGGTGAGGGCGCTGGAATCAAACGAAGTGAAGTAGGCGTTGGTCTCCGGCGCGTTCGGGTAGATGGTGCTGCCCGTGAGCGGGGTGACTCCGGAGGTGGTGCTCACCCCGGGATCCAAGTAGTAGTAATCCCACGCCACGGCCCCGCTGGTGAGCAGCGGCGCACGGAAGTAGGTGGGAGTCGGGGCGGTGCTGTTGGGCGTGCCGGCCTGGTCCATGACGCCGGAAACCGTGACGGCGTATTTTTGACCGGGGGTCAGCCCGGCGGTTTGGAGATAAACCGTACGCCAATCGGCGCCGAGGGAGCGGGCGGCGAGGTCGCTGCCCACCGACACGCCCAGGATGTTGACCGCGGGCGTGAAGCTATAGTTCGCGGCAATGCCGGCGGAATTCACGTTGAGGCGCTTGTTGAACAGCAGCTTCACCAGGTAGGGGCCGCCGTTGGGCCCGGGGGTGCCCAGAGCCGTGGCGGCGAGCACCGCGGGCTTGTTGGTGTCGGGGAGCACGACGACCCGCACCGTGAGGGAGGTCGCCCCGCCGAGGGGGTTGGAGATCACGACGTTGTATTGACCCGCGTCGGCCAAGGTCGCTTGGGTGATCGTCAGGGTGCTGTTGGTGACGTCGTTGGGATAGTGGGCGGTGCCATCGTTGTTGGAGGCGTCGGCCAGGGCGCCATTGTTGATTTGCCACTGGTAGCTGTTGGGCAGACCCTTGGCCCCGACCTTCAAGGTGATCGTGTCACCTTCCACCGCCGTGACCCCCACGGGTTGATTGGTGATGGTGGTCGGCAGGTAGTTCACGGCGTAATGCGCCAGGATGCGATCCGGGCTGAGGACGTAGTTATAAAACGCCACGTCGGCGATGGAGCCATTGAAATAATGGGTGTTGTCGCCGCGGGCGCCGATGTAAAACGGAGTCACCACGTCGGGCGTAATGGTCACCCCGCCATTGTTGTCCGGGCTGGCGAGGGCGCCGTTCACGTACTCAATAATCTTGGTTCCGTCATAGACGCCGACCACATGATTCCATGAACCCACGGCGGGCACGCCGTTGTCGCCATCGATCTGGCTGTAGCCCCCACCCGAGGCGGTGTGGAATTCCCAACCCGGATAGTTGCCATCCAAGTAGAATTCATAGCCGCCGGTCCGGCCGGGGCGGTCCATGGAGCCCACGGGCACATAGAAGCCGTAGGCCGCGGGCGCGGCCCAGAATTCAATGGTGAAGGGCCCGGAAGGATTGAGCACCGGGGTGAGCGGGCCGACGGCTTTGCCGTTGGAACCGTTGAATTGGATGGCCGTGCCGGATTCACCGTTGAAAGCGGGCACGCCGAGGGTGTAACCACCGGAGAGCGTGGCGTCATTGAAACCGGCGGAATCCGTGACGGTCGTGCCGCTGGTTTCCGAGAGCCGCCAGAAGGCGGTCGGATGGTCGGCCAGGGCGGTGGCGGCGTAGCCCGCGGGCGGGGCCGCCGCGGTCAGGATGATGGGGGCGGTGCTGGCGAAGCCGTAGGCGTTTTGGACCGTGAGTTGGTAGGTCGTGGTGGCGGTCACGTTGGAGAGCGCCAGATTGGCGCCGGTGGCGCCCGCGATGGGGCTGCCATTGGCGGTCCACTGGTAGGTCAAGGGCAGGGTGCCGTTGAACTTCGTCACCAACACCGGCGAGGCGCCCGCCAGGATGGTGCGCGAGGCGGGAGCGGATACCAAGCTCGGCGGGGCGGTGTTGGTGCCGTAGAAATACTTGGAGTAATGCTGCTGAATGATGTTTTGCGAGAGGGCGTTGGTGTAAATGGCCAATTCGTCCACCGTGCCGGCCCAAAGATTGTTGGTCGCACTGGTGCCTTGGCTGCCGATCCACAGTGGGGCGCCGGCGTTGTTCCCGCCGAGGCCGCCGGTCAGCACGTTCGTGCCGAGGTTCGCGCCGTTCACGAAGGCGGTGAGGTTATAGCCCCCGTTGAGCACCAAGGCGACATGCGTCAATTTGCCGACCAGGCCGCCGGGCACGATCCAACTCACGCTGTCCCCGTTGTCATCCACAAAGGTCAGGTTGTTGCCATCGCCAGTCGCGCCGATCGCGTAATTCTGCCCCGGACCACCGTCCTGATTTTCGGACAAGATAAAGGCGGAGGAGCCCAACGCCGCACTCTGGCTCACCAGGAACTCAATCGTGCCCGCGCCGTTGGGAAACTCAAAGGCCGGATTGTTGGGAATCTGCACGTCGCCGTTCTGATTGAACAGGAGCGAGCGCGCGCCGAAGGTGGTGTTCGTCCGGCCGTCGAAGCTGGCGCCGTTTTCCAGCACCCCGTCATGGCTGCCGTCCTTGGTGTTGACCACCACCGAGCCGCTGTCGCCGTCCACCGGGAAATATCCCGCCAGGGAGGTCTCAGCATTGATCGCGGAGCGATAGGCGTTCACGTTGGCGGCGTTCGGGGTCACCACGGTGAGCGTGGCCACGGAACTGGTGAGAGCCTTTCCATGCAAATCGGTCACCACCGCTTTGAAGGTGCCGCCGCTGTCCGCGGTGGCGACCGTGTTCAAATAGTAGCCGGGGAGCGTGGCGCCGGGCAGCACCGACGTGCCGCGATACCATTGATAAAGGAGCGAGTTGTCGAAGGAGGGATTGACCGAGTAGGTCACCGCGCCACCGTTCCAGACGATCGCGTTCTGGGGCTGGCCGATCAGGTTGGGGCCCGCGGGGCGCAGCAACAGGTCGTTGGTGCTGAAGGCGCCGGCGGCAAACGTGAACATGCGCGCTTCGTCCAAATAGCCGAAATAGGCGGAGTTATCGTTCGGAGTGCCGATGTAGGCATCGCCGGCCGAGGGGGTGGCGTTGCCGGTATCGCTCGGGCCGCAGGGCACGCCGTTGGTGTAGAAGGTGGTGACCCCGCCGACGTTCACGATCGCCAAATGCATCCAGCGATTCGTGTCAATGGGCGCCGGGGAGCCCACGGTCAACCCCGTGCCGAGCAGCACGGCGTCAATGTAGGACGGGCTGCCGTCCGAGGGCGCGTTGATGCGCAAAGTGACGCCCCCGGATTGGCCGGAGGAGAAAATCCAGCCGCCGCTGCCGCCGGCAATGCCGTTATCCTGGGGCATCGCCCAAATTTCAATGCCGTAATTCTGCGCGGGCGGGTTGTACCCCAAGCCCCACATGGCGCTCTGACGCTTGCCGCCAACACCGACGCCGACTTGGATGCATTCCGTGCTGCTGTAGGCGGTCGTGCCCAAGGGGCCGCCCGCGCCGTTGTTAACCGGGTTGGCGGCGAACAGGCCACCCGTGGACGGACGGGTGGAAAAGGCGGAACCAAAAGCGCGATTGTTGCCGCTGGAGTCCGCGATCGGCTGGGTGCTGTCCAGATGCCACCAGCCCTGCACCGTGACCGATGCGGAGCTGGTCATCACGGTGCCGCAAAGGCAGGTGATGGCCGCTAAGAGACGAGTTTTCATAGGGATCGATTTCATGTAGAACCGACGGGAGAAACGGCCGCCGCGAAGCGGCGGGGTCAACGCCGGATTTAGTGAGTTTGACGTTTGCTTAATGAACTGGCTTTCATGCAATCCGCCAACGCCGCCGCCGAGAGCGGTGGCTTGGCCGAATCACGACGGTGTGCCGGCGTACGGCACGAAGCGGACACGCCCCCGGGGGCTCTTGTCGTCGGCTCCGCACAATGGCACTGTCGCAATTTCCGCTATCGTGGAGCGTCCGCCACCCGAAGTAAAGCCAAATTTGGCAATCCGGCGGGGCACGCCATACGGTTTAGACCGGGGGGCGTCATCCCACGGCGACGCGTTTGCGCTTGCCGGCAAAGCCCGAACGGGGAAAATTGTAAAAGCCGCGGGCGTTGTCCTTCCCGGCTTGATCATATGACCATTTTCCCACCTCCTACCGTCTTCCCTTTCCGTTGGCCTCGATTCCTGGTTTTGGCGCTCGGACTGGCCGCGGTCGACCCGGCCGGCGCCGCGCCGCCCCCCGCCGCCCCCCCGTTGGACGTCGGCGCCACCGCGCAAATCCAAGCTCTCTTCGCGGAAAAGCGGCAATGGACGCCGGTCCAGCAAAAGTTGGAAACCGCTTTGATCCGGGCGGTTAAGCAACAGCGCGGCGAAGCCTTTGCCCCGGGCGCCCCCCACCTTCGCCCGGCGCTCACCAATGAAGCGGATGGCCGGGTCCTGGTCGACATTCATGGGGCGGTCACGGGCCCATTGGTCGATCTGCTGACCCAAAACGGGGGGATCGTGGTGGCGAGTGTGCCGGAAGGCCAATCCCTCCGCGCGCGGGTCGGTCTGGCGCAATTGGAAACGCTCGCGGCGCTCCCGGAAGTGACTTGGATTCGGCGCGCCGCCCGCCCCCGGCGCAACACGGGCAGCGTGGAATCACAGGGTGACGCCACCCACTTGGCGGCCGCCGCCCGTGCCCTCTACGGGGTCGGCGGGCTCGGAATCAATATTGGCGTGCTGTCGGACAGCGTGGACGGGCTGGCGGCATCCCAAGCCACCGGTGATTTGGGACCGGTCACGGTACTGGCCGGCCAGAGCGGCGTGCCCGCCACCGGCGAGGGGGTCGCCATGTTGGAGGTCATCCATGACCTGGCGCCCAATGCGGGCTTGTTTTTCGCCACCGCCTCCGCCAGCGAAGCCAGTTTCGCGGCCAACATCATCGCCCTCTACAATGCCGGTTGTTCGATTATCGTGGACGATGTGGGGTGGCCGGCTGAATCGCCGTTTCAGGACGGTCCCATCGCCCAAGCCGTCAACACCGTCACCGCCGCAGGCGCTTTGGTGTTCTCGGCGGCGGGCAATGCGGGGAATTTCGATTCCGGGAGTTCCGGCACTTGGGAGGGTGATTTTGTGCCGGGCGGTTCGTCCGGCGCCTGGGAGCCGGGCGCCGTGCACAACTTTGGCGGTGTGACTTCCAACCCCGCGCTTTCGGCGGGGAGCGGCCAGGGAGCCGACCTGTTCTGGTCGGATCAAATGGCCCATTCGGCCAATGATTATGACCTGTTTGTGCTGGATGCCGCCGGGGTGAAGGTCGTGGACAGTTCGAACAACACCCAAAACGGCAGCCAGGACCCGTATGAATTTGTGACGCAGCTCAATACCGGGGAACGGCTCGCGGTGGTGCTCTACAGCGGGGATGGCACCGACCTGGGCCGGTTCCTGCACTTGGACACGGGCGACGGCGTGCTGGGGGTGGCCACCGGCGGGGCGATATACGGGCATCCCGGGGCCGCCAACGCCATTGCGGTGGCGGCGGTGAATGCGGCCACCGCCTATCCCAACGCGTTCGCGGGGGGGGCGGCGAATCCGGTGGAAATCTTTAGCGGTGATGGTCCCCGCCACATCTTTTATTCCCCCGCGGGGACGCCCCTCACCCCTGGCAATGTTTCCGCCGCGGGCGGCCAGTTGATCACCAAGCCCGACTTGGCGGCGGCGGATGGCGTTTCGGTTTTTGCCGCCGGCTTCTCGCCGTTTTTCGGCACTTCCGCCGCCGCCCCGCATGCGGCGGCGATCGCGGCCTTGCTCAAGTCCTACAACCCGGCCCTCACGCCCGGCCAAATCCGGGCCGTGCTCACCACCACGGCGGTGGACGCCATGGCCCCCGGCGTGGACCGGAATTCCGGGTGGGGCATTGTGATGGCGGAAGCCGCGCTGCAAGCCGCCCCGCCGGATGGTTTGCTCGCGCTGCCGGGCGCGGGCGGGACCGCCACCGGCCCCCTCGGCGGGCCCTTCCTGCTCACCACGGCCAGCCTCACGCTGACCAACAATGGCGCCACCACCTTGAATTGGTCCCTGGCCAACTCCTCGGCGTGGCTGGATGCCACCCCCACCAACGGCACCTTGGCCAAGGCCGGCACCAACGCGGTCGTGACCCTCTCGGTAAAGGCCGCCGCCACCAACCTGACCGCGGGTGTTTATCCGACGACCCTGTGGTTCACCAACTCGGTGAGCCACTTGGGGCAAAGCCGAACCTTCACCCTCACCGTCCTCCCGGCGCCTTCCGGTGCCACCTTCCCCGCCGCCGTGCTCGCCCTCAATCCCGTGGGTTATTGGCGGTTGAACGAAACCAACCTGCCCCCCGCCGCCCCCGGAAGCACCAACGTCGGTTCGCTGGGCACCAACGAAAACCTCTACTGTTTCCAAGAGGTCGCGCAAGGCCAACCCGGAGTCGTCGGCAATGCCTTTGGCTTCAGCAACCCGGGACAGGTCGTGCCGTATCTGGGGACGCACGCCGATGTGCCGTACGCCCCGCAGTTTAATCCCAACGGCTTGTTCAGCGTGGAGTTGTGGGTTCGCCCGACGGGATTCGTCACCGATTTGTTCTGCCCGGCCGCCGCCGTGGATGACTCCCAAAACAGCGGGAACAGCCGGGCGGGTTGGATTTTCTATCAAACCCCCACGAACACTTGGGAGTTCCTGGTGGGCGGCTTGAACGGTTACGTGGCGACCGCGGCGGGCGGCATCGTGAACACCCAGGCCTGGACGCACTTGGTGGGGGTGTATGACGGGGCGGTGTGCGGGCTCTATGTGAACGGAGTGCTGGTAAGCGGCGCGGTTTCCGCCCCCGGCTTCTCCCCGAACAGCTACGCCCCGGTGCGACTGGGCGCCACCAGCTTTGGCAACCGCACCTTCAACGGGCTCGTGGACGAAGTGGCGTGCTACACCAACGTGCTGTCCGCGGCGCGGGTGGCGGCGCACCATACCGCGGGCACCAACACCACCGGTGGCTACGCCGCCGCGGTGCTGACGGATCACCCGATTGGCTATTGGCACCTGGACGAAGCCGCCGTGCCGGCGGCGGCGCAGAGCGCGCTGCCGGTCGCGGTGAACTACGGCACGCTCGCCCCCTTGGGCAACGGGCGCTACCAACCCGGCGGCCACCCCGGCGTGGACGGCGTCCCGGCCGGCGGCCTCGAAGCCACCAATACCGCCTGCCAATTCACCGGCGGCCTCGCGGGCAACGTCGATATTTACGGTTCCTACCTCAACTTCACCGGGCCGCTCAGCCTCCTGGCTTGGATCAAGTCCGCGCCGGCGGACGGCAATGTCCACTCGATGGTCAGCAAGGGCGCGGCCGCCTACCGCTTGGAAATGGATGGCACGGGCCACCCGCACTTTGCCAATGGAACCCAGCCCGGCGGCGATTTGGTCGGCACCACCCGGGTCGATGACGGGCAGTGGCACCTCTTGATCGGCGTTCACAACGGCGGCGGCCCGCAATCGCTCTACCTGGACGGCCGGTTGGCCGCGGCCAACACCACCGCCACCACCAAGGTGAATGGCAACAGCGGGGAGGTCTGGCTCGGGGGCGACCCGGACGCCGGGGCGTACCGGATTTTCAACGGCGTGGTGGACGAAGTGGCCGTGTTCACCAACGCCCTCACGGCGGCGCAAGTGTCGCAACTCTACACTGCCGCCACCAACACCCCGCCGCCGGTGCCCACGATCACCAGCACCCTGGCCAACCACCCCGCCGGCCGGCTCACCCTCACTTGGGCGGCCCGCAACGGCAGCAACTACCAAGTGGAGTACAAAACCAATCTCACCCAGTCCGCGTGGGCGGTGCTGGCCTCCGTCACGGCTACGAACAGCGCGGCGAGCACCACCGACCTCCTGCCCGCCACCGGCCGCCGGTTCTACCGCATCGCCCTCCTGCCCTAAACCGGCCCGGGGTGCGGCGACGGCGGCGGCCGGCCGCTCACTTGCCCCCGTCGCGGGGCAGGTCGGGAAGGACCCGCGCCTCGGTCGAAAGGTGGTATGGCTCGCCGGTGGGACCCAGCACTTCGGTTTCCAAAAGGAACGCCTGATGCCCCGTGGCGGGCGCGGTGACTTTGATCTCCGCGGTGCGGTGGTCGTCGCCCAACGCCACCGGCGAGCTGGTCCAACGGGCGCCGCGGAAATCCCGGTTGGTCGAGGTCGCCGTCCACATCCGGGCGCTGATGGCCGGGACGTTGACGTGGCTCTGCAAGGTCAATTCATTGGGCCGCGCCTCGATCTGCCAATGCGCTTCGGGCAGGGGCTTACGATCGGCGACCAGTTGGAAGAACGTGGCCAGGGTGGGCAAAGCTTCGAAACCGCCATTCAAATTGTGCCCGGCGTTCGGAGTCTGGTAAACGAGCTTCGGCTCCGGGAGATCCGCCCAGTAATGGCGCAGGGAATCCACCGTCCAATAAGGGTCGTTGGTGCCCAGCAAGATGAGCTTGGGCATCCGGTAGCGCGCCCGGTAGCTGTACGGGTCCACCCACTCGCGCAGTTGCGCCCGGCGCGGATCTTCCTTGCCGCCGACCAGGCCGGCATCTGTGTAATCCCGGATTTGTTCGCTCTGGCGGCCGTAAACCTTCGCGGCCCAAGCCGTTTGCTGGCGCATATTGAGCATGTCGATGACCATCGGGGCGATGCCCGCGACCCGCTCGTCCACCGCGGCCGTCAGCCACGTGGTCCAACCCCGCTTGCTGGCCCCCGCCACCACGAACCGGCGGATTTCCTGGCCGTTTTCCTTTTTGGAATAGTCCCGCACGGTGTCCAGCGCCCGGACGGCGCTCTTGACCATCGGGAAGAGCAGCGGCCAGTCGGTGTCACCGGTGGCCAGGTATTGGCTGAAGGTGTAGGCGATCAGGGCGTCCTCCTTCCGGCCATCGTAGAGCGGTTGGTTGGGCACCTGGGTGAGCACCGCGCCCACGGCCCCGGCCCGTTCAATGATCAGCCGCAGCATCAGCTCCTCCTTCTCGCCGCTCCCGCTGCCGGTGATGAACAGAAACGCAATGTCCGGATTCCGCACGACCGCGGGGCGGACAATGCGCAAATCATGCTGCCACAGTCCGTCGCGCCAGCGTTGCGAGGTCAGCCGCACCCGCGCGGAGGGGCCGCCATTGGTGGCGGCCGCGCCGGTGAGCCGCCAGGCGTAATTGGTGTCCGGACGGTGGACGTAGTCTTCCAGCGCGCCGGCGGCGGCCCGCGGGGCCGGACCGGCCACCAGGACCGTCAACCAGAGGCAGAGGAGCAGTCGCCCGACGCTCGCGCGCGGGCGGCGGGGAGGAGGGAGGGTGGTCATAGCGATGGGGAGGGGGTCGGTTGAGGGGGTGAAATTCATTTTCCGGCGCTCCAGCCCCCGTCGAGGATGAAGGCGGTGCCGGTGACGCTCACGGCGGCGTCACTTGCCAGGTAACACGCGGCGGCGGCAACTTCCTCGGGGCGCAACATGCGGCCCGTGAGTTGCGTCGCGCTCATCTCGCGGTAGGCGGCCGCCGGGTCGGGATAATTGGCCAAGAGGCCTTGGACAAAGGGGGTTTCCACCCGCCCGGGGCACAGGCAGTTGGTTCGCACCCCTTGGTGCGAGTGGTCCAGGGCCATCGCCTTGGTCAGCCCCACGATGGCAAACTTGGTCATGCAGTACGCCGCGCGCTGCCGCACGCCGACGACGCCGCCAATGGAGGCGAGGTGGATGATGGATCCCGCCCGGCGCTCCACCATGCCCGGCAAGAATACTTGGGTGACATTGAACACGCCGCGCACATTCACCGCGTAGAGCCGGTCCAAATCCGCGCCCGTGGTTTCGAGCACCGTGCCCACATGGCCGATGCCCGCATTGTTCACCAGCACATCGAGCCGACCATGGGCCGCGTGCACCCGGGCGGCGACGGCGGCGCAGGCCGCTTCATCGGTGACGTCCAGGGGCCAGAACTCCGCCGTGCCCCCGGCCGCGCGCAATTCCGCCGCCCGCGCCTCCCCGGCCGCCGCCGCCCGGTCCGTGAGCACGACCCGCGCCCCGGCCCGCGCAAACGCGCCCGCAATCGCCGCGCCAATCCCGGTCGCCGCGCCGGTGACCAAGGCAATCCGGTCGGTCAGCTCAAACATACGTTGTTTGACGGTTCGGTTGCATGGACCGCATCCTCCCCCGCAGGGCGCCCGGGGGCAAGCCCGGAAATGGCGCGCCCGGCCAAATCCCCTTGCCAAGGCGGGGACGGCCGGTAAATTTGGGCCGGACACCTGCGATTTATGAGTTCACCACTTGCCCTCCGCCCCCGGCTCCGCCCACGCCTGCTGCTGTGCCTGGCCCTCTTGACGGCAGCCGGGTCCGCCGCCTTGCGGGCCGCTTCGCCGGGCACTTTGGACTGGCAAACCGCCCCCTTCGGTCGGCGCGCGCGCCTGGCCGTGCCCGCCCAAGGCAAGACCGGTTTCACGCGCCTCCCCTCCGTTCAGACCGGGCTGAATTTTACCAACAACCTGCCCTTCGACCGCGCTTCGACCAACCTGAACCTTATGAACGGTTCCGGCGTCGCCTTGGGTGATTACGATGGCGACGGCCGGTGCGATATTTATGTTTGCAACTTGGACGGGCACAACGTGCTCTACAAAAACTTAGGGGACTGGAAGTTCCGCGATGTGACCGAGGAGGCCGGCGTGGCCTGTCCGGGCATGACCTCCACGGGGGCGGTGTTCGCCGATGTGAACGGGGACGGCTTCCCCGATCTGCTCGTCAATTCCATGGGCGGACCCAACGCGCTCTTTATTAACGACGGCCACGGCCACTTCACCAACGCGACCGTGGCCGCGGGCTTGGTGTCCAAACTGGGCAGCACCTCGCTGGCCCTGGCCGACGTGGACGGCGACGGCACTTTGGACCTCTTCGTGGCCAACTACGGCGTCCAGTCCATCCTGCGCACCGGCGGTTCCTTCAGTTTCAGCTACGACGCCAATGGCAAACCGGTCGTCCGCGGCCGCCACGCCCAGCGCATCAAAATCATCGACGGGACCATGTACGAGCTGGGCGACCCGAGCGTGCTCTACTTGAACGACGGCCACGGCCGGTTCACGCCCGTGCCTTGGACCGGCGGGGCCTTCACCGACGACCAGGGCAAGCCGCTCAAGGAAGCGCCGTGGGACCAAAGCCTCTCGGTCATGATGCGCGATTTGAACGGGGACGGTTTTCCGGACATCTACGTCTGCGACGACGCGTTCACGCCCGACCGGTGCTGGATCAATGACGGGCACGGGCACTTCCACGCCCTGGAGCACGCCGCCTGGCCCCAAACCAGCCATTTCTCCATGGGGGTCGATGTCGGCGACCTGAACCGGGACGGAGTGGATGATTTCATGGTGGTGGACATGCTCAGCCGCCAACACCGCCTGATCATGACGCAAAAGAGCACCATGCCCCACCAAGCCCGCGTCCCCGGAGCTTTGGACACCCAGTTCCAAATCCGGCGCAACACCGTCTTCCTCGGCCGGGGCGACGGCACGTTTGCCGAGATCGCCAATTACGCGGGCCTGGCCGCGACCGAATGGAGCTGGTGCCCGGTGTTTCTGGATGTGGACCTGGACGGCTGGGAGGATGTGCTGGTGGGCAACGGCTTCCCGTACGACGTCGATGACGCCGACACCCGCGAACGCATCAAACGCATGGGCAAAATGACCCTGGAGCAGGCGCATAAAACGATCCATCTTTTCCCCGCCTTGGACACCCCCAACCTGGCCTTCCGCAACGGCCACGACCTGCACTTCACCGAGACGGGCGCCGCGTGGGGTTTTGATTCCCCGCAAATCTCCAGCGGCATCGCGCTGGCCGACCTCGACAACGACGGCGATCTGGACATCATCGTCAACTGCCTGAACGGGGAATTGCTGGTGTACCGCAATGAAACCGCCGCGCCGCGCGTCGCCGTGCGCCTCCGCGGCCGCGCCCCGAACACCGCCGGCATCGGCGCCAAAATCAAAGTGCTCGGCGGGCCGGTCACGCAAACCCAGGAAATGATCAGCGGCGGCCGCTTTCTCTCCGGCGACGACGCCGAACGGGTCTTCGCCGCGGGTACCGCCACCAACCTGACCATCGAAATCACCTGGCGCTCCGGCGCCCGCAGCGTGGTCCCCGACGCCGCCCCGAACTGGATCTATGAAATCGACGAGGCCGCCGCCACCGCCCCGCCCGCCACCGCCGCCGCCCCGCCGCCGGCGCCCGCCCCTTGGTTTGAAGACTTGAGCGCCAACCTCGGCCACCAGCATCATCAGGAGAACTTTGACGATTTCGCCCGCCAACCCCTGCTGCCCCGCAGCCTCGCCCAGGGCGGGCCCGGCCTGGCGTGGTTCGATCTGGATGGGGACGGCCGTGACGATTTGATCGTCGGCGCGGGCAAGGGCGGCCAACTCGCCGTCTACCACAACACCGCCGCCGGCTTCCAACTCCTCCCCCCGCCCGCCGCCGCGGCCCTGGCGGAGCGCGATCAAACCACCGTGCTGGGCTGGCAGCCCCCCGGAGCGGCCGGGACGGCCGTGCTCGTGGGCGCCGCCAATTACGCGGACGCCGGCACAAACGGCGAACAGGTGCTGGCCTTTAATTACGCCGGCGGCGCCCTGGCCGCGGCGCCCGGTCTGCCCGCCACGCCGGAGAGTGTCGGCGCGCTGGCCCTGGGCGACCTCACCGGCCAGGACGGCCTGGCGCTGTTCGTTGGCGGCCGGGTGCTCCCCGGACGATATCCGGAGCCGCCCCGATCCCGCATCTTCCGTTTCACCGACGGCCAATGGCGCCTCGACGCCGCGAACAGCCAGGCCGTGGCCGGGGCCGGCTTGGTGACCGGGGCGGTCTGGAGCGATCTGGACGGCGACGGGTTCCCGGAGCTGATCCTCGCCTGTGAATGGGGCCCGGTGCGCGTCTTCAAGAACGACGCCGGGCGGTTGCGGGAAAGCACCGCCGCCTTGGGCCTGGCCAATTATTTGGGCTGGTGGACCGGCGTGACCACGGCCGATTTGGACGGCAGCGGGCGGCCCGTCATCATCGCCGGAAATTTCGGCCTGAACGGCCCCTATCAACCCACCCCCGAACATCCCGAGCGCTTGTTTTATGGGGATTGGAACCAGTCCGGCGGCGTCGATCTCTTGGAAGCCCTGGATGATCCGGAACTCGGCACCGTGCCCCGCCGCGATCTCCAACCCGTCGGCGCGGCCCTGCCTTTCGTCACGGCGCAGTTCCCCACCTACTTGGCCTTCGGCGAAGCATCGGTGGCCAAAATTCTCGGTTCCCGCCTGGCGGCCACGCGCGAGCTCCGCGCCAACACCCTCGGTTCCATGCTGTTCCGGCCCGGCGCGGGCGGCGGCGCGTACCAGGCCGTGCTGCTCCCCGCGGAAGCCCAGTTCGCACCCGCCGCCGCCGTGTGCGTGGCCGATGCCGATGGCGACGGGCGCGAGGACATCTTCCTCAGCCAGAATTTTTTCGAAACCAACCCGGATGTGCCCCGGGTGGACAGCGGCCGCGGACTCTGGCTGCGTGGCGACGGCACGGGCGGCCTTACCGCCGTCCCGGGCCAGGTTTCGGGGGTCAAGGTTTACGGGGAGCAACGGGGGGCCGCCCTGGCGGATTACGACGGCGACGGCCGGGTGGATCTGGTCGTGTCCCAAAACGGCGGCGTGACGAAGCTTTATCACAACACCCAGGCGCGGCCCGGCCTGCGGGTCCGGCTCCGCGGCCGGCCGGCCAATCCGGCGGGTATTGGCGCCCAAATGCGGCTGCGCTTCCCCGGCCGCTCCGGCCCCGTCCGCGAACTCCACGCCGGTTCGGGTTACTGGTCGCAGGACAGCGCGGTGCCGGTGCTGGCCACCCCGGAAGCACCGTTGGAAATCTGGGTCCGTTGGCCCGGCGGCCGGATCACCACCAGCCCCCTGCCCCCCGGCGCACGGGAAATCGCGGTGGCGGCGGATGGCACGGTGCAGGTGCTTAAGTGAAATCCTGACCGGTAACATTACCCGGTAAATGCGCTTGCAATTTTCGCCGGCTGAGCGATATTAGAATCGTTCACCAGCAACCTGTCATGCGCTTACCATGAAAATCCCCAAAGCTCTCTCTCGTTTGCTCCCCGGCCTCCTCGCTCCGCTGCCGCTTGGCGCCCTCTTGTTGGCTCCGCCGGTGGTTCAATCCCAGACGGACAACTTCAACCAAGGCAATGACGCCCTGTGGACCCACTCCGATCTCAGCATCCTCGGCGATCCCCGGTTGCGGCCGACATATTCCTTTCCCGCCGACGCCACCAACGGCCACGCCTACCGGGTCCTCGTGCCGGCCAATCCCTATTACCCGCAATACGGTCCCGGCCGGGCCGCCACCTACCGCCCGCAAACCTCCTATACCGGGCGGTTTTCCCTGGGTGTGGATTTCAACGCTTGGAACGACACCATCGACCAGGACTTCGGGGTGCTTTGGTATTTGACCACCCCCGGGATCGGCAGCAGTTCCGGCTACTCATGCACTTACGGCCCGCTGGACCATCTGCGGGTCAGCCAGATCACCGCCGAGAGTCCGACCGAAATCGGCCGGGTGAACCCCTTTCATATGGACCCCACCCGGCGCTACCGCTTGGTGGTGAGCAGCCATGACGGGTCCACCTACCTGGCCCAGGTGTTTTCCAGCGCCGATTGGCTGAACCCGGTCGCGTCCGTGGTGACCGCCGACAGCACCTGGTCCGGCGGCCTTGGCGGCTTGGTGTTGTACGATGGCACCTCCCCTTCGGTCGTCGGTTGCGACGCCACCTTCGACAATTACGCAGCCTCCGCGCCCGCCGCCAATTCGCTGCTGACCACGGTGGTGGACCTTTATCCCCTGCCCGGCAGCCGGGCCCCGGATTTGTATCCCACGATCAGCGTGGGAATTTTCGACCGGGACACTTTCGTGAACCCGGCCTCCATCGTGCTTTCAATGGACGGTGCGGTTGTGGATCCTTCCCTGCTGGTGGTCAATACGCCTTTGAACCGGCCGCAGAATCCCGGCGGTTACCAAGGACCCTATTCGGGTGCCACCGTTGCCTACACCCTCCCCAATCTCCTGCCCTATGGCAGCCGGCACACCAACAGCGTCGCCTTCCAGGACAGCAATTCGACCTGGCAAACCAACACTTGGTCTTGGACCACGGCGTACCCCTTCCTGCACGCCACGAATGGACTGCCCCTGGGTACCCTCGGCGTGCGCGGCATCGACGCCCGGATGGTGCAAACCAACAACGGCGGCGTCAATTTGGACAACAGCCTGGCGCGGGCGTTGAAACAACTCGCGCAACCGCCCCTTATTCCCGCCCAACTCACCGCCACGAGCATGGTGCAGGAGCTGGCGTGGAACACCACCGGCACCCCCAACAATGTGCCGGGCATTTGCGCCACCCCGTCGCAGGTGATGAACATCGCTGTGGAATCGCTGATGTACCTCGAACTCACCGCCGGTCAACACCGCTTCCATGTCATCACCGACGACCGCGCCGGCTTTTATTCCGGGTTGAATCTGGCGGACCCCAATGCCACCGTCTTGTGGGAGGCGCCGGGCAACACCGGGAACACCACGTTTGATTTCATCGTGGAGGCCGACGGGTTGTATCCCTTCCGCGCCATTTGGGAGCAAACCGGCGGCGGTGCGGTCTTCAATGTCTCCGCGGTCAGCTTGGTGGACGGTTCGGAAACCTTGCTCAATGACCCGGCCGAACCCGACGGCGTGGTCCATGCCTGGTATCCCCTGGTCTGCAAATCCGCCGGTTCCCTGAAAGGGCCGTTCGCCGCCGATGCCACCGCGGTGCACAGCCCCACCCTCGTCCCCATCGCCTGCAACGAAGGCGGCGGGGCCGCCCTCGACCAGATGATCACCGGTGGCACCTTCACCCTGCCCGTGACCGGCTCGGCGCGCTTCTACCGCCTCGACGGCCCTCGCGCCACCCGCATCACCGGCGTGCGCGTCTCCGGCGGCCAGGTGGTGGTCAGCTACCAAGTGCTGTAATCCGAGCTCCAACCCCCGGCGTCCCATTCGGGACGCCGGGGCGCATTCCGGGGAGGCCTCGCCCCGTCGGACCGCTTGTTCGATCAATCCTGATTTGACAGTCCCCCTCTGCCGTCGGTTCAATACCCGGTATGCTTCTCACACTGGAAGATGCCCGGTTGTTCTTTAAACTGTACAGCGCCCTGATGCAGTTCGTCGGGGAGCGGATTCGGGAGGAAGGTTGCTCCGATTTTCCGGGCGAATATTCCGCCCAGCCGGCCGAGCAGCGGGTGGCCTTGGCCAAGGTCTTGCTTGGCCGGTTGGACTTGATCGAGGCGTTCCTCCGCGCCAATCCCGCGCAACTCACCCCGGAGGAACTCGACATCGTCGCCTCTTGGCGTCATCAGGTGGGAGGCCGCTTCATCGTGCTCCGGCAACTCCGACCGCACATGATTTTTTTGGACGGCAACACCCCGGTTGCCGCGTACGGCGTCACGGCCTTGTCCGAGCCGATGGGGCCGATCCTCGGCAGGCCGCTTCCGGTGATGGTGGAGACGGTGCTGTTCCCGTTCCGGGGCAAGATCGTCTACGATGGGATTCTGAGCCAGTTCAACGTCACCTTTGGCCCCGGGAGCCGGAGTGGATTCGAAGCGAATCTCCGTTCCGCCAAGGCCCGCCAAGGAATTGTGTCCTCGTTGCCTTGGGCGCCACCCACCCCGAAGCCAAGTTTGGCAAACCGCCAACCGCGCGCGAAGCAAGCCCCCGCCGCGGCGGTTTCCTCCGCCCAAGCCATTCTGAAACAGGTGGTCGAACTGACCGATGAATTCTGCGCGGCACGCCTCAACCCGGAGTACGCTGCTTTGTGCCGAAAGCTGGCGGAGAAGCTGGCCGCGAAGAGGCCCTCCCCCTTGCTGCGCGGCGAGCTCGGCACGTGGGCTGCCGGCATTATTCGAACAATCGGATGGGTGAACTTTCTCGACAGCCGGACCCAAACCCCGCATCTGAAAATGCCCGAAATCGACCGCGCCTTCGGGATTGGCGCGAGCACCGGTCAAGGCAAGGCGCTGGCGATCCGCAAGCTGTTGAAGATCCACAACTTTGACCACCGCTGGACCCGGCCCAGCATGTGGGAAAGCACCACGATGATTTGGATGCTGCTGAATGCCCGGGGACTCATGGTCGACATCCGCAAAGAACCCTTGGACTCGCAACGCGCGGCATTTGAGCAAGGGCTCATTCCCTACGTGCCGGCGGAGCGCGCGGCGGCGGCGCAAACCCGGGGCTCCGTTTGAAACACGGTTCCGGAACGGATCCCCACCCCGGTGGACACTCGCCATGAATGAACTTTTTCGCTTCCCCAATGCCCTCCGGCGCGATCCTGCCGTGGCGGTCTGGCTGGAGGGCCAGGCGGGCGAATTGGGAACCATCGCGCGCCATTGGTTTGAGGTCCTGCGCGGGCTGGGCGTGGACGTCCGCGAGCTCTGGCACGACGGCCATCCAACCGCGTGCGTGGGGAACGCCGCCTTTGCTTACGTGAACGTGTTCACCGCCCACATAAACGTGGGCTTTTTCCGCGGCGCCGAGCTGGCCGATCCCGCGCATCTGTTGACGGGCACCGGTAAATACATGCGCCATGTGAGGCTCCAACCCGGCGCTCCGGTCCACTCCGTGGCGCTGACCCGGTTGATCGCCACCGCCTATGCCGATATGCAGCGGCGCTTGGAGTCGCCTCCCGTTCCGGGAAATCGCGGCGGCGATTCGGATCTCAATTGGGAGTAATCCCAGTCCTCCTTGTTCACGCCCTTGCGTTAACCACGCATGGACCGCGCTTCGAACTTTGCCTTCCATCGGCCTGGGATCGAATTTTCAGTGCGGATAACTTTCGGGCCAGCGTTGGTTTCGAGGTAAGATTTCGTTCCCCGGCGGCATCCAAAGTGCACGCCGGGCGTCCGGGAAGCGTCGAACGCAGGCTGAAACTCACCTTGACGCCGAGGGCCATGAGATTGGAAATTGAGGCCGGTGGCCGCAGAAACCATTGCGCCACGGTTTGGAGGGCAACCGCCGGGATCACGGAAGCACGACAATGCACGAAATCACAGAGCAATTGATAAAACATGGACCCCTGCTGGTCTTTCTGCTGGTGTTCATCGAGCAGATGGGCCTTCCCATCCCGGCGGCGCCGGTGTTGCTGGTCGCCGGTTCACTTTCGGTCACGGGGCGCTTTGATTTGCCCTTGGGGTTTGCGCTGGTGGTGCTCGCCTGCTTGTTGGGCGACAGCTTTTGGTTCCAACTGGGGCGACGGCGGGGACATCGGGTGCTGGGATTGTTGTGCCGCGTGTCCTTGGAGCCGGACTCCTGTGTCCGCCGGACGCAAAACATGTTCACCCGTTACGGACTGCGGGCGGTTTTGGTGGCGAAGTTCGTGCCCGGTTTGAGCACGCTGGCCCCACCGCTCGCCGGCATGTCCGGGGTGAAGACGGGACGCTTTTTGCTGGCTGACGGCTTGGGCTCCTTCCTCTACGCCTTGGCCTTCCTGCTGCCCGGCTATCTGTTCGCCAATCAAATTCAAGAAATCACCAATGCGCTTTCCAGCATTGGCCAGGGGGCGTTTTACCTTTTGGCGGGCGCGCTGCTGGTTTACCTCGGGTTCAAGTACTATAAACGCCAAAAAGTCTTGCGCGAATTGCGCATGGCCCGCATCACGGTTGCGGAATTGCGCCGGAAACAGGCGGCGGGCGAAAGCCTGATCATCATCGATTTGCGACCCGCTTTGGAACGGAACCTGGCAGCGGACACCATCCCGGGCGCACTGCATCTTGCCCTGGATGAGATCGACGCCCGGCACCATGAGATCCCCCGCGACCGCGAGGTGATCGTCTATTGCGCCTGCCCCAACGAGGTGAGCAGCGCGAAGATGGCGATGTTGCTCCGCCGCCGCGGCATCCAGCGCGTCCGCCCGTTGCAGGGCGGCATCGC
>CAIYZC010000235.1 GCA_903930565.1 uncultured Pedosphaera sp.
GCCATGCAGGCCGCCCCGGCCGAGGAGCAACCCCAAATCCCGCGCGGCCTCGAGAACCCGGGAACAAGCGGCGCGGGCGGGTTCCTTGGTCGCGCGATCCTGGACCAACTCCACGCCCAAGAGCAGTCCGCGGCCGCGCACGTCGCCGATCAGCGGGTGCTTTTCCTGCAGGGCCGCCAAACCGGCGAGCAACTGCGCGCCAATCACACGCGAGTTGGCCTGGAGTTGTTCGCGCTCGATCACTTCCAAAACCGCACGCCCCTGCGCGCAGACGACCGGGTTCCCGCCGAAGGTGTTGAAATGCAGGCGCTCCTTCAGGGTGGCGGCAATCTGCGCCGTGGTTACCACGGCGGCCAAGGGGCAACCATTGCCGATGCCCTTGGCCAGGGTGACGATGTCCGGGATGACCCCTTGCAGTTCAAAACCCCAAAAATGTTCCCCGGTGCGGCCAAAACCGGTTTGCACTTCATCCGCAATGCAGACCCCGCCCACGGCGCGGGTGTGGGCATAAGCGTGTTGCAGATAGCCATCCGGATACACCACCACGCCCCCCACGCCCTGGATGGATTCGGCGACGAAGGCGGCGACGCGGCCGGGGGTGGCAAACTGGATCAAATCCCGCACATCGGCGGCATATTTGCGGCCGGCGTCGGGATCCTGTCGATCCCACGGACCGCGATAGGGATCGGGGGTGACGGCATGGTGGACACCAAAGCTGTGGGGGACGTTGAACTTCCAAGTGGAATGGGCGGTCAGCCCCATCGTGCCGGCGCCGCCGCCGTGATAAGCGTTGCGGAGGGCGATCACATCGTAGTTGCCCGTGTACGCCCGGGCCATGAGGAGCGCCAAGTCATTGGCCTCGGAACCGGAATTGACAAAATAACAGACCTTCAGGTCGCCGGGCATTTTGGCGGCCAGATCGCGGCCGTACTCGGCGATGTTGGGGTGCAGATAGATTGTGGTGCTGTGCTGGAGCGTCTCGTTCTGCCGGTGGGCGGCGGCAACCACGGTCGGATGGCAATGGCCGACACTCACCGTGACGATCCCCGCCAAACCATCCAAGTACTGCCGGCCCAAATCATCAAAAACATACTGCCCCCGGCCGGAAACCAGCATGAGGGGTTTTTGATAATAAAAGAACAAGCCCGGGTTGAGATGTTCCTGGCGCCATTGCAGCACCTCCGCGGGGGAAGGGCCGGTGTACGGGGGCGGCGGGTTGGGGCAGGGGGGCGGGACGGGGATATTCATGCGCGCGAAGGCGATTATTTGGCGGGCGTCAGGGCGGTGGTCAGCCGCGTCATCACGGCCAGATTCGGGATCGGAATCACGGCGTCGATGGTGGCGGGAACCCCCGTCAAGGGCAAGCCATTGGTGCTGACCGCCCCCAGCAAACCGGAGCGGAAGCCGTGCCGCTCCCAGGCGAGCCTTTGCAGCGCGGGATCCTTCAACGCCGCGATGAGGCGTTTGGCCCCGGGATCCAGGGCGATGAGCGGGTGGCCCGCCCAGACGGTCGGGCGGGGATACAGAATCCGCAGGCGCCGGCGCACCGGCTCGATCAATTCCGGATGGGCGACAGCGAACTCGAGCAATTGATTCTCATAGGCCACAATGATCGGGTACGCGCCCGCGCCTTGCTTGAGGTATTTGTCGAACAAAGTCCCGCTGCTGGCCTCCATGAAGCCAACCCGGTCGAAGAAAACTTTGACGCGGGGCAGGATGCCGTCGGTTTGGTCCGGGGTTAGGACCTCACCGTGATTGTAAGTGGCGGCCAGCAGCGCGGCCCACATGTTGCCGGAATTGCTGCGGGCGGGGTCGGTGGATTGGATGAGCACGGTCGAATAGAACTGGGTGAGGCCCAATTCCGACCATTTGGCTTTTTGATCCACCAAGGCGACCAATTTGGCCAGATCCACGACGTAAAAGGTGTCCCCCAACTTCTCCACGATGCCGTGGGAAACCAACGCGTCGGTGACCAAATCCCAAGAATAGAAGACCAATGGAGATTGGAAGATTTCCTCCGCCTGGGCGGGCGTGCCGCCCCCGGCTTGGTAGTTCTCCAGATCCACCTGGCTGGCGGGCCAGAGGAAATTCTGCCCGCTCACCGGTTCCCGCACCATTTCCACGGAGCCGGCCTTGCGGGCCACGACGGTCAACCCGGCGCGGGCCAAAGACTGTTGCACGGCGGGATCCTCCAGAAACCCGATTTTCTCCCCGCCCGCCTTCCCTGTGAGCGTGGTCAGAGCGGCCGCGGCGGCCGGTGAACCGGGAGGGCCGCCGGTGCCGGTGGCATTGCCCGTGGGTGGGTGCGGCCGGAATTGCCACGCCAGGCCCACCATCACCGCGGCGAGAAACAGCAAAACACCGGCGATCCGTCCATAATTTGGTTTCATAGTTCCTTTCCCGATTGACCCGGCACCCCCACCCGGCCGGCGGCGCGCCGCCCCGCCACGACTTCGCCCGGGACCGGAGCCCCGCGGGCCGCGCCGCCCGTTCGCTCTTCCGCCCCCAACAAGATGCCGAGCGTGCCGGCGGAGGCGTCGAGCGCAGCGGCGTCTTCTGCGAGCAACTGTTCGTACATGCCCGCAAAGGAGTCCCGCGCGGCGCCCACAATGGCTTCGACCTGGCGCAGTGCCGCGGCGGCGGTGTCCCCCGCGCCCCGCAGTTGGCTCAGCTCCACGTATTGTTGGAGCATGGCGACGAGCCGCTCCAAATTCCGCGGCACCGCGGGCGCCAGCAGAATCGCGGCCGGCTTGCGCGCAAAGCACGCCGTCAGGTTCTCGGCCACGGCGGCCAACTCGCGCACCCGGGCGCTGAATTCGCGGGGGGAAATCCGGCCGGCCAGCGCGCCCAGCTCACCGCAACTGCGCCGGCAGGCGGCCAGAAACTCATCGCGCTCCCGGGGCGTCAGTCCCAGCGCGGAAGGGGCGGCGGCCCCGGACGCGGCAGCGGGGGCCGGGGCGAGCATGAGGTGGAGGCCCGCGTAGACGGCGCCGCCCAGCACCAACCCCAGCCAAAGCGGCATGCCGAACGCGGTTAGGGCCAACAGTAGGACCAAGGCGCCGGCCGCTCCGGGGAGGATGTCGCGCACGCTCGGTGACATGGTTTTGGGCGGAGTCAGTTGTAACCCCGCGCTTCCCGGAAAGCTTTGGCCACATCCTTCCGGCCGTCAAACATTTTGCCGCCCATGCCTTCCGCCAGGGCCTTCATGTCCCGTTCCTTGGCCTCGGCGAACAGGATGGTGTAGATCGGGATGTCCCGTCCGATGCCCCGGTCGTCCACGGTGCGAAAGAAATCCGCCAACGAATCCGTCGCCGCCCCGTCGCTCATCAGCACGATGGAAGTATGGTACTTGCCGGTGGCGGCGTAGGTTTTGGCGGTGCGGAGGGCTCGGAGGAGCGCCTTGTGCGTGTAGGTGCCGGCCAGGGCATTTTGGGCTTCGATTTGGGACAACAACCCGTCCAGCACCTGCGGATCGTTCCCCTCAGCCTTCCATTCCGCCACGACGTCGTCGCTGTAAGGCATCACGATGGTCACATCCTTGGGCGCGGGTTGGAGCAGGTAACGTTGCGCCAAGGCGGGGGTGAGCAGAATCCGCATGGCCTCCTTCAGCTGCCGTTCGCCGGTGCCGCGCATGGAGCCGGAAAAATCCAATACGAACAGGGTGCAACAGGGTTTGCGAAACACTCCTTGATACAAGTCCAAGGCCGCGCGGATGACCGGACCGGCCGGCAGCCGGATGGGGGCGAGAATTTTGTCGGGAGTGATCCCCCAATCCGGATTGAACACCCGGATGTCTGCCGCCTCGGCCCCCGGCCCGACCAACCCTGTGCGCCAACCCAGCGCCTGAATCCGGCGCTGGCTCTCCGGCGAGAGGAGAAACCGTTGCAGTTGTTGGACGCCGGCTTCTTTTTGGACGTCCCCTTTGGCCACCACCGCCAGGGGGCTGTCCGCGATGGTGAGGCCATCCACGGGATAGACGACATACAACGGCTCGCGGCCCCGGGCCACGAGCGTCTGATTGGCCGCAATGACCATGGACTCATAATTCACCATGGCGTCCAACCAATCGTATTTTTCCAAGAGCAAATCCTTGAGAAAGCCCGAACTGCCCACCGAACGGTCCACCTGGCCGAGGAACCGCTGGGTGCGCGTGCGCACCTCCTCGCGGGCCAAATCTTCCGGCCGCAACACTTCGGGGCTCCCGGCGAAGGCGCTCAGGAAGCCGAGGTATGCCGAGGCGCCGGAATTGGATTGGCTCGCGGAGGTCATTGCGAAGCGCAGCTTGCGGGCCTCCGCGGCCTGCAGGATGTCCATCACCCGGACGTCCGCGCCCACCCACCCCAGGCTGCGCGCCACGGATTTACGCACCCCAAAAACCACCGGCGTGCGCATGATGCTTTCCGCGTTCCGGGTGACCTTCGCCTCGTCGAACATGTCGATCCACAGCGAGGCGGCCGGCCAAACCGCGTCAAACGGGCAATCCTTCCCTTTGGCCAGTTCCCGGCCAATCTCAATGCTGCCCATGTAGACCACCTCGATGGCCATGCCCTGCCGCCGGGCAAATTCCTGAATCAACGGTTCCAACTCCCGGTTCTCCGAGCCGGCGACCAAACGCAGGCGCACCGCGCCCGCCGGGGTGGCGGCAACGGCGGGGGCGGCGGTCCGACCCTGGGCCCGGCCATCATCGGTTTCACGTCCGCAGCCCGCCCCGGTCAGGAGCAGCAGACCCGTCACAAGGAGCGTCCAAAAGGAGTTTTTCATTGGCTTGGTGGAGGCGGGGGCGGGATTTCTCCCCGCCCGGGCTTCCCCATTAATTTCGCCCCTTTTGGCCGCCGCCGCCACTATAATGCCGCGGGGGGTTTGGAACGGTTGCGCCCCGGCTGCCCGGCCCCGTCGGCCCCCGGCCGGACCGCCCGGGCGCAAAATCAGACTTGCCCGGCGGCGGTGCGGCCCTTAATGATGCGCCCAATCCGGCAGGCTGACGGCGGCGGTGCGGCTCGGCGCCCGCGCCTCCGTTGGCGCAACAACAACACAACAACGGCCGGGGTAACAACAACGCAAAGCATCAGTACTATGACCAGTCTCCAACGTTCCCGGCTCCTCGCCCTTCTCGGCGCGGGTTTGACCCTGGCTGCCCAAACCACCCTGCGGGCCGACGACGCGACCCCGGCCGCCACCAACACGACCACCAGCGCTTCGAGCACCACCGCCACCGGCACCGGCGCGGTGACGAACGCGCCCTCCCCCTGGTCCACGAGTGCCGCCGCCGGCCTCACCATCACCCGCGGCAACAGCCACACCATGCTGGCCACCGTCAACCTCCAGAGCACCCGCAAAACCGCCGATGACACCACCCTGCTCGGCGCCGACGCCACCTACGGGGAAACCTCCGGCGTCCGCAATGCGGAACAGCTCCACGGCTTTGGCCAGTACAACCGCAACCTCTCGGCCGACTTCTATTACGGTTTGCGCTTGGACGCCCTGCATGACGGCGTCGCGGACGTGCGCTACCGCCTCACCTTGGCCCCGCTCGCCGGCTATTACATCCTGAAAAACACGAACACCACGCTCAGTGTTGAAGCCGGTCCCGCGCTCATTTACCAGGAACAGGGCCACGTGGACAAAGGCTACCTCTCCCTCCGCTTGGGCGAACGCTTCGAGCACAAGTTCTCCGCCTCGGCCAAGCTCTGGCAGACCTTCGAAATCATCCCCGAGGTGGACAAGTTCGACAATTACTACATCAACTTCGAAATCGGCGTGGAATCCGCCCTCACGAAGCATGTCAACGTCCGGACTTACATTCAGGACACCTATTACAACCTGCCCGCCGCGGGCCGCGAGAAGAACGATGTGAAGCTCGTCGGCGCGATCGCCTACAAATTCTAATCCCGTCCGTTTCGCCGGCGTCCGCCCGCGACCCCAGGGGATGGGGGCGGGCGGACGACTGGTTTCCGCCGCCGAAGTTCAGGTTGAACCGCGGGCGGTGACCAATTTCAGAAACTCTTCCGCCGCCCGGCCGGGGGGGCGTTGCCGCGGCCACACGGCCACGATGCTCCGCCGCGGCACCGGGGCCGGCAGCGACCGGTATTCCGGCTCCCCCGGGCTCCGCCGGCCGGCTGCCATGGCCGGTACCAAAGACACCCCCAGCCCGGACGCCACCAAGGCCCGTACTGTCTCCAATTGGGCACTGCGGAACGCAATGTGCGGCGCCCCTTCCCGGCGGTCGCAAAACCGCAGCACTTGGTCTCCCAGGCAATGCCCCTCCTGCAGCACGATCCAACGCTCCGCCGCCAAATCGGCCAACCCCACTTGCGGCATCCGGGTCAACGGATGCCCTGGCGGCAGGGCGAGCAGCAATTCCTCCGTGAACAAAGGCCGGACTTCCAAACGCTCGTCTTGGATCGGGGTGCTGGCGAGCGCCAAATCGAGCTCATAACGGTGGGCGAGCCGCAGCAATCGCGCGGTGGTGTCCTCCTGCACCACGATCTCCACCCCGGGAAAACGCCGCATGAATTCGCCCGCCACTTCCGGCAGCAAATAGGGCGCGATCGTCGGCAACGCCCCAATCGTCAGCTTCCCCCGCAACAGTGCCCCCGCCTCCCGCGCCTCCCGCTGCGCGGCATCGGCCTCCTCGAGGATGCGCAGCGCCCGCCGCAGGAAAACCTCCCCGTGCGGGGTCAGCCGCGCCACGCGCTTCAAGCGGTCGAACAACCGCTCCCCCAACTCCTCCTCCAACTTGCGGATTTGCTGGCTGAGCGAGGGCTGGGCCACGTGGCATTGCTCGGCGGCCCGCGAAAAGTTCCCCGTCCGCGCCACTGCCGCCACGTACCGCAATTGTTGCATTTCCATAGTCTCCGTCTATGATAATCATAGGAACAAAGTATTTCAACTATCGCACCCCGGGTGGTTTAATGAACGTGCCCGTAGCAACAACGACTTTTTTATTTATGGCCACCAAACCCGAACTCATGACCACGACCGGGGGCAACCCGGTCGCCGACAATCAGAACTCCCTGACCGCCGGCCCCCGCGGCCCGGTGTTGATGCAAGACTATCAACTGCTCGAAAAACTCGCGCACCAGAACCGCGAACGCATTCCCGAGCGCGCCGTCCACGCCAAGGGTTCCGCCGCCTATGGCACCCTGACCATCACCCATGGCTTGGAGAAGTACAGCAAGGCGGCCGTGTTCCGCCAAGGCGCGCAGACCGAAGCCCTCCTGCGTTTCTCCACGGTCGCCGGCGAGGCCGGCGCGGCCGACGCGGAACGGGATGTGCGCGGTTTCGCCCTGAAGTTCTACACCACCGAAGGCAATTGGGATTTGGTGGGGAACAACACCCCCGTGTTTTTTGTTCGCGACCCCTACAAGTTCCCCGACTTCATCCACACCCAAAAGCGCCATCCCCGGTCCCACCTCCGCAGCAACACCGCCGCGTGGGATTTCTGGTCGCTCTCCCCCGAGTCGCTCCACCAAGTCACGATCCTGATGTCGGACCGCGGCCTGCCCCGCAGCCTGCGCCACGTCAACGGCTACGGCAGCCACACCTACAGCCTCATCAACGCCGCCCACGAGCGGTTCTGGGTGAAGTTCCACTTCAAGACCCTGCAGGGCATCGAGTACATGACCAATGCGGAGGCCGAAGCCGTGGTCGCCAAGGACCGCGAAAGCTCCCAGCGCGACCTTTACACTGCGATTGAAAAAGGGGAATTCCCGAAATGGCGTTTCTTCGTGCAGATCATGCCCGAAGCGGACGCCGCGCACTACCGCTGGAACCCGTTCGACCTCACCAAGGTCTGGCCCCACGGCGATTACCCGCTCATTGAAGTCGGGATGCTCGAACTCAACCGCAATCCGGAGCACTATTTCGCCGAAGTCGAGCAGGCCGCCTTCAGCCCTTCAAACATCGTCCCTGGCATCGGTTTCTCGCCGGACAAAATGCTCCAAGCGCGCGTCTTCTCCTATGCGGACGCCCACCGCCACCGCATCGGGACGCATTACGAAATGCTGCCCGTGAACCGCCCCAAGTCCCCCGTGCGCACCTATCATGCGGACGGTGCGATGCGGTTCGATGCCCCCAAGGGTACGGACGCCTACTACGAGCCGAACAGCTTCGGCGGCCCCGTGCAAGACGCCCGGTTCGCGGAACCCCCGCTGAAAATCTCCGGGGACGCCGACCGTTACAACCATCGCGACGGCAACGATGACTACACCCAGCCCGGCGATCTGTTCCGCCTACTGAGCCCGGACCATAAAGAACGCCTCTTCTCGAACATCGCGGCCGCCATGGCGGGCGTGCCCGAGGAAATCGTGCAACGGCAGTTGGTCCATTTCCACAAGGCGGATCCCGCTTACGCCGCGGGCGTGGCGCGCGCCTTGGGCGTGACCAATCACGCCGCCGGCAAGTAATACGTTCCCCTTGGCCCACGGGCCGGTCGGCTCCGCCTTTTCCCCGGGCGCGCCGGCCGGCCTTGATCGTCCACCATGAACGCCACCCTCACCGCCGCCGAAGAGCAACGCTACGCTGAATTGCAGCAAATGGCTTTGGCCTTTGCCCGGGCGGGCGATACCGACGCCCTGGCCCCGATGCTCGCGCATGGTTTGCCGGTGAACTTGGCCGACGCCAAGGGCAACACTCTGCTCATGCTCGCCTGCTACCACGGGCACCGCGCCACCGCCCGGTTATTGCTGGATCGCGGGGCGGACGTGGACCGGCCAAACGACCGCGGCCAAACCCCGCTGGGCGGGGTGGCGTTCAAGGGCGAGGTCGAAATCGTCGGTCTCCTGCTGGATCACGGCGCCGACATTGACGCGAACAATGGGGCCGGCATGACGCCGATCATGTTCGCCGCCATGTTTGGCCGCCACGCCGTCGTCGCCCAATTGGAAGCCCGCGGCGCTTCCCTCCACCGGCGCAACCGGCTGGGCCTCTCCGCCCGTTGGTTCGTGCGGATTTCCAACTGGTTTGCCCGCGTCTTCCATTCGAAAGCTATTGCGTGAAAAAAATGTTTTTCGGGACCTTGTTACTCCTCCTGTTGGTGAGCGTCGCCCTGGTCGGTTGTCAGGCCACCCGGTCCGGCTATGAGTCGGCCCCATATCAGGTGGTCCACGCCGCCCACCCGTATGAGGTCCGGGACTACCCCGCGCTCACCGTGGTCGAGACACCCTTGGGGCCCGCGGGCGAAGGCTCCGGCGGGGGGTTCAACCGGCTCTTCAAATACATCACGGGGCGCAATGACACCGGCGCCAAAATCTCCATGACGACCCCGGTGTTCATGAGCGGGGGCGCGAGCAACGCGACCATGGCTTTCGTCCTCCCCGCCAAACTCCCCACCCCCGGCGCCCCGGCGCCCCTGGACCCCAATTTGAAATTGCGCGAGCTGCCCGCGAGCCGCTACGCCGTTTACCGCTTCACCGGCGGCCGCAACGCCGCCCATGAGGCGGAGGCCGTGGCCCGCCTCCAGACCTGGATGGCCGCCGAGCAATTGCCGGTCCTCGCCGCGCCCGTTTACGGGTATTTCGATCCCCCCTGGACCCCGACTTTCCTTCGGCGCAACGAGGTGATGCTCGCGACTCCGGCCTTGAAGCCTTAATTCCGAACACGAATTTGAGGCCGGCCGCATCCCCACCCCGGGGGGCGATCCCGCCGAGCTGGCGGGTGGCTTGCGGCCACCCGCCGGGGATAATCAATTCACGATTATCGACCGACCACAATCAGGTCCAACACGGCGGGGCCGTTGTTGCCGCGGCGGCGGGGGGCGCCGGGGGCGGTGGCGGCGGCGGTGCCTTCGGCGGCGGGGGGCCGCGGACCGGCTTCCGTGGCGATGAGCACAATCGTGTTGTTCTTGGTGTCCAGCGTGCTCGTTTTGGCGCCGGGCTTGGTGGTGACCGTTTGGGCCACTTCAAAGGTGGTGGGGCTGGTTTCCTTGATAATCGTCAGCGTGCCGTCGCGTTGGGAGCTGAAGGCTTCCATCGTGTTGGGGTTGAAGCCGCCGCCGTCCGTGCCCTTGCCGATGGGCAGGGCGCCGAGGATTTTGCCATCCGTGGCGCTGAGCATGACCGCCATGGCGGGTTCACGGCACAGGGCGAAAAGCACTTTGTTCTTCGCGTCCAACGCCAAGCCCGCGGGGGTCTTGGCCTTGCTGGACAAGTCGTATTTGCCGGTGACCTTGAGGGTCTTCACGTCGATGACCGTGACGTTGTCCTTGTCCTCCATGTCCACAAACAAATGGCCGTGGCCGTCGCTGATCGCTTGTTCGGGCGCGCCGTCGAGTTCGATGGTGCCCACCAGGGAGCCGTCCTTCGAGTTCAACACCGTCGCGCCGGGGGAGCGGTGGCTGAAAATGTAAATCCGCTCGGTTTCGGGTTCAAAGTAGATTCCATCCGGGTTGCCGGAAACGGGAATGGTCTTGAGGGTGGCCAGGGTGGTGGTGTCCCACATCAAAACCGGGTTGCTGCTGCTGAAGCCGTGGTGGTTCTTGGAATCGATGGCGACTCCGTGGCCGCCCTTGGCGTCCGCAATGGTGCCCGCGGCGGCGAGGGTGTCCAAATCGAACACGAGCACCTGCCCGCCGCGCGGCACGTACAACCGGCGGCCTTCGCTGTCGGCCGTGACATAATCGACCCCGCCGGTGCCGGGATGCTGGACGGTCTTGAGGACTTTGTAGGGTGCGCCGGTGGCGGCCGGGGTTTGGGCCTGGCTCGCGGCGACGGTGGACAGCAACCCGAGGCCGACGGCGGCCAAGGCGCGGGAAAGTTGGGGGAGGAAGTGGTTGTTCATAAGTTCAGTTTGCGGTTGGAAGGATAATCCGCCGCCGCCAAGGCGGCAATGAAATCGCGGCCCGGCGGCGGGGGAACCCCTCAAAAGACGCACCCGGGAGGCCGCGGGTTACCGGGCGGCAAGGAATTCGCTTTGCAATTGGCCGGGCCACCCTATTTTAGCGCCGTGACTGTGCTCGAGGTGATCCAACGCAGCGCGGAGTTTCTGGCCCGCAAGGACGTGGAAACCCCGCGGCTGCAGGTCGAACTGCTGTTGGCGCACGTGCTGCGCCTGCCGCGGATGGGGTTGTATTTGAATTTTTCGCGGGAATTGACCCCGCCGGAATTGGACCAGGTGCGGGAATTGGTCCGCCGCCGCGGAACGCGGGAACCGCTCCAAGTGATCGTGGGATCCACCTCCTTTTGCGGCTACGAAATGATGGTGAACGGACGGGTGCTGGTGCCGCGACCGGAGACGGAACTGCTGGCGGAATGCGGCTGGACCCACTTGAACCAATCCGGCTTGGCCGCCCCGGCCGTGCTCGATTTCGGCACCGGCAGCGGCTGCCTGGCCATCACTTTGGCCCTGAAATGCTCCGCCGCGCGGGTAACCGCCCTGGACATCTCGCCCGAGGCCCTCGCGGTGGCGCGGCAAAACTGCGCCCGGCATGGGGTGGCGGAGCGGGTGCAGTTCCACGAAGGGGATGGCTTTGCCGCGCTGCCGCCCGGGGCGGAGTTTGATCTGCTGGTGGCCAACCCGCCGTATATTCCGACCGCTGAAATCGCCACGCTGGAACCGGAAGTGCGCGAGCATGACCCCCGGCTGGCGTTGGACGGCGGGGCGGACGGCTTGGATTTTTACCGGCGATTGGCCGCCGAAGCGGGAGCGTATTTGCGCCCCGGGAGCCTGGCTTTATGCGAATTCGGCGACGGTCAGGGGCCGGCGGTCAGCGCGATCTTCGCCACGCAGATGTGGATTGTCGAACGGGTGCAGGCCGATTACAGTGGCCGCGACCGATTTGTGGTGCTGCGGCGCGGAGCAGGCCCCCGCGTGGCATGACCGAAATGATTTTGGCGAGCTTCAGGATTCAATGGACAGTTTATCAATCGAAGGCGGGATTCCCCTCCACGGCGAAGTGACGATCAGCGGCGCCAAAAACGCCGTGCTGCCCATTATGGCGGCGACGCTGCTCACCGCGGAACCGTGTATCATCCGTCGGGTGCCCGACCTGAGCGACGTCAAATTCATGGCCCAAATCCTGACTTCGCTCGGCGCCGAGGTCAAACTGGAGGGCAACACCCTGGAAGTCCGGGCCGCCCGGATCAAAGGGGTCGGCGACTATGATTTGATCCGCAAGATGCGCGGCTCGATCTGCATCATGGGCCCGTTGCTCGGCCGGTTGCGCCAGGCCACGGTTTCGCTGCCCGGCGGCTGCATCATCGGCGCGCGCCCGATCAACCTGCATCTCAAGGGGTTTGCCGCGCTTGGCGCGGAAATCAAGGTCGAGGGCGGCTATGTCCACGCCAAAGCGGAGCGATTGACCGGCGCCGATTTGTTTTTGGGGGGCCGCGCCGGCTCGACGGTGCTGGGCACCGCCAATGTCATGATGGCCGCGACGCTCGCCGACGGGGTCACGGTCATTGAGAGCGCCGCCTGCGAACCCGAGGTCGTGGACGTGGCGAACTTTTTGATCGCCATGGGGGCCAAAATCACCGGCGCGGGCAGCCCGACCATCACCATCACGGGGGTGAAGGAACTGCACGGCGCGGATCACGAGGTCATCCCCGACCGGATCGAGGCGGCAACCTACGCCCTGGCGGCCGCGGCGACGAATGGTGAAGTCAAGATTTTGGGCGCGCGACCCGACCATCTGAGCGCCGTGTTCGACAAGATGCGCGACGCGGGTGTCCGGATCACGCGCCACGGGGCCGCCCTCACGGTCAGCCGCGGCGGGGACCTCAAATCGGTGGACGTGACCACGCTGCCCTATTCGGGTTTCCCCACCGATGCGCAAGCCCAGATGATGGTGCTCATGGCCCTCACGCCGGGGATCAGCATCATCACGGAACGGATTTTTGAATCGCGTTTCATGCATGTGAGCGAGTTGGCGCGGCTGGGCGCCGAGATCGACATTGAGGGACCAAGCGCGATTGTGAAGGGCGGCCGGCCATTGAGCGGGGCGCCGGTCATGGCCAGTGATTTGCGGGCTTCGGCCGCGTTGGTGATCGCGGGTCTGGCGGCCCGGGGCACCACGCAGGTGAACCGCGTGTACCACTTGGACCGCGGCTACGAGAACATCGACGGTAAACTGCGCCAACTCGGGGCCCGGGTGGCGCGCGTGGAGGAAACATGACGAAATTTGCCACCGGCGTACTGATTATTTTCCTGGCCATCTACGGCCTGTTCAAGCTGTGGTCGTACTGGGACGACATCAGCAACGACCGCATCAAGGAGAAAACCCAGATCAACGCCAATGCCGTCATCCCCGAGCAGTTGCCGGGGGTCCCGTCCGAGTTGGAAGCGTCCCTGAAGACGGCGCAGAACCACGGCATTCCGGGCCTGCGCGAATGGCTGCGGGTTTACGGCCCGAAATGCGAGGATCCCCGCAAGGGTTGGATTGAGCTGGATTTGGTCGTGCTGCTGTCCCGCGAGGAACCCGCGGAAGCGCGCAAACTGTTCGCGAGCGTGCAGAGCCGGATTCCGGAGAAGTCCCCGATCTATCCCCGGATCAAGGAACTGGCCAAAACCTACCAGTAAGCCGGCCGCTCAAGCCGCCGGGAGCCGCGCCGCCCGCGCGGCGGCCACGAATTCCGCGGCCAGGCGGGTAAGACCCGCCCAATCGCGGTCCCGCAGCAGAAGCGGCGAAACCAACGAGGAACCCGCCCCCAGCGCGGCGCAACCCGCCTGCAGGAAAGCCGCGATGTTGCCCAATTCCACCCCCCCGGTGGGCACAATTCGCAGGTGCGGCAAGGGCGCGCGCAGCGCCTTGACGTAATTCGGCCCCAGGCCGTCCGCGGGAAAGAGTTTGATGAAATCCGCGCCCGCTTCATACGCCAGCTGCGCCTCCGTGGGGGTGTAGGCACCGAGCATCACGGGGCGCTCCGCCGCGCGGGCCGCGGCGGCTATCTCGGGGCGCGTGATGGGGCTGACCACGAATTCCGCCCCGGCTTCGATGGCGGCCCGGGCGGTCGCGGCGTCGAGCACCGTGCCGACGCCGATGAGCGCCCGGTCGCCAAATTCCCGGCGGGCGGCCGCGATGGCGGCCAGGGCATCCGGGGTGGTGAGGGTGATTTCGATCGCCCGGATGCCGCCCGCCAGCAGGGCGGCGGTGAGGGGCGGCACGAGGTCGGCCGCGGGGGCGCGGACCACGGCGATGATGCCGGGATCCTGGAGCAGGGCGAGGATTTCAGCTTTGGAGCGCATGAGCGGGGAGGGGAAGGGAGGGGCTGGCACCGGCCGCCCGGGCGGCGCGGCCGGCGGCCAGGGTGGCCAGGATTTCATCCACATCGTAAACGCAACCGGCCCAGGCGCCGCCGCCCGCCAATTGCAGCGCGGCCCACAGGCGGGTGTCCGCCGGCAGCGCGGGGTGGGGGGCCAGGTCGGGCCGGCTGGGCCGGCGGGCCAGCACGGCAGCGCCTTCGAGCGGCGAAAAGCGCGCCTCCGAGCTGCCGACCAAGTCGATGCTGCCCCGGTGGTGGCGTTGATCAATTTCCACCCGGATCCAGTCGCCCTCCACCAATTTGCCCAACGGTCCGCCCGCCAGGCCCTCGGGGCCGATGTGCCCCACGCACGCCCCGGTGGACACGCCGGAAAAACGGGCGTCCGTCAACAGGGCGACGTGCTTCCCAAACGGCAGGTGCTTGAGCGCGCTGGTGACTTGGTAGGTCTCCTCCATGCCCGTGCCCAGCGGGCCCACGCCCACCAGCACCAGGACATCCCCCGCCCGAATCCGCCCCTGCTTGATGGCGGTGATGGCGGCGTGTTCGCTCACGAAAATGCGGGCCGGACCCTCCTTGCGGTACACCCCGTCGGCGTCCACCACGGCGGGGTCGATCGCGGTGCTCTTCACCACGGAACCTTCGGGCGCCAGGTTGCCCTGCGGGAAAATCATGGTCCCCGCCAGGCCCAGCTCCCGGGCGCGTTCGGGCGGCATAATCACGTCCTCCGGGCGGACGCCATCCAGCTCCGTCAATTTGGCGCGGAATCGTTCCCGGCGGGCGGATTGCTCCCACTTTTCCAAATTCTCCCCCAGCGTCCGCCCGGTGACCGTCAGGGCGTCCAACTGCAACAGTCCGAGCGCCCGCAGGTGCAGCATGACTTCCGGCACGCCCCCCGCCAGGAAGACCCGGACGGTGGGGTGGTGGATCGGGCCGTTGGGCAGGACGCTGACGAGGCGCGGGGTGCGGCGGTTCACGGCGATCCAATCCGCCACGGTGGGCGCGGGCAAACCGGCGGCGCGGGCGATGGCGGGGATGTGCAGCAACAGGTTCGTGGAGCCGCCGAAGGCGGCATGGACGGTCATGGCGTTCGCCAAGGCCGCCGGGGTCAGGATGTCGCGGGTGCGTCGGCCGGCGTCCGCCAGCCCCCGCAGGGCGCGGGCGGATTGGCGCGCCAATTCCAACCAGACCGGCTGACCCGACGGCGCCAGGGCGGAGTGCGGCAGGGACAAGCCCAGGGCCTCGCCCACAACCTGCGTGGTGGCGGCGGTGCCGAGGAACTGGCAACCGCCGCCCGGGGTGCCGCAGGCCCGACAACCCAAATCCGCGGCTTCATCCAGCGTGACCAAGCCGTGGGCGTACCGCGCCCCCAGAGTCTGGACGGCGCCGGCGTCCTCGCCGCCCGCGGCGGGAAGGGTGACCCCGCCGGGAACGACGACGGCGGGCAAATCCCCCAAACCGGCCACCGCCATGAGCATCGCGGGCAACCCCTTGTCACAGGTGGCCACCCCCAGCACACCGGCCCGGCGCGGCAGGCTGCGGGCCAGGCGGCGGAAGATGATGGCGGCGTCGTTGCGGTAGGGCAGGCTGTCGAACATCCCGGTGGTGCCCTGCGTCCGGCCGTCGCAGGGGTCGGAGCAGAACGCCGCGAAAGGAAGTTCGCCCTGGCGGCGGAATTCTTCAGCGGCCGCGGCCACCTGGAGGCCGATTTCCCAATGGCCGGTGTGGTAACCGAGGGCGATGGGGGTGCCGTCCGGCGCCCGGATGCCGCCCTGCGTGCTGAGAATGAGGAATTGCCGCCGACCGGTTTCGGCGGGGTTCCACCCCATGCCGGCGTTTTGCGTCAAACCAAACAAATCCCCGCTGGGTTGGTGCAGTAACAATTCGGGCGTGATCGGCAGGCGGCCGACCGGGCCCGCGGCGCGGGATTGGAGATCATAAATCTCCGGCGGATCATCAGCCACGAGGGCGGGAGCGGAACTCATGGCCCCATTCAAACAGGGCGGGCCGAGTGGGCAAGGGGAAAAATCAACGCGCCGCGGCGGCGGCCAAGGCGGCGCTGATGGCCGCGTCGCCGGGGTGCCGTGCAGCCAACCGGGTCAAGGCCCGAGCGCTACAGCGCCCGAGGATTGCAGTCTCCTCGGGATGCGCGCCGTGGAGCCACTCCGCATGAAAGGCCATGCCGTAGTCATCCCGTTCCTTGACCGC
>CAIYZC010000236.1 GCA_903930565.1 uncultured Pedosphaera sp.
ATCGCGTTCCGCCTTTCTCCGCCAGCTCACGGGAGTCGCCGCGCTGCAGGCCGTCCAAATGGTGATTTCGGCGGCCATTGGTTTCATCATTGTCCGGCATCTCACCAAGGAGCAGTATGCCGTGTTCAATCTGTTCAATGTGGGCATCGCCACGCTTGCCGGGTTTGCGACCATCGGGGTGGTTTCTGTTTATATCCCCTTTGCCCACCGGGTGGGACCTTCCACGAACCAAATACGGACCACCACCCGGCTTTTCCGGACCATCGATTTTCCCTTGCTCGTCCTCGCGGTGATCGTGGGGCTCGTATTCTGGCTGGGATCGGGTTACCGCAACGGCTGGTTGAACGCTGTTTTCATCGCCGGCGCCGGACTGGCGCTCCTGGCGGCGGTCAACCAGTATCAATACCGGCATCCGGAGTCGGCCTACAAGGTGATAGGCCAGCCGCTGCTCCCGTTTACCATTTCCATCGGTTCCGAATTGTTGAGGTTGCTCCTGGTCGTGGCTGTCGTGATCGGGTTATTGCCGTATTTCCCGAAGGCAGGCCCCACGATGCTCATGGCGGCGATCGCGAGCACCTCGTTGCTAAGCCTGTATTGGATTCAGGCGCGTTTCAGACGGCTGCCCTGCGACGGGGGTGGGGAAGGAACGGAACCGGCCCGCCGCATTTATTGGAGTCTGCTCAGGCCGCTTCTCTTCCCGGCCTATTTTTATCATTCGTCGCAGTTTCTGCGGGGCTGGTTGATCTATCTTATCAGCGGCACGGCGGTCATCGCCGAGGCCGCCGCGCTGGGGCGGCTCATGATGCTTTTTGCGATGATGGACAAGGCGGTCGAGATGGTGATCATTCCCAAGCTCGGAGCCATTGCGGAAAGACGGCATTTTCTCCGGACGCTTTCATTCTGCTTTGTGGCGATCGCCTTCATCGCCACCGGCCTGCTGTTGAGCGCATGGATGTTCCCCAAGCTCTGGCTCTGGCTGTTGGGCGCGCAATATGCCAATTTGAACCAGGCGCTTCTTTGGGCGGTGGCCGCGGCGGGAGTGGAGCGTCTGTCCGGGTTGCTGCTGTTTGGACAACTGGCCAGGGGCGAGACCCGGAACCAATGGTGGGTGCCGGTGCTGGCCACGGCTGTTTACATCATCTATGCCATGGTGATCGGGCTTGATACCGCCGAGAAAGCCACGGCAGGACTTTTCATCGGGGCGGTCGTCAATCTCACCGCGCAATTATTCATACTGATCCGGCGCATTCGCATAATGAGGAACGACCATGCAGCCTAAAATCACCTGTTCCATCCTTTGCTACAACTACGGGCGGTTTCTGCCGCAGGCGATCGAGAGCTGCCTGGCGCAGACGGTGGATCCGTCGCTTTACGAGATTCTGGTGATCGACGACGGCTCCACCGACAATACACCCGAAGTCTGCGCCCGGTATGGCGACCGCATCCGGGTGTCGCGCACGTCGAACCAAGGCTTTGCCCGCAGTCTTGCGCGCGGCCTGGAGGATGCTCGTGGGGAGTATGTCGCCTACTTGGATGCCGACGATTGGTGGACGCCCGACAAGCTCGCCAAAATCCTGCCCGCGCTGGAACGCGGGGCGCTGGTGGTCATGCACCCGCTGAACGAGGTGGACGAAGCCGGCGCCCCCTTGGGTAATGTCGGGGCCTGCGGCAATACGAGTTCGATCTGCGTGCATCGCGAGGCGGGGCTTACG
>CAIYZC010000237.1 GCA_903930565.1 uncultured Pedosphaera sp.
CCAAATCCCCGCGCCGGTGGTGAGATTGAACAGCCAGAGGATATCGGCATCGCGCGGGCCGACCGACGGGGTCTCCGGCGGCGCGTTGGTGGTTTGGCGCACCATGTGGGCGGCTTCGTCGAGGAAGGGCCCGTCGTTGCCGTTGGCCATGCCGAGGGCGTCGAGGCACAGGACTTCGCCGCGGTTGCTGACCGTATACACCCGGTTGCCCTCGACCGTGACGGGCGCGGGCATGCCCGTTTTCGGCCAGTCAAAATAATCGTCCGCTTCGCGCTTCGGGACCACCAATTGCCAGACGAGCGCCCCGGTCGCCTCGTCCAGGCAGAGCAGGACCCCGCTGTCCGCGGTGTGGTTGGGGTCGCGCGGCCGTTCGTTGTTCGTGCCGATATACACCCGGCCGCCCGCGACGATGGGGGTGGAATAGCTCTGGGTGCCCAGCGGCACCCGCCACTTCACATTGGCGCCGGTGTTGAGGTCGAAGCCATCGGGCAGGCCGGTCTCGTCGGAGACCATGTTGCGCGACCACGCCCGCCCCCATTGGGGTTGATCGGCGGCAGGGAGGCGGCCCGCGAGCGCGGCCAGGAGCAGGGTGGCAAGGCGGAGGTGTTTCATAGTTGACCCGCCCAGCAAACCGCATCCCCCGCCGCGCCGCAAGGCCGGAGTTGGCGGGTGCTTGACACGCCGGGCGGGCGGGGAATAATGCGGCCCATGAATCACGTTACCTTTTTCCGCCCGCTGGTGTGCAGTCTCCTGGGTGCCGGCCTGACCTTTTCCGCCCCGGCGCAAACCGCCGGGCATCTCGGGTACAGCGACACCCCCATCATTCCCGGCACGACCTACCACGTGCATGATGGGGAACGGCCCCAACCCCATGTGGTAACGCCCGGCGCGACCTTCAGCCACGGCGCGCCCGCGCCTTCCGATGCGACCGTGCTGTTCGACGGCAAGGACCTTTCCAAGTGGCAGGGCAACCGCGGCGAAGCCAAATGGGCGGTCAAAGACGGCTACATGGAGATGAACGGCACCGGCGGCATCCGCACGAAGGAGAAGTTTCCGGATTTCCAACTGCACGTGGAATGGACCACCCCCAACCCGCCCCGCGGCGAGGGCCAGAGCCGCGGCAACAGCGGCATCCTGATCAACGGCATGTACGAGGTCCAAGTGCTCGACTCCTACCAGGCCAAAACGTATCCGGACGGCCAGGCGGGCGCGCTCTACGGCCAAACGCCGCCCCTCGTGAACGCCAGCAAGCCGCCCGGTGAATGGCAGGCGTACGACATCATTTTTGAATCCCCGCGCTGGGATGCCGAGGGCAAGGTGACCAAGGCGGCCAACGTCACAGTGCTGCACAACGGCGTGGTGCTGCACCACAAGCGGGAGTATATCGGCAGCACGGACGGCATCGGCGGAGTGGCCCACAAATCCCTCGGCAAGTACGGCAAACCGCATCCGCCCGAGGTCGTCATCGAATTGCAGGACCACAGCAGCCCGATCCGCTACCGGAACATTTGGGTGCGGCCGATTGGCGGCTACGATCAGCCCTGATCCCGGGCGGGCGGCGGGGAATTCGTGAATTCGCGCGCGTTGGGAGTTTTGCCTTTATCGGCGCGGGTTTTCGGCTAGGTTGGCGCTTGACGATCTATGTCCGCACCCGCATCGCCCCGTTCAGCGTCCGCCCCGGTATTGGTGATCGGCCATCTCCGGCCGGACACCGATTCCGCCGCCTCCGCCGTGGCTTACGCCGCCCTGCTGCAGCGCCAGCGGGGCGCGCCACCGTGCGAAGGCGTGGTCTGCGGGGAACCGGTGCCCCAGACGAAATGGTTGTTCGAGCAAGCGGGCCTGCCGCTGCCCCGGCAGGTGGACAGCCTGCGGCTGCGCGTCCGCTCCGTGATGCAGACCAAGGTCTTTTCGGTGGCGCCGGACGCCTCCTTGGGCGACACCATTCGGATCATTCATGAACGGCACGTCAGCCTCGTGCCGGTGGTGGCCGCGGATGGCACTTTCCGCGGCGCCTTGAGCGACCGGCTGCCGATGGCCCAGTTCTTTTACCATTTCAACACCGAGGACTACCTGGGGGTCCTCTTTCAATTCAGCGACTTGGTCGGGGCATTGCGGTTGGAAGCTTGGCGCCCGGTGACCGCCCCGCCGGAAGGTCGGCTGAGCTTGGAACCCGCCCGTTTGGAGCCGGGGGATGTGCTGCTCACCGGTGATGATCCTGCCGTGCTGGGGGTGGCGGCCGCCCGCCGGGCGGCGGCGGTCATCGTGTGCGCGCGGCGCCGGGACCGGCGCTGGACGGCCGCGCTGAAAGCGCACCCAGGTTTGGGGGTGTATCGCTTCAGCGGCTCCCTGATGGCGCTGGCCTCGCAATTGCCCAACGCCATTCCGGTCGAGAATGTGATGTCCCGCGATTTGGAACCCGTCGCGGCGGGCCAATTGTTGGCGGACGCGCGCCCCCTGCTGTCGAAGTGTCCCCACCCGCTGCCGGTATTGGACGAGGCGGGAAAACTGCTCGGATTGGTCTCCCGTTCCGACGCGCTCACGCCCCCCGCCCAGCGGGTGATCCTCGTCGACCATTTCGAACGGCACCAGGCGGTGGATGGCTTGGAGGAGGCGGAGATCATGGAAATTGTGGACCACCACCGCGTGGGCGCCTTGGAGACCCGCCAACCCATCCGGGTGGATTGCCGTCCCTTGGGCAGCACCGCCACGATCGTCGCCTTGAAATGGCAGGAAGCGGGGGTGCCCCTGCCCCGGGCCGAGGCCACGCTGTTGCTCGGCGGTTTGCTGGCCGACACCCTGCTGTTGAACTCCCCGACCACGACCGACATTGACCGCAAACTGGCCGCCAAGCTCGCCCAGCGGGCGGGGGTGTCACTGGAGGAATTCGGCCGGGAACTCCTGGCGCGCAACGACGAAATCGTGACCGGCCGC
>CAIYZC010000238.1 GCA_903930565.1 uncultured Pedosphaera sp.
CCGACGGGGGCGTCGATTTTCTTGATCTCACCCACATTGCCTTGGGCATCCAGCGCGATGCGGAGCAGGTTGCCGGTGCCGTCCTGCGGGGAGACGATCAAGCGCCCCTGCGGGTCGATCGTCATGGACACCCACGAACCCTCGCCGGGTTCGGCGGAGCGCAACAATTCCACTTTGAAGCCGGGGAGGACTTTGAGCTTCTCGGCGGCGGTGGCGGTGGGCACGGTGAAGACGTCACCCCAAGGGGCCACCCCCACTTTGCCGCGGCTGACGGCGTGCGCCCAGCCTTGGTCCGCGAAACCGGGTTCCTGCCACTTGGGAGCTTCCGTTTTGGAAACCAGCCAGGAGGCGTCGGTGACGATGAAGGCTTTTTCCTTGTTGCGCTTGGTGATCTCCAGCATGGCGACCACGGCGGCGTCGCCGGTGACGTTTTTGCCCCGGATGGCCAGGGTGTGGGGACCGGGGTCCAAGTCGTCGGTCACGTCGGCCTTGGCGGTGGTCTGCCAGGCGTTGTGCTCCAGCACCTTTTTGCCATCCAGATAGACGACGATTTCGTCATCGCCGGTGGCCAGGAGCACGGCTTTCCGCATGGACGTGTCCATCGTGATGGTCTTGCGGAAGAAGCAGACCTCGTTGTCCTGGGCGGAGGCTTCGGGCCAGATCCATTCGGGGGACTGGGCGTGGAGGGCGGCGGGGAGGCTGGCCAGGCCGGCCACGAGGGCCGCCCGGCGGAGCCAGGTTCGGAGCAAAGAAAGATTCATCAAACAGGTGAGCAAAAGACCGCCGCCGCAAAGGGTTTATTCAATGCTCAGAGGGAAAAGTAATTCAAGACCTGAATTTCGTCCGGGAATTGGAGCAGCACCCAGTTTTCGTTGGCCTGGGAGCGGACGCCGGTCCGGGATTGGTGGTAATTCCACACCGCTTTGCCGCTGCCAGGGCTGAGGCGGTAAACGTTGTATTGCGCGGTGGGGCCTTCCTCCAGTTTCAACCAAGCGAAGGACAAGGAGGAGCGGACGCCGTAAACGAATTTGCCGGAGAGGACGCAATCCTCGCCCACTTTGCGGCTTTCCCAGAGGGTTTTGCCCGTGGCGGGGTCGACTTTGAGCAGGACGGGTTCAGGGGGGGCTTTGGCGTCCGCGTCGTCGCTGTATTGGATGGATTCCGCCCCGGCGCTGGTGGTGTTCACGTAGAGCATGCCCTTTTCATCGGCTTGGATGCGGGAGACGCCGACGCTGGTGAGGCGCCAGCGCACGGTGCCGGCGGTGAGGTCGAAGGCGGTGAGCACGCCCTTGTCCGCGAAATACAGGGTGTCGCTGGTTTCCAGCGCGGGGGCGGCGGCGTAACCGTCGTGGCCGCGCAGGAATTCGGAGACCGGGTAGGTCAGCTTGGCGTCGAAGCGTTTGGTGTTCTGTTTGTCGAACACGGTGATGGAAGTGCCGGCGGCCAGGACGTCCACCGTCTTGAGGGTGAAGAGCACCGGCGCGCCGATGACTTCGCCCTTCCAATCGGAGGCGCCGTTGCCGAAGAACCGGTGCAGGGTCACCGCGTAACGGCTGACGTCCTCCGTCTTCTTGCCCCCGGTCTTGGCCCGCTGCATGTCCTTCATCATTTCCGCCACGGCGTCCATGCTCTTGCCGGCGGTGAGGCCGCCGCTATCCAGCACGGATTTGCCCTTGGGCTTCATGGAATCGGTGGTTTGGGTCTTTTGCTCGACCAATTTGACGATCAATTCGGCGACGTTGATGCCCGCGCCGTAAAGGTGGCCGTGGACATGTTCCAAGGGCACGTCCGCCGGATCGACGGGGGCGGCGGTCGCGGTGGGGGCGGCGGC
>CAIYZC010000239.1 GCA_903930565.1 uncultured Pedosphaera sp.
ATCCAAGGTGTCCGCAGGCATGAGACTCCCGCGGCCGGCCACGGCCCGGCGGACGATGGCGCGCGGCACGGTCAAATCCGTGCGGCCGGCGCGGCGCAGTACGAACAGGTCGTCCGTGGCCGAGAGCAGGCGCCCGACGATGGGCTCGCCTTGGTTCATCTCCAGACGGAAGGGACGGTAGGCGGGGGCCGAATAGGCCCGCGGCGTGAGGATTTGGCGGAGCAGGGTACCGACCGAATTGGTCCCCGCGTGATCCAGGGCGGGGCCGAGTTCGCCGCCCAACCCATTGAGGCGGTGGCACCCCAGGCAGGCATGGTTGAACACGGCCCGGCCGCGCCCGGCATCCCCCGGCTGGGCGGCCAGGGGTTCATATTTGGCGAAATTATCAGCCACGACGCGGGCTTCGGTCGGCGTGAGGAGCGGCGGGAAATCGGCGGTGGTGGTCACCCGGGCGCCGGCTTGCGCCTGGCCCCAGCGGAAGCCGTTCAACTGCCGCACCAAACCCGGGACGGCGCCATCCTCGAAATGACGGTCGAAGTCCCGGCGCAACTCGGCGGGCGACCGCACGCGGTCCCAAACCCGGAATTCACCGAGCCAACCAGCCAGGCCGGGGCCGGCGGCGCGCCAACCCAGGCGGCCGTGGACAAACTTGGCGGGGAAAGCGGGCGATTCCCCGGCGACGGGCTCGCCTTGGATAAAGAACTGGAAATGCCCGGCGGCATCGCGGGTCAAGGCGAGATGGGTCCAGCGGCCGGGGATGAGCGCCGGGCCGGTCTGAAGCAGATCCTGCCGCCCCGAGGGATCATGCACCCGCGGCCGGCCGTCGGCGAAATCCCATTCCCACCCGTCCTGCGCACCGAGCAGGGCGCCGCGCACGGGTTGGTCCGCGTCCGGTTTGAACCAGGTTTCCACCGTGAACGCCGCGGGCAATTCGAGGTCGGGATCGGTCCAAGCCTGGGCGGAGCCATCGAGGTGGAGGCAGGGTTGGAGCCAGGCGGCGAGTTCGGTGGCGAGGGTGGCGGCGGCGGGGGAGTTTTCGCCGAGCGTGGCGCGCCATTGGTCGGCGGTGGGGGCGTCAATTTCCGAGCGCTCAATCACCCCGGATTGGAGGGCACCGAGAGCGGCGCGCGCGCCGGCGGGGGCGGCGGTCAAAGCGGCCAGGGCGCCGGTGCGTTCGGCGCCGGAGAGTTCGGGCCAACGAGCAAGGAGCAACTCCGGCCCGCGGATGTTGACCGAGCCGGCGAGGGCGGAGAGGGCTTCGATCCGGACGCTGTCGGCGGCGGCCGAGCGGGCGATGTTTTCGAACAACTCCACATAGCCGCCGTGCATCTGCCGGAGGGCGCGCAGGGCGGCCAGGCCCTGGGGCAGCAGCACGCGGCCGGCCTCGCTGCTCCGGTTGTCGGCGAAATTCTGGAGCCATTCGCGGCGCAACACATCGGTGACCGGCCCCTCGAGTTCGGGCAGCGGGAGTTCGGTGGCCAGGCGGAGGCCCATTTCGATGTCCGGTGAATCCACGCGCAGCAACTGCCGGCCGGCGGCGAGGAGGACGGAGTGCAATTTGGCGGCATCCACCCGGCCGCCCACGGCCAGCACGCCGGTGATGAGCGAGCGGCGGGCGCGGGGCTGTTCCAAGACTTCCGCCAACACCTCCGCGACTTCGGTTTCGCCGGCGTAGCGCGCCAGGCGGAGAATTTCGCCGCGCAAGAGCGGGCGGTCCAATTCCGGCAGGCACTCGGCCACCCGCACCGCGCCCGCTTTGGAATCCATGGCCAGCGCGGCGAGCAGCCGGCTTTCCACCGGCAACGACCGGGCCAGATCGCCGTCCAAAAAGACGCCCACGGGGACGGGGTGCGACTCCAACTCGCGCCGGGCGAGGAACCGCTCGAATTCCCGATCGTAGGCGGCGCCGGTCGGGATGACATGCCCGGTGGCGGGATGCTTCATGGCGGCCCCCGGCAACGGGGCGCGGGCGGCGCGCACCAACAGCTCCACCGCGGCCGTGGTGACCGCGGAGTCGTCCCCTCCCCCACCCTGGTAATGCTGCGCGAGCAGACCGCCCACCGTGCGGATGACTTCGGCGCGGACGGCGGGGACGGGGTCGGTGAGGAGCGGACGGAGGGCGGCAAGCGCGGGGACGGGGCCAAGGGCGTGGTCGCGGTGGGCGCGCACGGCCTCGCGCCGCAACGCGGGGGCGGCATCGATCAACAATGGTTTCAGCAGCTCCAAATCCACGCCGCGGAGGCCTTCCAAGGCCCAGAGCGCCGCCAGGCGCTGCGGCACCGTCGCGCCCGGATCCGCCAGCATGGCCCGCAAACGCGGGGACAAATCCCGCAACCCGCGGTCCGCAATGGTTTGCCAGGCAAGGTGGCTTTGGGCGGTGCAGGAAGCGCCCAGGCGGGCCACCAGTTCATCCGGCGGCAGCTTGCTGAAATCCGGCACCGCCAGCGGCGCCCGGTCCTGCGGCCGCACGCGCCAAATCCGACCGCGGGTTTTGTCGCGGTCGGGGTGGTTGCGGGGCACCTCGCTGTGGGCGATCACCGGGTTGTACCAATCGACCACGTAGAGGCAGCCGTCCGGACCGCTTTGGAGCGCCACCGGCCGGAACCAAGGATCGTCGCTGGTCAGGAGATCGGGCAGTTTTTCGGGGCGGTAGGCGGCGTCATCGCCCGTGACCCGCACCGCTTGGACGCGGCCGAGCCGGGCGTGGGCGAGGAAGAAAACATCCGCAAAATTCGTGGGGAACAGGGCGGGGTCGGCGAGGGCGAGGCCGCTGAGACCGTTGGCGCCCATTTGGAGGACGGGTTCAGCGGGGGGAAACTCAGGGGCGTAATCCGCCGCCTGGCCGGCGGAGCAACCGGGGTAATAGGCGCCTTCCGCGAAAGGCACAACGGGGTAGCCGTAGTCGTTGGCCTCTTGAATCCACAATCGCCCGAAACGGTCGAGGACCATGCCCCAAACATTGCAGGGCCCCTCGCTCACCGGGGCGAAGTCGAATCCGTCCGGACGGAACTTGGCGACGTGGGCTTGATTGAAGGGATGGTCGCGGCCGTTGAGCGTTTGGACGTGGCCAAAATTGAAAGCGCCTTGCGCGAACCAAATCCAGTTCCCCGGGGCGCGGGTGAACTGGTGGGGCAGCATGTGGGAATCCTGCACCCCGAACCCTTTGAGAATCACCTCGCGCCGGTCGGCGTGGCCCGTGTTCCGGGGGTCGGTGGCGAAAAGGATTTCAGAACCATGCTGCACCAGCACGCCGTTCTTGTAGGGGAGCATCCCCTCGGGCTGGGCCAAGCCGTCCAAGAAGACGCGGGGTTTGGCCGAGTAACCGGTGGGGGAGCCGGGTTGGCGGTCGTACACCAACACTTGGTCGCGGCCCCTGGCCGCGTAGAGCTGCTGGGCGGCGGTGGGGTTTTCATTGCCGTCCAAGGGATACTCCAGAGCGGTCATGGTCCAGAGGTTGCCCGCGGCATCCCAGGCCACGCTGACGAATTTGCCGATCCCCGGCGCCTCTTCGGCGATCAATTCCACTTGGAAGCCGGGACGGGGATGGAAGCGCTTCAGCTCCTCGACAGCGGACAGCGGACCGGGGCGGGGAATGGCGTTGTTCGTGGGGGCGGGAGCCGGGTTAACGACAGGGGCGGCCGCGGGCGGATCCACGGCCCGGGCGGGGCCGGCCGCGAGCCAAAGCGCGGCCGCGGCGCCCAGGCTCCTGCCGGGCGCAATCCACCGAAACGGCAAAGAAGCGCGCCGGGTTTGCATCGTGCGTTAATTTGACCCATCCCGCCGGCAAGTAAAGCAACTTTGCGGGGGCGGTGATGGACTGAATGGACTGTATGGACCGGACGGACCCAAGGGATTGGGATGGACGGTGGGAAAGGGCTTGCGGCCGGGCGGGACTGGGCGCAAATTCCTCGGCGATCCACCGAGCCAACTTTATGCGCAAACTCCAGCCTGCGAATACCGGCGTCCCTGCGGGGACGGAAACCACCCCCACCTCCGTGAACCGCCGGGGCTTTTTAGCCCGCGGGGCGGCGGCCGCCCTCGGCGCGGCGGCTTGGTCACCGCCCGCCGCGCGGGCGGAGCAGCGCGACTGGAGCGGCAAGGAACCGGTGCGCTACCCCGATGCGGACATCAAGGTCTTGGACGAACGGTTTACGAAATACAAGGTGGGCAACACGGCGATTGAGCGGGTGTGGACGGGCGCGCTGTGGGCGGAAGGGTGCGCGTGGAATGCGGCGGGCCGTTACCTGGTGTGGAGCGATATTCCGAACAACCGGATCCTGCGGCGGCTGGACGACGACGGGCATGTGAGCGAGTTTCAAAAGCCCGCCCAGAACACGAACGGGAACACCTTCGACTGGGAAGGCCGGTTGCTCTCGTGCGAACACGACACGCGACGGGTGGTGCGGCACGAGCACGACGGCAGCGTGCGGGTGCTGGCGGACCAATGGAACGGCAAGCCGCTCAACGCCCCGAACGACATCGTGGTGCATCCGGACGGCGGGATTTGGTTCACGGACCCGGGCTACGGGATCATGATGAACTACGAAGGGCACGTGGCGAAACTCGAAATCAAGGAGGCGGTGTACCGCATCGATGCGCAAAGCGGCAAAATGGATCTGGTGACCGACGAGGGCCACAAACCGAACGGCTTGTGCTTTTCGCCCGACTACAAGAAGCTCTACATCGCCGACACCGGCGGCTCCGATCCGCGCGGGATCGATGTTTACGACGTGGTGGGGACGAAAAAATTGACCAACCGCCGCCGCTTTTGCGCCATGCAACTCGGCGGACTATCGGGCAGTTCGGACGGCATCCGGGTGGACGTGGACGGCAACGTATGGTCGGCGGCGGGCTGGGCGGGCGCGGGCTACGACGGGGTGCACATCTTCGCCCCGGACGGCCAGCGGATCGGGCAGATTATGCTGCCGGAAATTTGCGCGAACCTGTGCTTCGGCGGCCCGAAGCGCGACCGGTTGTTTATGGCGGCGAGCCAGTCGCTCTACGCGGTGTACGTGAACACCCAGGGGGCGCACGTGACGTAGACCGGGGCGGGTGTTGATCGGGCGGATCGGGCGGATCCGGCGGATTGGCCGGAGCACTGGCCGGCGAGAGCCGCCCACAAAGCAAACCGGCCGCCGCAGACCCTCGGGGGTCCGGCGGCGGCCGGGGTGAAAGGCGGGGCGGTTAGCCGAGCTTGGCGAGTTCGGCTTCGAAGAGCTCGCGGGTGCGGCTCTGGAGTTCGGCGAGCTGGAGTTCGCCCTTGTCGAGCTTGGCCAGCAGGGCCTTCTGCGCGAGGTAATCCTTGTTCACCACGCCGGCTTTGCTCTGCAGCATGCGCCAGGCTTTGCGGCGCTCGACCGCGAAGAGCACCATCTGGCGGCTCACGGCGAAGTGCTTGAGCTTGCCGTTGAGCTCGGCGGTGATGTAGCAGCCGAAGTTCGGCACATGGCTGCGGTGGGCCGGGTTGAACACGCGGCGGTGGATGACGTCATCCTGGGTGATGAACACCAGCATGTCGTCCAAGAGGATGAGTTCGCGGGCTTCGTCCTCCTTGATGGCCTTGACGTGCTTGCGGAAGCGGCCTTCCGTCAGCGCCCAATGGGCCACGGTGTAGTTGTACGTGGCGCCGTTGCCGGCGTACTTGGTCTGCCACCAGTCGCGGGTGGGCGTGGGGTTGCCCTTGAGGTCGAAGATTTCCTGCGAGGTTTCGCCGTTGCGGGGGTTGAACACGAACTCCGGCATGCCGCGCGCGTCGCGGACGAGCTTGGCCTGGTCGGCGCTCATGTTGTCGGCCACGCCGTGCTCCGGCTGGCAGGTGGTGTAGCACTGGAAGAAGGCGGTGCCGCGGTATTCGAGGCCGTCGAGCATCGCCTTGTAGAGCTTGGCCGCGTTGGCCATGGAGACCTGGGCGATGAAGGGCGAGCCGTGGCCGCTGGTGAAGGCTTCGGCGACGTTCTTCTTCTCGATCAGCTTGCCTTGGGAGGCGACGCCGAACTGGTTCATGTCATAGCCGCCGAGCATCGTGGAGGAGTCGGAGTTCTGACCGCCGGTGTTGGAGTACACCTGCGTGTCGAGCATGAGCATCTTCACGTTCGGCCGGTTCTGCAGGATGACCTTCGACACGTTTTGGAAACCGATGTCGCCGAGCGCGCCGTCGCCGCCCACCACCCACACCTTGGGCAGTTCGCGGATTTCCTGGTCGGTCATCAACGCGTCGTCCAGATGCGTCAACTGGAAGAAATCCGCGGGAGTCATCACGTTGTCCTCGCGTTCCAAGAGCGCGTCGCACATGCGCTCGGGCACCACGGAGCGGCGGGCGTGGTTGAGGATCAGGGATTCGCCCAGCAGCCAGCTGATGGTCGAGCCGTCCTGGAAGAGCGAGTTCATCCACGGATAGGGATGCGGGTTGGCGGGCGGCGTGGAGCCGTACACCGTATTGCAGCCCGTGCTGGCGCCCATGAACATGACGCTCTGGCCATTGGCGTTGCGGCCGTCGATGGCCTGCAGGTCGCGGTGGTTGAAGGCGTCCGTGCGCATGACCGCGGCCAGCGCGTTGATGATTTGCTCATCGGTGATCGGGCCGTGCACCGCCTCGTAGGCGGCCACGCGGCCGGCGGTGTCGGTGTCGTTTTCCCCGCCGAGGCCCATGAGCATGTGCTGCACCAACAAGCGGAAGCGCTGATAATCTTCGGGCGCGGCGACTTTGAGGGCGGCGAGCTTGGCGGCGCCGGTGTTTTCCAAGTGGGTGGCCTTGGCGCGCAGGCGGTCGGCCTTGCGGTGATACATGGGCCGCATGTAGGCCTCGGTGACGGAAGCCAGGGCGCGGAGCACGCTCTTTTCACCGCAACCGGCGCAGGCGCCGTCGCCGGAGACGAGGGCTTCGTAATTGCGGCGGACCATCAGATGGTTGCGCAAGGCGGCCTCGCGGGAACCGGCGGCGTCCTGCTCATTGAACAGGCCGAGGAACTTCTGCGGGGTGTCGGGCAGCAGGCGCGAGAAAATCTGCGCGGTCGTGAGCTCGGCGTTGAGGTGCTCGGTCTCGGTGGTCATGCGCAGGGCGTCATGATCGCCGCAAACCTGGACGCATTCGCCGCAGCCCTTGCACAGGTCGGAGACGAAGATGGAGAACAAACCGCCCGCGCCGGGCGTTTTCGTTTCGAGCGAGCGGAAGATGGCGGGCACGTTCGAGTAGGCCAGCGGCAACTTGTCGATGATGCTCGTGAACTGGGTTTTGGCCTCGGCGCCCACCGTGGTCAGCGCTTCGACTTCCTGGCGGACGATGTCCTTGAAGGGCACCTTGGCGCGGGCCTTGATGGCTTCGTTCATGCGCGCCCGGGAGCGGTCTTCGACGCCCTTGAGCTCGGAGGACAACCGGCCGCGTTCGGCGGGGTCGGTGACGTAATAATGAGCCGCGGTGCGGAGCACGGTGGCCACATCCTGCGAGGTGTTCGGCAGGGCGGTGTCGGGGCAGGCCGTGATGCACTCCATGCACTGGGTGCAATTTTCGGCGATGTACACCGGGGTCTCGCGACGGGCGACGTACTTGGACTGCGTCGCGCCGCTGCCGGCGCCCATCACACCGATCGAGGCGAGCGCGCCGGCGGGTTGATGGTAGCCGAGACCGTTGCGGAATTCGGAATCAAACTTGGCCAGCGTCTGGAACGCGTAGCGCGGGGTCTGCTGCGCGGGCGTGGGGATGCCGGTGCCGCAGGCGGTGCCGCAGCCCGCGGTGGGGATCAGCGCGGGGGCGCCGGTCGGCCGCACGGGCGGGTTGCGCATGGAGCTGCGATCCGGATCGTTGAAGTCGCCGTATTTGATTTCCACCACCCGGGCGAAGCCGCCGGTCATGACGGTCATGTTCGAGGTGACCACGTCGTCGCCGAACCGGCCAAATTTCTTCTTGTACTGGTTGCGGACGGTGAGGTCGAACTGCTCCTCGGTGATGCCGTGCTGCTTGAGGAAGGGGGAGACGCGGAAGAACGCGCCGAGGAAGGTGTTGCCCTGCATGCGCAACTGGAGGTCGCCGCGCGCGGTGGCCTGGCGGGCGATTTCAAAGCCGGGCAGGATGTAGATTCGAATGTGATTGTCGGCGATGAACTTGCGATGGTGGGCGGGAATGCGCTGCCACGCGGTCTCCGGCGTGTCGCTGGATTCCCAAACGAGGCAGCCGCCGCGCTTGATGCCTTCCAAGGGGTTCGTGTGGGTGAAGGCCTTGGGATCGCAGCAGAGCACCACGTCCACATGGTTCAACTCGCAGTTCACCTTGATGCGGTCCGGGGCGACGGTCAGGTAGTAGTTCGTCGGGGCGCCCTTCTTTTCGGAGCCGTATTTCGGGTTGGCCATGATGAACAGCTTTTCCTTGAGCCGTCCGTCCGCCTCGTATTCCTGATCGCGGTGTTTGATGAGGTCGCCGAATTCGCCGACGATTTCACCGAGGTTTTTGCCCGTGGTGATCATGCCCCAACCACCGATGGAGTGGAAGCGCACGGCGATGGCGCCGGGGGGCAGGAGCGACGGGGTGTCGCGGCTGATCACGGCGTAGGGGTGGTCGATGCCGAGGGTGAAATAGGTTTCACCGTCCACGGCGCCCTTGCCGTCCTTGCGGCGGGTCATGCCGGTGGCGAACTCGTAGGCGCCGAGGCTGTGCTCGGGGCGAAAGTCGCGGGAACCGATGCCGTAGCTGCCGCGGAACAAGCGCGGGGTTTCCTCGGGGCGCAACACCGGGGCGCCGGCGGGGGCGGGGTGCTTAGCGGCCTCGTTGGCCTTGCCGATGGCCACGCGAATATCGCGGGCCAGGGGGTTGTCCCCGGCAAGACCTTCATCGGTACGTTCCAGCACGATGATGTTCTTCTTGCCGCGAATGGCTTCGATGATGGCCGCTTCGGGGAAGGGCCGGATGACGTTGACGTGGATGGAACCGACGCGCTCATTGCGCTGCTCGCGGAGGTAATCGCAGGCGGCCTCGAGATTGTCCGCCGCGCAGCCCAGCGAGAGGAACACCGTGTCGGCGTCCGCGGTTTTGTATTCGCTCAGGAAGCCGTACACCCGGCCGGTCAAGCGGCCGAATTCAGCGAAGGAAGCCGCCAGGAAGCCGAGGATGGGTTCGTTGAAATTGTTCCGGCGGGCGATCACGCCGTTCATGTGATGCTCCTGGTTGTGCACGGGGCCGAGGAGCAGCGGGTTCTTGAGGTCCATCATTTCCGGCAGGCGGCGGCGGCGGGGGCCGAAGAGCTCGCGCTGCGCGGGCGTGGGGCACTCGATCTGGTCGTCCGAGGCGCCCAGAAATTCGCGGAGCAATTCGGCTTCCGGGGCCAGGTAGGTGCGCTCCGAGTGGGTCGTGAGCATGCCGTCCTGGATGTTCATGCCGGGGTTCAGCGCGGTCTCCGTCGTGCGGCGGAGGATGATCGCCTGGTCGGCGGCCTGCTGGGCGTCCTTGCTCATCAGCATGATCCAGCCGGTGTCGAGCGCGCCGTAGAAGTCATCATGGCCGCAATGCACGTTCAGGGCGTGCTTGGTCAGGGCGCGGGCGCCCACTTCCAGAACCATGGTGGAGAGCTTGCCCGGAGCGTGGTAGTACTGCTCCATCGCGTAGGCGATGCCCTGGCCGGAGGTGAAATTGACCGTGCGTCGTCCGGTCACCGCGAATGCCGTCGCCCCGCCTTGGGCGGCGTGTTCGCCTTCGGTTTCGACGGCGATCTTCTGCTGGCCCCAGACGTTCAGTTCGCCCGCGGCGAACGAACCCTGATAGATTTCGCCACCTTCAGTGGAAGGCGTGATGGGATAGAAAACGCCGCCCTCGGTGATGCGGGTTTCCACGTGCTGGGCCACCAATTGGTTGCCGTTGCAGGTGACGCGCACCCCGGGATATTTGGGGGCGTCCCCCGCTCCGTGCGGCGCGGCGCCGCCAGGCAATTTAGCTGCTGCAGTCGAATCGTTCATAAAGCATTTCTTTCCAGGGTCGCAATCGGTCCCGCATCCCGGTCCCACTGGCCACTCCGTCCCGACCGGCGATAGCTCGGGTCTAGGCGGGGTAATTTGTCAGCTCGCCCCCCGCCCGACAAGCAGAATTCGGAGGTCGAAATGCGCCCCGTCGGACTCCTGCATGGGCGCGGGCCGGCCGGGCAAAAGGTTTGCGGTGCGGCAGTTGATGGTGCTATTTATTCCGGTCATGAACGATCTGGAGACAACTCTGGCCGAGGCGGTCCGGGTGGCCCGGCAGTTTGGGGCGCAACGTCTGTTGCTCTTCGGCAGCGCTTTGGAGAATCCGCAGGTGGCGCGGGATCTGGACTTGGCCTGTGCCGGTGTGCCCGGCTGGAAATTCTTCGAGCTCGCCGCCGCCCTGGAGGAGACGCTAAGGGTGCCACTGGATCTGGTGCCGCTGGACCCGCCAACCCCCTTCAGCCGGCTGATTGAGCAGCGGTCCCGACGCCTGCTGTGAAGGGTCCGCCGCCCCCCAATCCCAAAGGGATTGTGTCTCCCAGCCCAGGGTTGCGCAGGTAAATCCCGCAACCCCAAAGGGGTTGGGCCGGGCGTACTCTGGGCTCCGCGTCGCCCGTCGAACGGCACCACCCCTTTGGGGTTGGGGACGAAAATCACCCGCCAACCAGGGTCCAATGGCCCGTTGATTCAGGGGTTCCGCTCGCAAGTTCCCAGCGCCCGCCGCCGAAAGGCAGGAAAGGCGCCTTCCCATTCCGGCCGCGGACAGCCTTTTCTAGTCCAAGCTGAATCGCCTCTGAGTTCCCCGTCACCCTCCTTTTCCCCGTCCCCGCCCGCGTGGCCGGGCATAAGCCCGCCGCAATCCCGTGCTGTTGCCTTCGCGGCTGAACTGATACCAGGCGCGCACGCTTACCGTGAGCCGGCGGAAATCCCGCCGGCGCGTCAACCGCCGCCGCCGGGCCTCAAACCGCCGCTTGGTGGCGCCCAGAATCCGCGGCCGCAGACCGGGTTCAAAGCGGAACCCGCAAAACGGCACCCCTTCGCCCGTGGTGAGCAGGCGGGACTTGGGGCGCGCCAGTTCCAAACGCACCGCCGCCAATTGCTCCATCATCCCGGCGGCCATCGCCCCCAACCGCCCCTTGTCGTTGCCGAACAGCAAAAAATCATCCGTGTAGCGCAAATACGCCCCGTGCCGCTCGGTTTCCGTCACCCAATGGTCCAGGCCGTCCAAATAACAGTTGCCCCACAATTGGCTCGTCAGGTTGCCGATCGGCACGCCCCGCGGCCGGCCGACGCCCAGGGCCCCGGCGGCCGGCGCGGTTTGGTAACTGCCCACAATGGCCGCGATCAACGCCCCCACGCGCGGGCACCGGCTCACCCCGCTCACCATCGCCAACAAAATCTCGTGGTCCAGATTGGGGAAGAATTTCCGCACATCACATTTGAGGACATAGTCATGGCGGTTGGTCAGTTGGCGGCAGCATTCCCGGGCCGCCGTGGTGCCCTTGCCCACCTGGCAGGAGAAACTCCGCGCGATGAACCGCCGCTCCAATACCGGTGCCATATACTGGCACAAGGCGTGATGCACCACCCGGTCCCGGAACGGCGCCGCCGCGATCAGGCGGCGTTTCGGCGCGAAGATTTCGAAGAAATGGTACGGGCCGGGCCGGTAATCGCCGGCCAGCAACTCGGCTTGCAACCGCAGCAATTCACTTTCCTCGCGCAGCCGCCAGGCCGCCACATCGGGCCGGCGGCCCTTCCCCCGCCCGGCGGCGTGCGCCGCGCGGCGGAGGTTGTCCCAGCCCGCCACTTCGGCCATGCTCCAGCCCGTCAGTTTCCTTATGAACACGCCCATCCGCCCCCCCGTTTACGCCGTGCTGGTGGAACTCACCGGCTGGACCCTCGACCGCACCGCCGGTTTCCCCCGCAGCCAGCGGTTCACGTTTGGCGAGCGGTTGGATCGCCTGACCTTGGATTGCCTGGAACTGGCCCTCGAGGCGATCTGGCTGCCCACCCCGGCCAAGGCCGCCCCGTTGCACCGACTCAATTTGAATTTGGAAAAGCTGCGCGTGTTCTGGCGGCTGGTGTGCGACCGCGGCTGGATCAGCGCCCAACAATTGCGCTTTGTCTCCCAAAAAATCGACGAAATCGGCCGCATGGTGGGGGGTTGGTTAAAGAGCCTGAAAACTCCCCCGCGCCTGAGTTGAAGTGGCGGGGGCGGGAAACGGGGGGGCAGGAGTGGGCGCGGGGGCGACGCGGGGCCCCGCCACCGGGTCGCAGGTACGAACGCGGCGCGGTTTACCCCCTCTCCGCCATTCGGAATGGAGGAGAGGGCCGGGGCGAGGAGGCCGGCCAGGGCGGCCAATGAACCAGGCGCAACCCCCCACGCAGTCGTGCCTCCCACCGCCGGGGCCGGGCAGTTGGATTGCGACCCGACCCACGCGGGGCCACCCCTCCGCTCCCCGGCCCTCGCCTCCCGCGCCGGGAGGAGCGGGTGGGGAGCGGTCGGACACCTCCGCCACGTCGAGGCCGTCCTTCCGCGCCGGCAGGCGTTTGGCGGCCGGGGCGGGCGGGCGAGTTCGCGGGCCCGCACCCGCACGGATACGGCGGCCGGCAGGATGCCGGCGCTCCCAGGGGGGGTTGGCGGGCCGTGACTTTCGGGCGCGACGGCCCTACCGGCCACGGCCCGCCGCCGCGTCTTTTCCCCGTGTGGGGCACGCTGGGCCGGGTTAGGTGATCCGCTTGGCACTCGCCCGCCAGGGCCCTCCCCGACCGGCTCCTCGCCGTTTATCCCGTTCGATACCTTGCGCGCCGAAGCCGCTCCGACCACGACACGAAAACCAACGTTGTGGTTGCGATTCGTGGGCTGGTCGTTGTTGCGGTTCGAAGAACGGAGGTTGTCCTCGTTGTCATTGTTCCACGAAGCCCCGCGCAACACCCGCGCGCCTCGGCCCGACCCACCGCTTTCAGGCGGGGACCAGCCCCGCTGAAACTCTGTTTTCATAAAAAATTTCGACCGCTGCGCGGGCTTTCTTAAAGGGAAAAAGGGTCAAAGATTTAAGGGAAAAAGGCAGGACCACGCTAGCGCGCCGAAGCCGCTCCGACCACGACACGAAAACCAACGAAGTGGTAGCGAATCGTGGGCCGGTCGAAGCCGCGGTACGAAGAACGGAGGTTGCCCTCGAAGTCATTGCCCCACGAAGCCCCGCGCAACACCCGCGCGCCTTTGTATGCACCGCCTTCACCGGGTGCGTAATACTCGTCCTCGCACCACTGCCAGACATTCCCACCCATGTCATACAGGCCGAACCGGTTCGCCACAAAACTCCCCACCGGGGACGTGTACTCAAAATCATCCACTTTGAGGCTTCGATAATAATTGCCCGCCCCTCTGGGGGGCGGAAAACCCGTCCCCCACGGATATTGATCCTCAATTTTGCCGTCTTTCTCCTCCGGCGTCCGACCCGGCTCCACGCCCAACCCCACCGCCACGCTCCACTCTGCATCCGTGGGCAAGCGATACTCCTGGCCGGCCTCCAACCGCCCCGCCGCCCGTTCCCGCGTCGTCAGCCAGCCGCAAAACGCTTGGGCATCCTCCCACGACACCATCACCGCCGGGTGCGTCGGCCCCCACGTCGGCCCCGTCGCCGTCGCAAACGCCGCGTAACTCGGCTTGTCCCACGCCCGCCCCGTCGCCGTCGCAAACGCCGCGTAACTCGGCTTGTCCCACGCCCGCCCCGTCGCCGTCGCAAACGCCGCGTAATCCTGCACCCGCGTGTCCCAAATCGAAAACCGCACCGCCGTGCCGGAAACAGGGACGAAGGTCATGCCCAGGGAATTCACCAACTTGCCATCGGCGGGCGGAGAAACCTGAGTAGTGGGGGGCGGTGGGGGCGCGCCCGGCTCAATCCATTGGCGGAGGATGCCTACTTCCGCCAACGTCAATGGCGGCCGCGGTTCTTTCGCGCTGGATTCCGGCATCCGCTCCTCATTGTCCGCCGCCAAGGTCACCCGCTGGAACAAGGGTGAGTTTGCCGCGCTGCCCCGGGTGATGTAATCCGCGTTGTTCCGCAAGGCGGCCAGATCGGTGCCCGCGATGTAATCCGCGTTGTTCCGCAAGGCGGCCAGATCGGTGCCCGCGTCCAATTGGGGTTTCTTGGGCTTGGAGTATTTGGTCTGCTTCAGCCCGTGGCAATCCGCGCACCGTTGCTGGAACAAATCCAATACTTGGCGGTCCAAGGCCGTGGCGGTTTGCCCCCGCCCCGGCACCGCCGCCATCGCCCAAGCCAGAACCAATGCCAAGCCCACTTGCCGAATCGATTTCATATGGCTTTAGACTCGCCCGGGGGCGGTGGTTATTCAAGCTCATTCGGCCGGCCTGCGCGGCGGAACTTATGGACCCTATGGACCACATGGACCAGATGGACGTGGGGCTTCTGGGAACCCCGGCAACTCAGCCGATCCTACGCAGGACGTATTCCATCGGCCCGTGGGAGAAGCGCTTCCGCCACGCCACGGAAACCGACACCGCCATGCCGAAAAAGCCGAAGGCGGTGAGCAGGGCCCGGAAGTGGGAGGTCCGCAGCCAGCCCAATAAAATGACGCCGCCCAGCCCGAGGATCAAGTGCGCCAGATACCAAGTGAAGGCCATCCGCCCGGTCGCGGCCAGCGCGGTGAGGGGCCAGGCGCGCGGCCAATGCCGGACGGCGAGGACGGCGGCGCCGATGACCAGCAGGGCGCAGCCCACGTCATGGAGGAGGTAGAGCGGCAGGGGCGGCAGGGATTGCAGCCCGAAAAGCGCCTTCGCGGTGGTGGAATCCAAGCCGGGTTGGGGATTAGTGTGAAAAATCGCCAGCAACCCGGCCGAGACCAGCCAACTTCCCGCCGCCAAGCCGAGTCCCCACCCGGCCACCCGGCGCGCCACCGTCGGCACCGCCCAGTCCAACCGGCCGAGCCAGACCCCGAAAATCAACAACCCGGTCCACGGGAACACGGACCGGAAGCCGTCATAAAACAGGTTGCGCACCAAACCCGACGGGGTCCACAGATGATGATAGGTTATGGTGGCCCAATCCCAGTTGCGGTCATAATTCCAGCACACCATCAGCGCGGGAAACGCGAGCACAAAACCCGCGCCCACCCACCCCAACACCCGCGCGCTCCGCCGCCGGAGCCAGGGCATGAGCAATAGGGAAACCCCGTAAACGCGGAGAATATCGCCCTCCCAATACGTCAAATTGAGGAAGCCACAACCCAGCAGGAACCCTCCGCGGCGGTACAAAGACCGGTCGAGGCGGCGACTTTCCGCCACCGGGTCAGGGCCACCGCCGCGGCCGCCCATCAGCGTCACCCCGATGCCGGCCAAGATCACAAAGGTGGCGGCCGGCCGGCCGTCGAGCGCCACCAAGAGGCCGTCGCTCCAAGACTCCGCCGACATCCCATCGCTCATCACGAGCATGAAATGCACCCCGATCATGCCGAGAATCGCCAAGGCCCGGGCGACGTCGAAACCGGCGAGGCGTTCCGGTTTCACGGGAGGCATCATGAGCAGTGTGGCCCACGAACCATGGAGTTGAGGAGGCGGTCCCGGGGTAGCGGGGAGGGGGAATGGGTCCTATAGGTCCAATGGGACTTATGGGACTTATGGGTCGGGATGGGGGAGACGCCTTGGCGGCTGGGGGGCGGGCCTCCACCCGGAAGCGGCGGCCGGCTGGAAGCCGGCGGTCCCAGGGAAGCGGGTGGATTCACGCGGGGATGGGGCGCGGAGCGACCACGACCTCGGTGCGGATCGAGTTGGCCAGATAACACTGCTCGTGGGCTGCGTGGTGGAGCCGGGACTCGGTGGCGGCGTCCGGCGGGTGGGGGCCGGCGTATTGGATGACCGGGTGGAGGGTGATCCGGCTGACCCACGGCACCCCCCGCTCGTTTTTGGTCATCTCGCCCACGGGATGATCCTGATACGCCGTCACCAAAATGCCGGCGCGATAGGCCAAGTACAAGAAGGTGAGCAGATGGCAACTGGCGACGGCCGCGACGAAGGCTTCCTCCGGGTCCACATGGGCGGGGTTGGAGAAAGGCGCGGGGACACTCGTCGGCGCCGGGGAGGCCGGGAGCGTGATGCCGCCATCGAAAGTCCAGGTGTGCTCGCGGGAGTAACGACCCTGGAGGAACTCGTCCCCTTGCAGCTGCCAATTCAGGATGGCTTCGTGCTTGGACATACCAGCGAAGCGGGGGACGGTCAGGTTTGGGCGGTGGGAAGTTGGAAGTGCGGGTTCTCGATCACGCCAAAAATGTTGCCGAAGGGGTCGCAAACGGTGGCGACACGGATGCCGCCGCCGACTTCCTGGACCTCGGTGCGGGGGGTGGCGCCGAGCGCAAGCAGGCGTTCGCGGGCGGCGGCGGCGTCCCCCACCCCCCAATAAACCACCACGCCGGCGTCGCCGCCGGGGGTGCCGGCCGGGTCGGGGTCGAGACCCAGTTCGAAACCGCCGACGTTGAAGCCAACGTAAAAGGGTTCGTCAAAATACGGGGCGAAGCCGAGCACCGAGGCGTACCAATCGCGGGCGCGGGCCAAATCGGGCGCATGGTAGATCGCGGTGCGGAGGCCTTGGATGGGCGGGGCGGCGGCGGGCGCGTTCATGGCGAAAGGTTGCCCCCGGACGAGCCCTTTGTCCAGCGGGGAAGCGGGCGGCGGCGGGCAGCCGCCGCGGACGGGGCGCACCCGGCCGGCGGCGGGACACCGGCTCCGGGGGCAAGCGAAGATTGACAGGCGGGCGGGGAACCCCATCATTCCCCACCATGAAGATTGACAAGATTGTGGAATCCATGCTGCCGCTGATAATCAATTACGGCCTCCGAGTCATCGGGGTATTGATCCTGCTTTGGCTGGCCTTCCGGGTGGCGGGCGTCTTTCAACACCGGGTGACCAACGGCCTGCGGGCGCGGAAATTTGATGAGACGCTGTCCATTTTCTTCGGCAACATGGTGCGTTGGCTGTTGGTCTTGCTCACGGTGCTGGCGTGCCTGAGCTTGTTTGGGGTCGAGACCACCAGCTTCGCCGCGGTCATCGGGGCGGCGGGTCTGGCCATCGGGCTGGCCTTCCAAGGCACGCTTTCCAATTTCGCCGCCGGGGTCATGCTGCTGGTCTTCCGTCCGTTTCGCGTCGGGGACTATATCCTCGCCGCCGGCAAGGAGGGCAACGTGACGGAGATCGGCCTCTTTGTCACGGCGCTGGACAGCTTGGACAACCGCCGGATTTACCTCTCCAACACCGCGGTCGCGACCGGCATCATCGAGAACTACACCTGCCACCCGCTGCGCCGGGTCGATATTGACGTGAGCATTGCCGGCGGTGCGGATATTGACGCGACGCGCCGGGTGCTGGAAGCGGCGGGCAAGGTGGTTCCCGGGCGGGATGCGACCCGGGGTTCGGAGGTGTTTCTGAAAGGTTTTGGGGGCGGCTGCTTGATGTGGCAGGTGCGGGTTTGGGCGCCGGCGGCGATTTATTGGGACGTCTGGCAAGCGACCGTCCGGGCGGTGGGTTACGAACTGGCCAAAGCCGGAATCCAAACGCCGACCCCGGACCTGAACGTGAAGCTCTCCGGGGCGGTGAATCTGCAGCAAAAATAGCATCGCGAGCCGGAAATCCGGCGCCGGCAAGCTCCGCTGGAGCCGTTGAGGCGGGGAGCCCCCGAGGGCTCTCCCCACCCCGGCGAATCCCGGATGCCCCGCCGGCGGACAAGGTGGGCGCGACATTAGTCGACGGCCAACGCAGGCAGCCCCGGGCCGATTATTTGGCGGGGGCGTTGGTGGCAGCCGGGGCGTGAGCCGCGTTGGTGCCGGCCGCCGCGTGCGGGACATTCGTGAAGGAGGCCGCGGGCGTGACCACTTCGTCGGCGGTTTTCTGCCAAGGGCGAAAATGGATCAGGGCGTAGGCGGTGCCCGCGAGGGTGAGGCCAAGCAGGGAGCCGAAAATCCACTTGCGCCACGTCTTCTTTTCCGGGAAGGGGTCGGAGACCTCCATCATGGCCGACAGCGGAACGACCCCCACTTGCGTCAAGGAACGGCCAAAGGCGACATTGATGCGGGCACGGGCGTTGATGGCCCAACCATTCGCATCGAGCAGCGGCCCGAGGTTGCGTTTGCGCAGTTTCAGGGCGGCAATCACCAGCGAGGGGGCGGAGATGGCGAGGATGATGGCCAAAAAGAGGAGCGGAATCTTCCACCAATCCAAGCCGATAATGATCCCGACGATGCTGGTGACCGCGCCCACGAGGGTGCTGGCGACGATGCCGATGGCGGCGAACATGCCCGGGTCCATTTTGGTGGGCGGGACGCCGGGCTTGCGTTTGTCCAATTCGGCGGCCGCCTGGGCGGTCGTGGCCAAGTGGCCGGTGACCGCCGCCTCCGCGGCGCTCGCCCGCTTGGCGATCTGCTCCTCGACCATCCGCAACAGCTTCTTGTAGGGCGACCAGAACGCCTGCCCCAGGCTGATGGGACTGTCGATGATCTTGGTGATGGTGGCATCCCAGTCAACGCCCTTGCGGTCGTAAAACACGCCGTTGCGGCCCACCATGAGATGATCGGAATCGCCATCGGTGAACGCGGCGACGATCTGGCGCTTTTCCGACGAGGCCGGGCGCGTGCAGTCGCAATAAACGAGGAACGTTCCCGAGAGGGCGGCCATGGCCCCGTGCCGGGCGGCATCCTCCACGGCCAGGCACAAGTCGCAACTACGCTGGTCGAGGAACAGTCGGCCCGCTTGAAAAACGGCCTTTTCCCGCCGTTCATAAAAGTCCCGGAAGGAGACAAAATTATGCAGCAGGTGGACGAGGTCCCGATGGTAACGGACCAAGCGCTCGACCTCGGTGATGGAGGTGGCCTCGGTCTCCAAGGCCTTGTCCTGGGCAATCAAGGCGTTGACCGCCGCCTGCGACCCGGCCGCCAACAAGGCCCGCACGCGCGGCAACCCCAGGGCCTCCACCTTGGCGCCGACCCGGGCGGCGCGCCACGCCTCGTACGGGGCGAAGCGCGCTTTCACCTCCGCCCAATCGGCGGGGGTGAGCACAGTCCGCGCCCCCAGCACCGGCTGGAGCGCAAGGGTTTGCAGGGCGGCCATGGGTTCGATCCAAGCCGGATTCAGCCCCGCCGTCAGGGGCAGGTCCCGGCCCGCCTCGATGCGGCCCAAGGGGAAGCCGGCCACCTCGGCGGCGGCCGCGCTCAAGTCCTTGGCCAGGACGGTCAGGTAATCGGCTTCCGCATGATTCAACGCCACCAAGGCGCGCGGATCGAAGGCCGCGAGGCGGCAGCGCGCGAAGTAATCGTCAATTTTGCCCTGAACGGCGCGCACCGCGGCGGCGGCGGCGTCCGTGGCCTCCCCCAGGGGCGTCGTCGCCGGGTCAATTTCCCGCCGCTGCCACCAGTCCGAAAAGGCCGTGGCCTCGGCGAAGAACAAATCGGCTTTGACCTGGCTGACCCCGGGAACACCGCCCCGATCGGGATCGGCGCCGACGCAGGCAATGATCTCGTTGAGCACCTGGGCGAGCGAGGGTTCCCCGGCGGCGGCGGCGGGCACCACGCCATCCCCGTTGAAATGGGTCAGCGCGAAAATCTTGGCGGTGTCCACCGTGTCCTCGACCGTGATAACTTCGGCCGCGGCCTTGCCGAGATTGGCGAGGATGTGGCGGGCGGAAGCGAGGAGGGCGGCCCCCGCGGGGGTGGCGTCGTTGATGGCGCGCAACGGCAAGGCGGGCGCGCCGGCCAGCAGCACCCCGGGGTCCTTCAAGCAAGCCGCCGCCCATTTGACCGCGGCGAGGATTTCCGGCACCCGAATCCGCCCGTCCTTGTCGGAGTCGATCATTTGCAGGGTGCGGGGGTCGAATTCCAAGCCCTTGACAGGGCAGGCCAGCGCGACCCACATTTTTTGGTCCAACTGATCCAAGGCGAGCAGGTCGGCCGTGGTTTCCAAGCGCACCTGGACGAAGCCGCCGGCGCTGAAGTATTTCCAATCGTAAGGGACGCTCATGGGAGGGAAAAAAGTCGGGATGGCCGCTCAACGGCGGAGAAATTTGGCCACGGCCTCCGTGCGGGTGCGCACCTGGAGTTTTTCGTAAATACGACGGATGTAGGTGTGCACCGTCTCGTAACTGATCCCCAGTTTCTCCGCGATTTCCTTGTAAAGGAACCCTTGGCTGAGGCAGTCCAACACCTCCTGCTCGCGGGTGGAGAGGTTCTCGGTGGGCTGCGGGGAGGGCCCCTTTTTTTGGAAGGACTGCACCACCTTGCGGGCGATGTGGGCGGTCATGGGCGAGCCACCGGCCTTGACCTCGCGGATGGCGTCCAACAATTCCGCCTTGGGGGTGCGCTTGAGCAGGTAACCGGCCGCGCCGGCGGCGAGGGCGTCAAAGATCGTTTCCGTGTCCTCGTAGGCGGTCAGCATCATCACCAGCGTGGCCGGGGCGGTTTCCTTGAGTTGGCGGACGCACTCCACGCCGTTCATGCCGGGCAGGTTGATGTCCATGAGGACGACCTCGGGGCGGTCCTGGGGCAGGCCTTCCAGGGCGGCTTCGGCGTTGGCGTACTGGCTCAGGCAACGGAACCCGTCGGCACGGTCGATCAAGCGCGCCAGGGTGTTGCGCACGGGCTCGCTGTCTTCGACGATGGAAACGGTGATGGGCATGGCCAACGGAGGGCAGGCTAGCGCGGCGGGGGGGGATTGTCAGGCACTATTTCCGGCCGGGCGACCGCCGCGGCGCCGAGCGGGGCGACCAGGCGCACAATCGTGCCGCCGCCTTCGCGAGGGGTGAAGGTGCAAGCCCCGCCGACCTCCTCCAAGCGCTTGCGCATGTTGCTCAAGCCGTTGCGCGACCGCGCGCGCTTTTCATCCATTTGCGCCATCCCAGCCCCGTCGTCCTCGATTTCGAGGGTAAAGCGGCCGGATTCCAGGCGGAGGCGCAACCACACGTTGCCCGCCCGGGCGTGGCGCACAATGTTGGTGACGGCCTCCTTGGCCGCCAGGAAGACGTTGTGCCGCAAGTCCGGCGGCACAGGCGTGGCGGGCAGATGGTCGGGCACTTCCAGGCGGTAGCGGAGCCCGGCGATGGTCAGGTATTCCTGGGCATACTTGCAGAAGTAATTGACCAGCCCGTCCAAGGTGTCGTTCGTGGGGTTCACCGCCCACACGATCTCGTCAAGGGCGCGCGAGGTGTCGCGCGCGGTGAGGGCGATCTGGCGCGCGTGTTCCGCCACTTCCGCGGGGTCC
>CAIYZC010000240.1 GCA_903930565.1 uncultured Pedosphaera sp.
CCCCCCCAGATGATGCTCCCCAAGACCGCGGCCGCGATGACTCCCACGGCCAGCCCCGCCCGTTCCCCCAACAGCACGCCCGCCACGATCACCAGCAAGACAAACAGGGAGGTGGGCGGCGCGTGCGCGCCGCCGAAAGCAATCGTACGGTGCGTGATCAGCACCCCCACCACCAAAAGATAGCCCCAACTGGCGGCGCGCGAGCACCCGCGGCGGTTGATTTCCACCAGCGTCACCACGCCCACCCCAAAACCGAGAATCGTCCCCACGCGCGGCCAAAGCGTCTCCGGCTGCGCCGCGATCAAGGCCAGCGAGCCCAAGGTGGTGATCCCCCAGCTATAGCGCAGGAGCCGGTGCACCATTTGGGCGGCCTCCGTCTGCTCCGCCGTGGGCAGGCGCGGCGGCGCCAGCAGGCGGCGGACCATTTTAAAGACGGAGTTCATATTAGTTTTCACTCGCCCCCCGAAATCGGGAACTGGCAAAGTCAACCCCCTGAATAGCCCGTTGACTTAATCAGACTTTCATGCTCCCAAAGCCGGGGAAATGCAAGCGCAATTCTTTCCCGCGCAAGAACTTCCGCGACGGCGCGAAGGTGGGCGACTCCCGGCGCGCCGGGGGCGGCCGCCGGGCCAACAATAATTTGTCGGGCCTTTTTATAAAACCCGGGGCGGCCGATTCCGAAATGGTGGAAGTTTCGTCGCACCGGAAAAAAAGGCGACTCCACCCCGGGTTGGCGACCTTTCGCCCCGGCCAACCCTCGGTTCGTCCTTTCCCCTCTCCGTCCCGTTGCGGCCACGTCTGGGTAATGTGCGAGTCGCGGGATTATTTCATGATTTCCGAAGGAGCCACCGCCGCGGGCCCGGCGGGGCGCACGGCCGGCGCCGCGCAATGGGGGAAACACCCCGTAGCCCCGCCCGCCCTTCCCGGCTAGTTTTCAAGGCTGTGAGCTTGATATCTTAATAATTTGGTGCCAACCCCCGGCCGCAGTCGAGTCGCTTCGCGGGCCGCGGAGTTCTGGCCCGGCCGACCAACGCAACGGCCGACGGGCCGGCCGGCACCGCCTTTCCCGCGCATGAATGCCGACGCCCGCACCCCACCCCCCCCCGCTCCGACGCCCATCCCGCCGGCCAAAGGCCGCTTCCCGGGGGTGCGAACGTTCGATTGCCTACTGTGGATTACGTTTGTGCTCCTGCTGGTCGTGGGCGGGCTCGCCGTGCGCAGCTTGAGCACGGAGGGCGCGGCCGAGCGGCTGCAGACGCACACCTTCGAGGTCATCGGCCTGTGGCGGGCCCTGTTCTCGGAGGTCAAGGACGCGGAGACCGGGGAGCGCGGCTTCATCATCACGGGCGACGAAAGCTTTCTGGAGCCATATTTGGACAGTCTCGACCAAATCACCACCCTGCAAGCCGGGCTGCGCCGCCTGACCGCGGACAATCCCGGCCAGCAAGCCCGGCTCGATGCGATCGCCGCGTTGATCACCACGCGGATGGAGGGGCTCCGGGCCGGCATTCAGTCGCGGCGGCTGTCCGGGTTTCCCACGGCGGCGGCCATGGTCAAATCCCGGGAGGGCAAAAAAATCATGGACCAAATCCGGACCCAGGTCGGCGCGGCGATCGCGGCCGAAGCCACCTTGTTGCAGACCCGGATGGAGTCAAAAACGGCCAACTCCCGCCGGACGGTGCAGACGGTCACAGCGGGCGGCCTGCTGGGCGGAGCGCTGTTGCTGGTGCTCTTCCTCAATCTCCAGCGGCAACTGGCCGAGCGCCGCCGCACCGAGCGCGCACTGCAAGCCAGCCAGTCCGAACTGCTGGAAGCCATGATCGTGCAACGGAATAAAAACGCCGAACTCGCCCGCGCCTCCGGCTACAAGTCGGAGTTCCTCGCGAACATGTCCCACGAGCTGCGCACTCCGTTGAATGTCATCCTGCTGCTCAGCCAGCAGCTCGCGGAAAACCAGCCGGGCAATCTCACCGCCCAGCAGGTGGAGTTCGCCCGCATCGTCCAGGCCTCCGGCGCGGACCTATTGCACCTCATCGACGATGTGCTCGACCTGGCCAAGATTGAATCCGGCACGATCAATGTCGTGGTCGAGGAGGTCTCTTTGGCCCGCGTCCGGGACAGCATCCTCCGCCATTTCGGCCCCCTGGCGGCCGCCAAGCAGCTCGCCCTCCGGGTGCAGTTGGCCGGCGATCTGCCGCGCAGTTGGGACAGCGACGCGCAACGGGTGCGGCAAATCCTCAAAAATCTGCTCACCAACGCCATCAAGTTCACCGCGCGCGGCCACATCGAAGTGCGCGTGGGGTTCGCCACAGAGGGCTGGCGGCCCGGCCACCCGGTGCTGCGGCACGCCGCGCAGGTTATCGCCTTCGCGGTCGAGGATACCGGCATCGGCGTGCCCGCGACCCAGCAGCAGCTCATCTTTGAATCCTTCCAACAGGCCGACGCGACAATTTCCCGCCACCACGGCGGGACCGGACTCGGCCTGGCCATCAGCCGCGAGCTGGCCGCGCTCCTCGGCGGCGCCATCACGCTCGCCAGCGTGCCGGGTCAGGGGAGCACGTTCACCCTTTACCTGCCCATGAAATTTGTCGGCCCCGAGCTTTCGGGAATAACGGCGGAAATGGCGCCACGGGCGGAAGTGGCGGAGCGCAAAATCATCATCGCGGCGCGCGCACGCCGGGCCCCCATCTCCGAGGAACCGACAGGCGACCCGGCGGAGTCGGCCGGCGCACGGCCGGGCGCACGGCCGGCCGGCGGGGCGCACGCCAATTTGCGCGGCCGCAAAGTGCTCCTGGTGGACGACGACGCGCGGAACATCTTCGCGCTGACGGCGCTGCTGGAGGACCACGAACTGGCCACCCTAAGCGCCACGAACGGCCGCACCGCCATCGAGCTGCTCCAGACCACGCCGGACGTCCAACTCGTGCTGATGGACATCATGATGCCGGAGATGGACGGCTACGAAACGATGCGGGAACTCCGCCAATCCCCGCGGTTCCGCACGCTCCCGATTCTCGCGCTGACGGCGCATGCCATGCCGGGCGACCGGGAGAAATGCCTGGCCGCGGGCGCCAGCGACTACCTCACCAAGCCCGTCAATTCGCAACAACTCCTCACGGTAATGAGCGAATGGCTCGCGCGATGACGCCCAGCCCGGCAACCGATTCCGCCGCCGCGGAAGCGCCGATCCACATTCTGATCGTGGACGATGAGCCGGGCAACCTCGTCGTGCTCGAAGCGGTGCTGGACCATCCCGGCTACCGCTGGGTGCGCGCCGCATCCGCCAACCAAGCCTTGCTCGCGCTGCTCGCCCATGATTTCGCCCTCCTCATCCTGGACATCCGCATGCCCGGGCTTTCCGGCATCGAGCTGGCCGGGCTGATCCGGACGCGGAAACGCAACGCCCAGGTACCGATCATCTTCCTCACCGCCGGGAGCGGGGAACCGGGGCAAATCCTCGAAGGCTACGGCACCGGCGCGGTGGATTACCTACTCAAGCCGTTCAACCCGGCCATCCTCCGGTCCAAAGTCGCGGTCTTCGCCGAGCTGCACCACCGGCAGCTGGCGCTGCTGGCCGAAGTGGCCCGGCGCCGGCAGGCGGAAGCAGAATTACGCGCATTCACCCACCGCGTGGTGCAAGGCCAGGAGGACGAGCGCGCCCATTTGGCGCTCGAATTGCACGACCACATCACCCAATTGCTCTGCGCGGTGCTGGTGCGCAGCGAAGCGTTGGCCGGTCAGCTCGCGGCGCAGGACGGGCCGATCCGGCGCGAGGCCCGGCAACTGCGCGACCTGCTCGGCCGGACGGCGGAAGACGTGGAGCGCATCTCGCGCGAGCTCCGACCCGGCGCTTTGGACCTGGTGGGCTTGGTCGCCGTCCTGCAATCCGACGGCACGGAGTTCGCGCGGCGCACGGGTGTGGCCGTCATGGTGGACTGCGGCGGCTTGAGCGCGGGGCTGCCCGCCGGCGTCGAACTGTCCCTCTACCGCATCGTCCAGAAAGCGCTTAGGAACGTCGAGCAGCACGCGCACGCCCACCACCTCACCCTCGCCCTGAGCCAAACCGCCACCGTCATCATCCTGAGCCTGCAAGACGACGGGATCGGCTGCCCCGCTCCGCCGCCGGCCGGTGCCGCCCCAGCCCGCGGACTCGGGCTGCTCCGCATGCGCGAGCGCGCCAACTCCGTCGGTGGCACGCTCACGGTAACGTCCGCCCCCAACGCCGGCACCCGCATCGAAGTGCGCATCCCGCTTTCCGGCTTGAACGAAATCCCGCCCCGGGGTCACGGCGTGGATTCCGCGATTCACTGATCCGGCCACAAAAACCCGCCCGCTGCAAAAGCCGGGCCGGCGCGCGCGAAGGGCAAGGCCGCGAGGACGAGCCAAACCCATCGGATCACGGGAGGGGAAATTCCTCCCGCCGAGACGCGGAGACGCCGAGCAGCCGGGAAGGCAAACCGCAGGCCCCGCGGGTTGACGATCCAGGGCGGCCGAAAGTGGGACGAGACTTTGGTTAGCCCACTACTAATTTGACTCACCCAATCGCTGCCCGGCAAATCCCCCGGCCGCGGGCGAACGGAAAGCTACAAATTCCGTCCGCGAAAGCCCGAGCCAACCAAGTCGGCGGCTGCGGGCGATCTTTTGACAGGGTTCACAGGATTCACAGGATTTCGGAAGGAAAGGCCGGAGGGAGCGGCGCCCGCTAATTTTTCAGGGGTGCTTTCAACCCGGACTGGGGTGGGCCCGCTTTGGGAGCCGGGTGGGGCTTGGCTTGAAGCGCGCGACGGCAGCGCGGAGCACCACCATTTCCTTTTCCAAACGCGCCAGCCGGGCGCGCAGTTGTGCTGAATTTAAGTCCTTTTCGATCAGCAGTTTAGTTTTCATGGCGGAAGGAGGTGCGCAGCACACGGAACTCAGCGGGGAGCAACCGCCCGCGCCAGGGCGGGCATTGAGTTTGGGAGCCGGTGGCGGCAGCGATCTCGGCGCACCGCTGATTCAGCCCGGCCACAAAATCCAAAGTCATTCGCGGGGAGTTTTGCAACCGGGGGGGGCGGACACGGAAACGCAAAGCTTCAAGTTCCTTGGAGGCGCCGGGCCAGTGCCTGCGGGCGGACGGTTCCCGACGGTTCAAAATCACGTCAAACCCTCCGGTACTAACCATGGGTTGTCCATGGCGAAGCAATAAACAATGCCTGGGGCAGTTCCCAATTTTACGCTTTGGGAGCAGTATGCGGCCGCACCCCTCGCCCCAAGAGGCCGAATCTGGCGGGGGCCGGGTCAGAGCCTCGTTACCTCGACTCCCACAAATTTCCCAGTTGTGAGGGCGGCGGGGCCGCCGGGCATTGCCGGGGGCCGGGTCAGAGTCTCGTCACCTCGACTGCCACAAATTTCCCAGTTGTGAGGGCGGCAGGGCCGCCGGGCATTGGCGGGGGCCGGGTCAGAGTCTCGTCACCTCGACTGCCACAAATTTCCCAGTTGTGAGGGCGGCAGGGCCGCCGGGCATTGGCGGGGGCCGGGTCAGAGTC
>CAIYZC010000241.1 GCA_903930565.1 uncultured Pedosphaera sp.
AACCAAATGGGGCTGGAGACCTATATGCAGGAAATTGTCATCGGGGCGGTCATTATCTTCGCCGTAGCCTGCGACAAATTGCGCCACCGCGGACGCCCTGCTTAGCCCCCTCCGGCAGGCCCTTCGGCCCGGTCGGGACGCCGGATTGACACCGCGGTCCGCAATTCCCGAAGGATTCCGACCGCCCCCTCTGGTGCCACCGTGGCGGACGCCCCCTTTGGCACCGCCGAGCGCCCGGCATCCCGGACTGACCGGGGTCGGTTGGTCCCACGCCAGCCCATTACCCGCTTGAGCCAAGGCAGGTGCGCCGCCGCCCACCCGGAGCCTTCCGGGCGCGGCCCAAATAGACGCCGCGAACCCCGCCACCACACCCGACAGGCATTCCCCGCCGCGACGCACCACCGCCGGCCGCGGTCCCCGTGGGCACATCCCCCACTGGTTCGTTGGGAATTCTAGCATAAGCTTATCTTGACGATAACATTAATAATTACCTTACCAAAATGAAGAACCTCACCCTGATCGCCGCCGCCGGGTTGGCCGCGTCCATGCTCCCCACCGCCCACGCCCTGCAATTCTCCTTCGCCAGCACGGGCAACAGTCAACTCGTCTTCACGGGGGCCACCGCGCTCCACCACTCCAGTCAGGACGCCACTTTCACTTTGCGATCCAGCACGCTGAATGATCCCTCCAAGGGTTTCGACTTCGAAATCAACAACACCTTGAATGATTCATCGCATCCCTCGGCCACCGGGGACATGGGGATACTGAACGCGCAGTTTGCCCTGACCGGCTATACCGACGCGGTCATGGCCATCCCCGCGGGGTTTTTGCACTTGGAAACCGCCACCGCCACCGCGGTGGGCAGTCCGGAGCTCATGATCATGGATGCCGGCTACAACCCGTTCCTGGGAATCAACGCCCCGGCCAATGCGAACCACATCTACCGGGCCGGCTCGGTATTTGCGAACATCACGCAGGTCTACCTGGTTCAGGCCGGCGGCCGCAAGTCGTTCAGCGCGGACGGCATCAGTGATGACACCCTGACGCTGAACTTGAGCTCCGGCCACTACACCGGCCACGAGGCGGACTTGATCGCCCTCGCGAGCCAAGCCGCCACGATTTCCCTGGGTTGGTCTTGGAACGGCTTGAGCTTGGGCTCGATGTTGGCGCTCAACGCGGGCAACCATGCGGTGAGCTTGAACGGTTCCCTTAATTCGCCCTCCAACGTGCCGGACGCCCGAAACACCTTTTGGCTGATGGCCCTGGCCCTTGCGGGCTTGGCGGGTGCCCGCCACGTTGGCATGCGCCAGGCCTGACCAACCTGCCGGCCGCTCCCGATCCGTCACGAAAAACCCGGCCGGCCGGCCGGGGGCACTTTTGACGTTCCCGAAACCATCGGGCAAGAGGGCCGCTTCAGCTCTTGATCCCGCTCGGGGCGGTGGTCCAGGGTCGGTGCCCGGGCGCAAGCCAACGGCACCAAGCAGCCGGAGACCGGAAATAATAGTGCAGGCTGAAAACAAATTGACGTGGGCGGGAGCTCCGAGGAGTCGGCCGTTGCGAAACCCCGACCGCCGCGACGCCGCTGTTCGCAACCTTGCGAAACGGCGTCGCCACTTCGCACCCTTGACCGGCCCGCCGCGCCCACCGCAGGCAAATCCCCCCCTCCAAGGCACTTGCGCCAACCAGGAACCACTGATCTTGCACCGCGAAAAGCCTCCTTGACCAGTGGTTTTGACCTCCCCCAGCAACTGTTTGTGACAAATCTGATTTTGGCATTGACAATTTCGGCCCTTGGCACTAGCGTTGCTGGGTAAGAATTGTCAGTCAGGGCGACGACGCAACTGGCAATAAGGCGCGGACCGCGGGTAGCGGTTAATGGGCACCACCGGCCGGGTTTGCGGCAGGCCCGGTTGGCGCGTAGAACCTTAACAATGCAATTCAGAGTTAATAATCATTAGAATGAAACAAATAACCATCATCGCGGCGGTGGGTTTGGCAGCTTTCACGCTGCCCAGCGCACGCGCCTTGGAGTTCGACTTTGCCACCACTGGCAACAGCCAACTCGTCTTCACCGGGGAGTCGGGCAATCACATGCCCTACAATCCGCCAACGATCAGCATCGCAAACAGCACGCTGAACGACGCCACCAAAGGCTTTGGTTTCGAAATCAACAACTCCATCGACGATCCCTCCGTCCCGACGGCCACCGGCCTCATGGGGATTCTGACCGGCGGCTTCTCGATCAGCGGCTACATGGACTCCGTTGCCGGCGGCGTGCACACGGAAATCGCGACCCTCACTGCGGTGGGCACCCCCGTGTTCATGATCATGGACGCGGGTTACAACCCCAGCGCTCCCTTGGGCGTCAATGATCCGGTCAATGCGAATCACATTTACAAGTCCACGCCCTCGTTCGACACCATTACCCAGGTGTACATGCACACCGGCCACGGCAACACGTTCTTGGCGAATGGTGTGAGCGATTCCGCGCTGACGCTGAACTTGAGCACGGGCACCTACACCGGCCACGAAGCCGACCTCATCGGCTTGGCCACCCAAGGCGCCACGATTCAATTGGGCTGGTCTTGGAACGGTTTGAGCTTGGGCCAGATGATCGCCCACAACGCGGGCGTGAACAAAGTGAGCTTGAATGGTTCCATTCAATCCAACGCCGCGGTGCCGGACGGTGTGAACACCGTTTGGCTCATGGGCTTGGCGATCGCCGGTCTGGCTTACGCCGGCCGCCGCGCCGGTTTCCAAGCGGCCTAAGCAAAGCCCGCTGGCAAACCGCCAAATTCAACACCCCGCCGGCACAACCGGCGGGGTTCTTTTTTTAATCAGGGAAATGACCCATACCCTCCCCGGCGGTCCCGACCGGGCTGCGTTTCAACCGTTTTCGCATTCCAATTCAGATGCTCATCAACGACCAGGAAGTGATGGATTTGCCCACCCCCAACGGGCCGATGCGCACTTTCATTTACCGCCCCGCGGCCCCCGGCCGCTACCCCGGCGTGCTGCTGTATTCGGAGATCTTCCAAGTCACCGGTCCCATCCGCCGCACGGCGGCGTGGCTGGCCGGACACGGTTACTTGGTGGCGGTGCCTGAAGTCTACCACGAATTTCTCCCCGCCGGAACGGTCCTCCCTTACGATGCGGCGGGAGCGGAACGCGGCAACGCGCTCAAAACCACCAAGGAATTGGCCGCGTACGATGCGGACGCCCACGCGGCGCTGGAGTATCTGGCCGGGCACCCCGCGGGCACCGGACGGGTCGGGACACTCGGCATTTGCCTCGGCGGCCACTTGGCGTTCCGCGCCGCCCGGCAACCCCTGGTGCGGGCGTCGGCCTGCCTTTACCCCACGGATTTGCATCTGCGCGGGCTGGGCGCGGGGCGAACGGATGACACCCTCGCCACGGCGGCCGGGATCAACGGGGAATTGCTGCTCATCTGGGGCCGCCAAGACCCGCATATTCCCGACCCGGGTCGACGGGTGGTGTACGAGGCTTTGACGGCCGCGCAACGAACCTTTACCTGGCACGAATTCAATGGGCAGCATGCTTTTCTGCGCGACGAAGGCGTCCGCTACGACCCCGAACTGGCCCAAATCACCCAACGCTTGATTTTGGACCTGTTTCATCGACGATTGGGCGGTCCGGACCTGCCGGTTTGATCCCGGTTCGGGGCGCCCCCGGGCGGCGGGCGTTACCAAAAAAAATAATCCGCTCCCGGGACAAATAAAGTCTTGCCACCCATCCTTCCCGTGTTAGTTTAACCGGCCTTTGGCTATGAAAGTTGACATACATCCTAAATATCAGGCGTCGGAAATTCGTTGCGCCTGCGGCAACGTGATCAAAACCCGCTCCACCCGTAACACGGTCTTGCTCGGCATTTGCAACGTCTGCCACCCCTTCTATACGGGCACGCAGAAGTTCGTGGATACTGCGGGCCGCGTGGACAAGTTCCAACAGCGCCTGGCCAAGACCCAGGCCGCCCAGGCCGCCGCCGCCGCGCTCAAGAAGAAGAAGAAATAGTTCGTTTTCCCACCGCCGCCCGCCCGGCTTCACCGCCGGACGGGCGGCTTGTTTTTTTGGGGTGGGCGCCGGCATCGAATGGCGGGTTGCTCCCCGGCGGACATTTATGGCGCGCGGCCGCCGATTGCTTTAACCCCCCGGTTTTCCCATGGAATTGCGTCCCCACATTGACCGGTTCGCCCGCCGTTTTGCGGAGGTTGAGGCGGCGTTGAGCGATCCGAAAGCCTTCGATCAACCGCAGCGGGCTCAGGAGTTGTCCCGGGAATACGCGCGGCTCAAGGATTTGGTCGCCACCGGCCGGGATTTTGTGCACGCCGAGGCCGAACTCGCGGAGAACCGCGCCCTGCTGGCCGCGGAATCGACCGACTCCGAGCTGGCCGTCATGGCGGCGGAGGAAGTCGCCCGGCTGGAGAAAGAAGTCGCCCGCCTCGCGGGCGCCGTCCGCCGGGGCATCCTGCCCCCGGAACCCACCGATTCCCGGAACACCATCTTGGAAATTCGCGCCGGCGCCGGCGGTTCGGAATCCGCCCTCTTCGCCGCCGACTTGCACCGCATGTACACCCGCTATGCCGAAACCCAACGGTGGAAAGTGGAGATCATGGACTCCAGCTATTCCGATCTCGGCGGGCTGAAGGAAGTGATTTGCAGCGTTACCGGCACCGATGTGTACAAGCGCCTGAAATACGAGAGCGGCGTGCACCGGGTGCAACGCGTCCCCGCCACCGAGGCGCAGGGGCGCATCCACACCAGTACCTGCACCGTGGCGGTGTTGCCGGAGGCCGAGGAAGTGGATCTGGTCATTAAGGACGAGGACTTGGAGATCAGCCGTTGCCGCGCTTCAGGCCCCGGTGGCCAGGGCGTGAACACCACCGATTCCGCGGTGCAAATCCTCCACAAACCCAGCGGCCTGATTGTGAAATGCGCCGACGAGCGGTCGCAGCACAAAAACAAAGCCAGCGCCATGAAGGTGCTCCGGTCCCGCCTGCTGGAACGAAAAGTGGCCGAGGAAAACGCCAAGTACGCCGCCCAACGCAAAGACCAAGTCGGCACCGGCGAACGCAATGAGCGCATCCGCACCTACAATTTCCCCCAGAACCGGGTCACCGACCACCGCATCGAACTCACGCTCTACAATCTCCCGGCCATCATCGAAGGCGACTTGGACGCCGTGATCGATCCCCTCATGGCGGACGATCTCGAAAAGAAGATGGCCGCCCTAAATTTATGACCCTTCCCCCCAGCTCCGGCCCGGAACCCCGTGGCATCATCTTTGATTGCGATGGCACCTTGGCGGACACCATGCCCCTCCACTGGCGCGCCTGGCAGGTGATCGCCGGCCGCTACGGCCTCCACTTTCCAGAAGACCGCTTTTACTCCCTCGGCGGGGTCCCTTCCCGGGACATCCTGCGGATGCTGGGCCGGGAACAAGGCATCGAACTGGACCCGCTCGCGGCCGCCCACGAGAAAGAGGCCGAATTCCATCCTCTGATCCCGCAGGTCCAACCAGTCGCCGCCGTCGTGGCGGTGGCGCGCGAGTACCACGGCCGCATCCCGCTGGCCGTAGCTTCCGGCGGCACGCAGAAGATCATCACCCAAATCTTGTTCCATTTGGGCATCGTGGAACTTTTTGACGCGATCGTGACCAGCGAACAGGTCACCCGCCAAAAGCCCGCCCCGGACATTTTCCTGGAAGCCGCCCGGCGAATTGGCGTACGCCCCGAACACTGCCGCGCGTACGAAGACACCGACTTGGGGATGCAAGCCATCCGCGATGCCGGCATGGAGGCCGTGGACGTCCGCCACCTCACCCGCGGCCGCTGAGCCCGGCGCGGCCCGGGCGGGGGATTGCCGCGCGGCATTTACTCGCGGGGGGTGGCTTTCGCCCCCCACCCCCACCGCCGCCACAGCCAAGTGCCCAGGACGACCCCCAAGATGGCGGAGGCGACCACATCGGAGAGATGGTGGTACCACGTGAACACCCGCGCCCAAGCCATGAGTATAGCGGCCAAAACTCCGGGGAGGCGCCCCCGCCGCGTGCCCAGAATCAACGGCATCACCACCCCCATCATCGCGCCCATATGGCCGGAGGGGAAGGCGTTGAAATCGGAGCGGCCGATGAGCCAGCGCCCGTCATGCCGCACCCCGTACCAGCCGGGGACCGCGGTCGCATTCGGTCGCGTGCGCCCGGTGACCGACCGGATGAGGGTGGACGAACCGCCCACCACCAGCAAACCCACCGCCATCGCCGCCGCCAATTGGCGCCAACGCACCCGCCGCCGCCAGACCGCGAGACCGTAAAAGGCGCCCACCAACAGCAGCAACTCGGGCCAGTCCGACCAGTGGGTCACCCACCAAGCCAAGGGCAGCCAAGGGGATTGGCGATGGGCCCGCACCCAGGCATCCACCGGCGCATCCCCCCAAAACGCCAGCGCCAAAACGACCGCCGCCCCCAGCAGGGCCCCGCCCCAACGCGCGCGCCCCGTCCGCGAGGCGGGGCGGGGTGGTTGGTCGGGCGGGCGGTGTTCGGAATGCACGCTGGTCAGCATGCGGGATTTGGGATAAAAGGGGGAGTCGAAAATGCCGTCGCCGCAACGACGGTTGGGAAGCCCGCATGAACGAATCCGCAACCGCCGCCCCGTCCCGCCCCGCCCCGAATTTCCGCGGGCGGTTGGCGCTGGTCTTTCTTTTCCCCCTGCTGCTGCATCTGGCGGGGCTGGGAACGCTGCCCTTGATTGACCGGGATGAACCGCGGTTTGCCGAAGCCACCCGGGAGATGCGGGCGGGCGGGGACTGGCTCGTGCCGCATTTCAACAACCACTACCGCTTCGACAAGCCACCGTTGACCTACTGGGCGCAGGCGCTGATGTGCCGCGTCTTTGGTGAATCGGAACGCGCCGTGCGCCTTCCCTCGGTGCTCGCTTCCGCGCTCACCAGTCTGCTGCTTTATCTCTGGGGACGCCGCGTGGCGGGGGAAGCCGTGGGGGTTTGGGCGGCGTTAATTTTTGCCACCGCGCTGCAAGTGGTGGTCCATTCCAAGCTCGCGGTGGCGGACAGTCTGCTGGTCTTGGCGGTGACGCTGGGCGCGTGGGCCGGCTGGGAAATGGGGCGGCGCGTCACGGAGGAAAACGCCGCCCGCCGGCGCGGGTTTGCGCTGCTGTTCACCGCCGCTTTGGCGCTGGGATTTCTGGCGAAGGGTCCGATCGGGTGGCTGCCGTTCGGCATGATTGCGGCGGTGCGGGTGCGCCGTGGGCGCGGCACGCCGGGCTGGGGGGCGGCCTGCGGGTTGCTCGCGGTCGCCGCCGGTTTGGTGGCGGTGTGGGGCGTCCCCGCCCTGCTCTCCACCCATGGGGAATATTGGCGCGAAGGCATCGGCAAACACGTCATCGCCCGGGGCCTGACCACCTTTGAGGGGCACGGCGGCGGCGGGGTGGCTTTGTATTTGGTCCTGTTGCCGTTTTATTTCCTGACCGTGTTCTTGAGCTTTTTTCCCTGGTCGCTCTGGCTGCCTTGGTTGGCGCGCCGGGCCTGGGCGGATCGCGGCGACGACCTGACCGCCTATTTGCTCGGCGGCATCGCGGTGGTGTTCGGGTTGTTCACCTTTTACAAAACCCGCCTACCCCATTACACCCTGCCGGCGTTCCCGCTGCTAGCCCTGCTCCTGGCCCGCGAATGGCACCGCGCGGCGCGGCCGATCCGGCCCTTCCGTCGCGCGGTTCTGGGGGTGACGGCCTTCGCCGCCTTGGCGGCGGGCTTGGCCTTCCCGATCGTGCGCCAGTACAGCCCCGCCCCCCAACTGCTTGCCCAAGTCGGCGGGGCGTTGCGACCGGAAATGGAATTCGCGGCGGTGGACTACGATGAACCGAGCTTGGTGTGGTACTTCCGCACGCGGGTGAACGGTTTCTGCGCCGCCATGCCCCCGGCGGAACTGCCCGCGTTCATGGCGCAACCCGGGCCGCGCTTTTGCATCCTGCCCGCCGACACCGCCGGGCGGCTCTTCGCCGCGCCGCCCGCCGGTTGCCGGTGGGCGGGCGAATTCTCCGGGTTCAACGTCGTGAACGCCCGTTTCGTCCACGTCCGCCTCCTGCTCAAGGAGCATTGAGCCGACGACTCACCGCCCCGCGCTGCCGGCACCGAAAGCATAGAGTTTCGTCTGCGTGCGCAGGTACAACCAATTCCCCACGATGGCCGGGGTCGCCAGAATGCGCTCGCCGAAATCCGCCTGGTGCAGCGTCTCCGGCTTCGTTCCGCCCGCCTTCACCACCGTGAGCTTGCCCGCGAGGGAGGCCACGTAAATCCGTCCATCCGCCGCCACCGGCGACGCGTAATAGCTGCCCTGGGCTTCCAACCGTTCCTGCGAGTAGAGCGGCCGCCCGGTCTTCGCCTCGAAGGCCGACATCATGCCCCCATCCCGAATCAGATAGACCACGCCGTCATAAAACAAAGGCGACGGCACGTAGGGCAGCCCTTTTTCAAACTTCCACGCCAAATGCGTTGCGGTGATGTCCCCCACCCCATCCGGCCGCACCGCGACCATCAGGTTGGCGGACTGGACCGCCCGCGCCTGCACTTGTTCGTAATCGGATTTGGTGATTTTGCCGTCGTGGTTCACATCCAACCCGCGCACATAATCCCGCTCCGCGGGCGAGAATTCATCCATCGTGATCTCCCCGTCGTGGTTCTTGTCATAGCGCCCGAGAAAGATCTCCCAAGCGGGCCAGGGGGAGTCCGCCTTGCCGGGCGACCAACCCGCGAAAAACAACAAACCGTCGCCCACCACCGGCGTGGTGCAGGAAAACCCGGTCACACCGTCGAACAACCAGTTTTCGCGCCCGGTCTTCAGGTCGTAGCCCTTGAGCCGCACGGAACCGGGCATGACGACTTCCCAGCCCTTGCCGCGCGGCCAGACGATCGGCGTGCCAAAACTGCCGCTCGCATCCGGACGGGATGTTTCCCAAGCGGTTTTGCCAGTCTTCACGTCCACGGCCAGCAGGGAGGAATTCTGATCCTGGTCGCGGTTCAACAACACCAACCCCTCATGAATCACCGGCGAGGTGCCCGACCCGTAGCTCCCGCCACTGATCGCCAAGGGCAACGGGTGCCGCCATAATTCCCGCCCTTGCGGATCGTGGCAAACCAGTCCAAAAGACCCGAAATAGCTGACAATGTGCTTCCCATCCGTCGCCGGCGTGGAGGCGGCCGGACTGCCATCCGTGTTGTGGAACACTTCCAACTGATCCACCGGCACCAAGCCGGTCCACAGGGTCTTGCCGTCCCGCCGGTCCAGGCACCGGGTTTCCAATTGGTGCTCTGTATAGGTGGTGAGGTAGAGGCGGTCGCCCCAGACCACTGGTGAGGAGGGCGACCAAGGCACCGCGACCTGCCAGGCCACCCAGTTGCCGGGGCTGAGGTTCAAGGGCGGATGCGCCCCCGCCGCCACCCCGGAGGCATTGGGCCCACGAAACTGGGGCCACTGGTCCACGGCGGAGGCCCCGGTACCACAGAAAATCCCCACCAAGATCCATCCCGCGCCGGCAATTCGGTTCATAGTCATAAGAAACCCTTCGTTTAAGAGCGCCTTACGATGCCCGAAAAATGGCCGTCCGGCAACCCACCGCAAAACATTATTCCCCAGCGGCGCATTCCCGCTCCCCGGGCATGGGGTTACCCCGGTCCATCCGCCCCCTCAGCGCACCTCGCGCATCTGCACGGCGTCCACGATTTGATCGCCCGCCAGAATCGAGCTGATGATGATCACGTGGCTGCCTTTGCGCAGATGATGGCGCGCCACCAGCAGGTCCAGGGCGGACTGGATATTCTTGTCCAAGTCCGTCGGGTCGAACGGCATCACGAGCGGCACCACGCCCCAGTGGAGGGTCAATTCCTCGGCCACATCCCGGTCCTGACCAATAGCGTAAATCGTCGAATAACGCGGCCGGAACCAGGAAACATAGCGGCTCATGCTCCCGCTGCGGATCAGGCAAATGATCGCGGGGGCGCGCAATTGGTTGGCCATGATGACGGCGCCCTGGGCGATTTTTTCGCGCGGGTCGAACATTTCCGCCTGCTGCCAAAAATTCGCCCCGCCGCTCGCCTCGGTCCGGGCCGCGATGCGGTCGAAGACCTCGATGCATTTGACAGGGTATTTGCCCACGGTGGTTTCCCCGCTGAGCATGATGGCGTCGGCCTGCTCAAAGACGGCGTTCGCCACGTCGGTGACCTCCGCGCGCGTGGGCATGGGGGATTGGATCATGCTCTCCAGCATGTGCGTGGCCACAATCACGGGCCGCCCGACGCGGAGGCAAGTTTTGACGATCTTGCGTTGGATGATCGGCAGTTCCTCGTACGGCACCTCGATACCCAAGTCGCCGCGGGCCACCATGATGCCGTCCGATTGGCGGATGATGGCATCCAGGTTGCGGATCGCCTCCTGGTCCTCGATCTTGGCAATCAGCAGCGGGGGGCGTTTGGCGTTTTGGACGAGCTTGCGGAGTTCCCGAATGTCCTTGGCCGCGCGGACGAAGGACAAGGCGATGAAATCCACCCCCAGCTCCAGCCCCAATTCCACGTCGACGATGTCCTTTTCCGTCAGCGCCGGCAAACTCACCTTCACGCCGGGCAAGTTGATATGGCGCCGGCTGCCGATGACGCCTTCAGTGAGCACTTCACACACGACGCGATGGGCGTCCTTGTCCAGGACCTTCATCTGCATCGCGCCGTTGTCCACCAGAATGGTGTCGCCCACGTGGATGTCATTGACGAATTCGGGATAATTGACACTCGTGGACGGATCGGTGGTGCAGCGGGCGGAACCGACGGTGAAGACAAACTTTTGGCCCGGGGCCAGTTTGATGGGCGCCGCCAAGTCGCCGGTGCGGATGGCGGGGCCCTGGGTGTCCATGAGGATGCCCACCAGGCACTGGCGGAGGGCGGCGGCGGCCCGGATATCGGCGACCAGCCGGCGCACCCAATCATGGGGCGCGTGGGACATATTGAGGCGGACGATGTTCAAGCCGGCGTCAATGAGCCGCCCGATCATTTCGGGCGAATCAGTGGCCGGCCCCAGGGTGGCAATGATTTTGGTTTTTCGCATGGGGGAGCGGTGGCGGTTGCCGCGCGCGCAGATTAGGTCGGAGACCCGCGGAGCGTAAAGCGGATTCCGCCCGGCGGCGCGCGGCACCGCGTTCCGTTATTCCCCCAAGGTGCGCCGGAAGAAGGCGATCATCTCCCGATTCACCCGCGCCACGTTTTCCGGCTGGCCGAATCCATGGCCCTCTCCCGGAAACTCGATGTAGGCGACCTCCCGGCCCGCGTTCCGCAGCGCGGCGGCAAAGTCGCGGGACTGCGCCACGGGCACCAGCGGATCCCGGTCCCCTTGGAAAATCAAAAAGGGCACCGTGCGGTCATCAATAAAGAATTGCGGGGAAGCGGCCCGCCGGGCGGCGGCATTCGTGGATCCAACCAGATTGTCCACCATGCCCTGCACCGTGATGCCGGACAAATTCACCGCCGGAAAGGCCTGCGTAAGGTCGGCCGGACCAAAAATATCCACCACCGCCCGAACCCGGCTGGGAAAGGCGGCCAACTCGGCGTCCGCATTGTCGCGGGTATCCCGCGTGCCCAGCAACGCCACCAGATGACCGCCGGCGGAAACGCCCACAGCCCCCAAACGCCGCGGTTCAACGCCAAATTCGGCGGCGTGCCGCGCCACCCAGCGCACCGCGCGTTGGCAATCGTCCCATGGCGCGGGAAAGCTGTTTTGCGCGCCCACCCCGTCGGCGGGCCGGCGCACCAAGCGATAATCCACGCTAAAAGCGGCAAATCCGGCCTCGGCGAGATCCGTGGCCAGCTTTTGATAATAGCCCTCATGGCGTCCCCCACCCTCCCAACCGCCGCCGTGAACCACCAACACCCCCGGCCGCGGCCGGGCATAGTTCGTACCGGGCAGATAGGCGTCGAGGAGCAATGGCCGCCCCGCCGCCTGGCCGTAAACGATGGCGGATTGCGTGGTCACGCCGACGGGCGGCGCTGGTGTTTGCGCGGCGACCCGGGCCAAAGTCAGGGCGACGAACAGCGCGCCCAAGGCCACGCGCCAGGTGGTCCGGTGCGCGTTCGAAACGGTGGCAGACTGGTTCATACCGGGCAGTTTGCGCCGACCGGCCGGCCGGGTCAAATCCCAACCACCCCCGCCGCGCCGCGCGCGAGCCCGCCCGGGCCGGCGTTGTCACTTGCGAAATCTACGGGATGGAGTAACTTGCAGCGTCGCCGCCCATGCCCGCCCACGCCGCCACGCGCCCCCGCCGCCGACCAACGCGCCCGCAACCCCGCCGCCCCGAAGGCGGACTCCGCGCCTTCACCCTCATTGAGTTGTTGGTGGTGATTGCGATCATCGCGATCCTGGCGGCAATGCTTTTACCGGTGCTGAGCCAGGCGAAACTATCCGCCAAGCGGTCGGGCTGCCTCTCGAATTTGCGCCAAATCGGGATTGCTTTCAGCGTTTATCTAAATGAACAAGGCGACCGGTTTCCCGACCGTCGCGATTTGAAATCCAGCCTGCCCGGGGGCTACAAGCCATGGAACAACTGGCCCACTTCCGATCCGCGCGCCGGCTGGGCGGCGATTGTCCTGGCGGATTCCGGCACGAGCCGGGACTTGTGGTCCTGCCCCGCAGCAATCGTCTCGCCGGTCGGTAATGCGGAGCAATCCCTCCAACTGGTCTCCACGAACGCCGACGCCGCCATCACCCGTTATTGGGCTTGGCGGTTCGATCGGCCGGACGATCCGGTGCCGTTGGATGATTTCTGGGGCAAACGAACCGCGCAATGCCTCCCGGACCTGTTGCTGGCAAGCAATCCCACGGTTGGATTCCCCAACGGCCCGTCCGACGTAGAGCTGGTGGTGGACCCTTATTTTCCGGCCACCGTGGCGGCGGTGCCGCCGGAATTGAAGGGGCGGAGCATCCACCACGGGGGGAGAAACCGGTTGATGTTGGATTTTAGCGCGGCGTTTTTGAAGGATTCGCGGTTGCATTAGGGCACCGCGCGGGGACCCGCGCAAAAAATCGACCGGGCAACCGGCTTTTCTGCTGGCGGAACGGCGGGGAGGCCGTATAGTGCCGGGGACGCGCTGGCTGAAAGAAAACTTAAATGAGGGGTTGACACCCCGTTTTTTTTCGGTTTAGCTCTCCGTCCCTTTTGCGGGGAAAATTTATGTACGCTGTAGTTGAGACCGGCAGTAAACAATATCGTGTCGCCGCCGGAGACACGTTGGAAATCGAGCGCTTGGCCGTTGAGGCCGGGCAGCCGCACACTTTTGACCGCGTCCTGCTCGTGAGCAAGGATGGCCAACTGACCGTCGGGTCCCCCACCGTGGCGACCGCCCGCGTGGTGGCCGACGTGGTCGGCCACAAGCGGGGCGAGAAGAAGATCGCCTTCAAGATGAAGCGCCGCAAGGGGTATCATCGCACCGTGGGCCATCGTCAAGAACTGACGGTCGTCAAAATCAAAGAGATCAACGCTTAAGTTTTTATGGCACATAAGAAAGGTCAAGGCAGCGTACGCAACGGGCGTGACAGCGCCAGCAAGCGCCTCGGCGTCAAACGCTACGGCGGCGAATTCGTCACCGCGGGCAGCATCCTCGTGCGCCAGCGCGGGACCAAGTTCTGCGCCGGGCACAATGTCGGCACCGGCCGGGATTGGACCCTGTTCGCTTTGGTGGATGGCAAGGTCCTCTTCGACAAGGAGAGCCGCCGGGTGAACATCGTTTCCGTGCCCGCCGACGCCGCCGCGCCTGCGGCCGCCCCCGCGCCCGCCACGAACAACTAGTCCGCGGTCGCCGGTTTACTCTGGGCGAGGTCTCCGGCCTCGCCCTTTTTTCATTTCCCCCATGTTTGTCGACCAGGTCAAAGTTTACGCGCGCGCCGGCCACGGCGGCAAAGGATGTGTGGCGTTCCACCGCGAAGCCTACATCACCAAGGGTGGCCCCAGCGGCGGCAACGGGGGGCGGGGCGGCAACGTCATCTTGCAGGCCGACCACGACCTGAACAGCCTGATCGGGCAATACTACGTGCCCCGGCTCATCGCCGAAGTGGGCGACCCCGGCATGGGCAAGGGCATGGACGGCCATGCCGGCGCGGATTTGTTGATCAAAGTGCCCTGCGGGACCCTCGTCTGGAAACTACCCACCCCGCCGACCACGCTGGAAGCGGCGGCGGCCCTCGCGGCGGAACTGGAAGCCGAAGCGGAGGGGGAGTCCGCGGAAGGCGGAACCGGCGACGAAAAGGCCACCGGCCGCAGCGGGTTGCACGTCCCCCGCCGCCCGGTTATCCGGCACTCCGGCACGGTCCGGGCGCTGGAAATTGACCTGAGCGCTGAACCGCCGGACCCAGCGGCCTTGGCCGAAACCGAGGGCGAAGCGGAATTGGTGGCGGATTTGACCGAGAACGGCCAGACCTTCGTCTTGTGCAAAGGCGGTCGCGGCGGTTTGGGCAACCGCAACTTCGCCACGGCGCGCCACCAGACGCCCCGGTTCGCCCAACCCGGCGAGCCCGGCGACGAGGGTGAATTCCGTTTGGAATTGCGCCTGCTGGCCGAAGTGGGCTTGGTGGGCTACCCGAACGCGGGCAAATCCACCCTGCTGACGGCTATTTCCCACGCCCGCCCCAAAATCGCCCCCTACCCTTTCACCACCCTCACCCCCCAAATCGGGATCGTCGAATATCCGGACTTCCACCGGTTGACGGTCTGCGACGTGCCGGGCTTGATCGAGGGCGCCCACAACAACGTGGGCCTGGGGCACGCTTTCCTCCGCCATATCAAGCGGTGCAAGGTGCTGGTCCTGCTGCTCGACATGGCCGGCATCGATGGGCGCAAACCGTGGGATGATTACCGCCAACTCCTGAGCGAGTTGGAGATGTACGACCCCGCGATGCTGACGAAGACCCGCATCGTGGTCGCCAACAAGATGGATGAACCCGTCGCCGAGGAGAACCTCAAACTCTTCAAACGGAAAATCCGCAAGGTGCCCGTCCTGGGCATCGCCGCCGCGTTCGACGAGGGCCTGCTCAAATTCCGTCAAATGATCCGCGACGCCGTGGCCGCCGAACCGGCCGCCCCCACCGATCCCCGCCCGGGCAGCGGGAAATGATTTATGCTTAAAGCCGGAATCGTCGGGTTGCCCAACGTGGGCAAGTCCACCTTGTTCAACGCGGTCACCCGCACGCGCAAAGCGGTGGCGGCCAACTACCCGTTCTGCACCATTGATCCCAACGTCGGGATCGTCACCGTGCCGGACGCCCGCCTGGAAGTCCTCCGCAAGATTGCCAAAACGTCCGTCATCATCCCCGCGGCCGTGGAATTTGTGGACATCGCCGGCCTGGTCAAGGGCGCGGCGCAGGGCGAAGGCTTGGGCAACAAGTTTCTGACCCACATCCGCGAAGTGGACGCCATCGTGCAAGTGGTGCGGTGTTTCGAAGACGCCGACATCCATCATGTCGCGGGCGCGATTGATCCGGTGCGCGACATCGAAACCATCATCACCGAGTTGGTGCTGGCCGATTTGGAAACGGTGAAAAAACGCCGGGAAAAAGGCGCCAAGGATGCCAAGCGCGGCGACAAGGCGGCCATCGCCGAAGCCGAAGTGCTGGCCAAGCTGGAGCCGCACCTCGACCAGGGCAAACCCGCACTGACGGTGGAATTGACGCCCGAGGAAAAAGTGCTCGCCAAGAGTTTCTACCTCCTCACGGACAAGCCCACTATTCTGGCCGCCAATGTCAAAGAAGGCGATCTCGCCACGGCGGACACGAATCCCTACGTCGCCAAGGTCCGCGAATGGGCCGCCGCCCACATCGCCTGCGAAACGGTCGTCATCAGCGCCCAGATCGAAAGCGATCTCGTCGATTTGACGCCGGAGGAAGCCCAGGAGTTCCTGTCCGCCTTGGGGGTCAGTGAATCCGGCATCGGCGCCCTGATCCGCGGCACCTATCACCTGTTGGGCCTGCGCACCTACTTCACCGCCGGGGAAAAGGAAGTGCGCGCTTGGACCATCCACGCCGGCGACACCGCCCCGCAGGCCGCGGGCGTGATTCACAGCGATTTCGAACGCGGTTTCATCAAAGCCGAAACCGTCGCCTACGACGCGCTGGTCAAATGCGGCTCCGTCGCCGCCGCCCGGGAAAAAGGGCTGTACCGCATGGAAGGCAAGGAATACGTCGTGGCCGATGGCGACGTCCTGCTCTTCAAGTTCAACGTCTAACCCGCCGTGCGCGCCCGCCCTTCCATTTGGCTGCCCCTGCTTTTGGTTTGGGTGGGGCTGACCTTGGCGGGCGCGACGGCGGCGGAGCCGCCGGAGTACACCCGCACCGAGGACGTCGTGTACGGCCGCAAGTTCGGGATGGCCCTGACGTTGGACGTTTTCCGCCCCGCCCATCCCAACGGGCACGGGGTGCTGTTCATCGTCAGCGGCGGCTTCTTTTCGGCGCACGACGGCATCAATCCCGGTTTCTACCGCCCATTGCTCGACCGCGGTTACACCGTATTTGCCGTGGTCCACGGTTCGCAGCCCCGCTTCATCATCCCGGAAATCGAATTGGACATCCACCGTGCCGTCCGGTTTGTCCGACACCACGCGGCGGAGTACGGGGTGGATCCCGCGCATCTGGGGATCAGCGGCGCGAGTGCCGGCGGCCACCTCTCCCTCATGGTGGGCACCCGGGGCCGGGGCGGGGATCCCGCAGCGGCCGATTCCGTGGATCGCGAGAGCAGCGCCGTGCAGGCGGTCGCCTGCTTCTTTCCGCCCACTGATTTCCTGAACTGGTCCCGCGAGGCGGAGGACGGCGTCGGCTACGGGCCCACCGAGGCTTTCAACCCGGCCTTCGGACCGCGCGCGCGCACGGCCGGGGGCCGGCACGAGCTGGGAGCGGAGATTTCCCCGATCAACTACGTCGGCCTGCGGACCGCGCCCACCTTGATCCTGCACGGGGACGCCGACCGGGTGGTGCCGATTTATCAGTCCCGGCGGTTCGCCCAGCGCTGCCAGGAAGCCGGCGCGGTTTGCGTGGTGGAGGAGCGCCCCGGCAAGGGCCACGGCTGGAGCACCATGGCCGAAGAATTGCCGCATTTCGCCGATTGGTTCGACCACTACCTGCGCGGCCTGCCGGTCAAAAACACCGCATCGCCCAAGGCCAAATAGCCCGTGGTCGGTGACCGCGGACGGGGGGGGGAAGCGGGTGGTGGCCCCATCCAGAATTGAACTGGAATCACACGTTTAGGAAACGCGCGCTCTATCCATTTGAGCTATAGGGCCGCAACCGGCCGCCACCTTAAGCCGGCGATACCGCCGCGCAAGTCCGAAAGCGGGACGCCGATACCGGCTCCCGCCCGCGGTGCGGAGCGCAAAAATGGGTGGCCCCCAGCTGGAAAAGGGGGTAAGGTGGCGGCAGTTGGCGATAATAACCATTATGAAACTGATCAAATTGACCCTGCTGGGACTGCTGCTTGCCGGTTTGTCGACCGCGCCCCTCGCCCGCGCCGAGGACGCCCCCGCCGCCGCGAAGCCCAAACCCTACACCCTTAAAGTTTGCCCCGTTTCCGATGAAAAACTCGGCGGCGACATGGGCGAAGCCTTCGTCTTTGTCTATGGGAAAACCAAGGACAGCGCCGGCCGCGAAATCAAACTTTGCTGCAAATCCTGTCAGAAGGATTTTGACAAGAACCCCAAGAAGTATTTGAAGAAAATCGACACCGCCGAGGCCAAGGAAGCCAAAGAAGCCAAAGCCAAGAAGAGCTGAGGCCGGTGGTCCGCCGCGAAAAACCAGGGCAACCAGCGGTCGGTTTTTGACAATAACCGGGCAGCGTCATTCCCGCGGTCGGCGCACACTGGCTCCGTCAGTTGATTGATAAGTGCAGTTGTCAGCGGGCCGTCGGCCGGGGAACTGGGCACCCCGGATCAAGCCGGCGACCTGCGGCAGTTAAGTTCATTAAGCGGAACGGGCGACGGGAGGAGGACTCCTGCCGCCCGTTTTGCTTTACCCTGCGACCCCCGGCCGTTCGCCGCCTTTCCCGGGGTTGCCACTCCGTCCCGCCGGCGCTAAGCTCCCCGGATGAAGCTGATGGTGAACGGAATCCGGGGATACGGCCTGGTGAGAATGGCGGCGGGCGCCCTGTTGCTGGGGCTCGCGGCGGCGGAGTCGGCGGACCAACCCAAGCCTGCCAAATACATCGAAACGCTCAAATACAGCGGGCCCAGCCCGGGCGTGCATGCCGAGGGCGAGGTGGGCAATGGCCGGCAAATATTTGTGGACCGGGTCTATCGGCACGCTGAGTTGCCCACGGAATTGCTCGGCGCCGACCAGGTGCTGACCGCCAACAACGACAAGTACTTCCGCCCCACCAACCTGCTGGAACTCACCGTCCGTGGCGGCACGGTCGTCTCCGTGGCGCACGATGACCGGATCGACCGCCCCGCCTGGCTGACCAATCAATTTCAACCGGTGGATTTGACCGTACTGGTGGAGGGCCGGCCGCTCAAAGTATTCCAGCACCGCGCCCCGGCCCCGGAACGTCTGATCCTGGGCGGCGATGTCCCGGTGGCGGACGGCACCAGTTGTTACATGTACGTCGTTTTCGTACAAGCCGCCCGGAAGCCCTGAGGGCACCCCCATGATGGCCCGTCCTTGCCGTATCGTGCTGCTGGCCTGGCTCTGCTGGGCAGCGGCCGCCGCCCCGGCGGATTCACTCACCACGGTTGCCGGTGACGGCACCAAAGGATTCGGGGGCGACGGCGGCCCCGCCCCGGCGGCGCAATTGGCGGACCCGGGCGGCATCGCCCGGGGACCGGATGGGGCGCTCTATATTTGCGACACCGCCAACCACCGGCTGCGCCGGGTGACGCCGGATGGCCGGATCACCACCGTCGCGGGCACCGGCGTGGCAGGTTGGACGGCCGACGGGGCCGCCGGCACCGCCACCCGGTTGAACGAGCCTTATGAAGTGCGCTTTGACCCGGCGGGCAATCCCGTTTGGGTGGAACGTCGCAACCACACCGTCCGCATGTTGGATCAGGCGACCGGCCGGGTGCGGACGCTGGCGGGCAAAGGCACGCCGGGCTTTGCGGGCGATGGCGGCCCCGCGCCGGAGGCCCAATTGCGCGAGCCGCACAGCATTGCTTTCGACGCCACCGGCAATCTCTATATCGCCGACGTGCTCAACCACCGCATCCGCCGCGTGGACCGCTCCGGGGGAGTCATCCGCACCTTCGCCGGCACGGGCGAGAAGCGCCTGCCCCGGGACGGCGAATCATTGACCACCGCGCCTTTGTTCGGACCGCGGGCGCTGGATTTCGACCGCGCCGGGCGGCTTTGGGTGGCCCTGCGGGAGGGCAACGTGCTCCTCGCCATCGACCCGGCCGCCGGGGTGGTTCAGTGGCGGGCCGGCACCGGCCGCAAAGGCCCGGGCGGCGACGGCGGGCCGGCCCGCGCGGCGGACTTGACCGGCCCCAAAGGCGTCAGCGCCGCCCCGGATGGCAAAATTTATTTCGCCGACACGGAGAGCCACACGATCCGCCGCTTCGACCCCGTCCGGGACATCGTGGAACGGGTGGCGGGCGACGGCACGCGGGGGGACGGCCCCGACGGCGACCCGTTGCACGGCCGGCTGGCGCGCCCGCACGGCGTGTTCGTGGATCGCGACGGCGCGGTTTACATTGGCGACACGGAGGCGCAGCGCGTGCGGGTGTTGCGGCCGGGGTTGTAATGCCCGCCCACGCTTGGTAAGTACCCGGCATGTCGCGGCCCACCCCAACCCGAATCTCCGCCTGGCTCACCGCTCTCCTGCTCGGATCGGGCGCGGACGCCTTCGCTTCCGCCCGCGCCGCGGAAACGGCGAAAATCGATTTCAACCGCGAAATCCGCCCCATCCTGGCCGAGCACTGCTACACCTGCCACGGGCCGGACGAACCCAAGCGCAAAGCGGGCCTCCGCCTGGATTTGCCGGACACCGCGTTCCAGCCCCTGAAATCCGGACGCACCGCCCTCGTGCCGGGCGACCCGGAGCACAGTTCCCTCATCGCGCGGATCACCACGGGCGATCCCAATGAATTGATGCCCCCCGCGAAGCACCAGAAACCGCTGCGCCCCGCCGAAATCGCCCTGCTGCAACGCTGGGTGAAGGAGGGCGCGGCCTGGCAAAAGCACTGGTCCTTCATCCCTCCCGCGGCCCCGTCCCTCCCCGTGGTCAACGACCGGCAATGGCCGCGCAATGCAGTCGATTATTTCACGCTCGCCCGTTTGGAGCGGGACCAGCTCCGGCCCAATCCCGAGGCCGACCGCGCCGCCCTGATCCGCCGCGCGACGCTGGATCTCACCGGCCTCCCGCCGACCATCGCGGAGGTGGACGCCTTCCTCACCGACAATTCGTCCGACGCCTATGAAAAGCTGGTGGACCGCCTGCTCGCCTCCCCGCATTACGGCGAGCGGATGGCGCAGAACTGGCTCGATCTGAGCCGCTACGCCGACACCAGTGGCTACCATTTCGACGGCGTACGTTTCATGTGGCTGTGGCGGGACTGGGTGATCCGGGCCTTCAACGAAAACGAACCCTTCGACGCCTTCACGGTCGAACAACTGGCGGGCGATTTGTTGCCGCATCCCACGCAATCCCAGCGCATCGCCACCGGCTTTGTCCGCAACAACATGACCAACGACGAGGGCGGCGCCGATCCCGACGAGTATCTCAACAAATACGTCGTGGACCGCGTGAACACCCTTGGCGCGGTCTGGCTGGGCCTCACGGTCGGTTGCGCCGAATGCCACGACCACAAATACGATCCGCTCGCCACCAAGGAGTTTTACCGGCTCTACGCTTTCTTCCACAACGTCCCGGAAAAGGGCCTGGACCGCATTCGCACCGACAATCCCCCACCCCGCCTGCCGGTCCCCACGCCGGAGCAGGCACTCGAATTTGTCGAGGCGGATTTCACCCTCAAGGACGCCGAAAAGACCCTGCAGGACCGCATCGGCGAACTTGGCGAAGCCCAGGAAAAATGGGAGCGCGAAACCAGCGCCAAACCGCCGCGCCTCATCGGCTCCGCGGCCCCCGTGGTCAGCCTTCCCCTGGACGGCGCCCTCGCCGCCGGCACGACGACCGGTCGGCTGGTCGGCACCACCAACGCCCCCGAATTCACCGCGGGCCGCGTCGGCCAGTCCCTGAAGCTCGATGGCCGCACATTTGCCGAATTCGGCCCCCTGTTTTCGCCGGACCGCACGAACGCCTTCAGCTTCAGCGCTTGGGTCAAGGCGGAGGGCGACGGCGCCGTGCTGAGCAAAATGGAAACAGGCCCCGGTTACCGCGGCTTCGACCTGCTGTATAGCGATGATCGTTTCCAGATTCATTTGCTCAACGCGTGGCCGGACAACGCGCTCAAAGTCCGCACCAAAAACAAATTCCCCCGCAACCAATGGCAGCAGGTGCTGGTCACCTACGACGGCTCCGGCAAGGCCGCGGGAGTGAAGGTTTACGTCAACGGCAAGCTGCGCGAAGTGGACGTGGAGAAGGACCAACTCAGCGGCGCGATCACCAATACCGAATCGATTCGCCTCGGCGCCCGCAATGGCGACACCCAGCTCAAAGGCCTGGTGGATGAAGTTCGATTCTTCGACCGCGCCCTGCCGCCCGAGGACGCCCGCACGCTGACGCTCGAAGGCTATCTCCCGATCATCACCAAGAGCCGCGGCACCCGGAGCGAGGCCGAACGCGCGGAGCTGGCCACTTTCTACAAGGAAAACCACGCGGTCGATTATTTGCGCGCGGAGGCCGCCCTCGCCACGGCGCGGCGGCGCAAGGAGGAATTCTACAACCGGATTCCCACCACCCTCATCATGGAGGAGATGAACCCGCCCCGGGAAACCTTCGCCTTGATCCGGGGCGATTTTCGCAATCCGGGCGAGCGCGTCACCGCCGGCACCCCGGCCATGCTGCCCCTGCTGCCGCCCGGCCCGACGAACCGCCTCGCCCTGGCGCGCTGGCTCGTGGGCAAAGATCAACCCCTGACCGCCCGCGTGACGGTGAACCGGTATTGGTCCCTGTTCTTTGGCGCCGGCCTGGTCAAGACCCTGAACGACTTTGGCTCCCAAGGCGAGTGGCCGAGCCATCCCGAATTATTGGATTGGCTGGCCACCCGCTTCCGCGACGGTGCCGCCGCCGGCCCCGCGGGTCCGGCCGCCGCGCCGTGGGAGGTCAAAGGCCTGGTCCGCCTGCTCGTCACCAGCGCCACCTACCGCCAATCCGCGGCGGTCAGCGCGGAGAAACTGGAACGCGACCCCTACAACCGCCTCTTCACCCGCGGCCCGCGCCTGCGCTTGGAAGCGGAGTTTGTACGCGACAACGCCCTGGCCGTCGCGGGGATGCTGAACTCCCAAATCGGCGGTGCGAGCATGAAGCCGTACCAACCGCCGGGCATTTGGGACGGCACGGATGCGCACTATGAGCAGGATCACGGCGAAGCCATTTACCGCCGCGGCCTCTACGTGTTTTGGCGCCGCTCCGCCCACTATCCCTCTTTTGCCACCTTTGACGCCCCCAGCCGCGAGGTCTGCACGTTCCTGCGGCAGCGCACGCAAACCCCGCTGCAATCGCTGGTCCTGATGAATGATCCCGCCTATGTCGAAGCCGCCCGGGGCTTGGCGGAACGCGTTTGCCGCGAGGAACCCGGCGCCGCGCCCACGCGCCGGCTCCAAAAGGCCTTCCGGCACACCTTGGGCCGGGCGCCGCAGGCGGACGAGGTGGCGTTGCTGGAAAAAACCTACGAACGCCAACTCGCCAACTTCCGCGCCGACCCCGCGGCCGCTGCGGCCTTGCTCAAAGTCGGCGAATCCCCGCTGCCCGAAAAGACCGACGCGGTTGAACTCGCCGCCTTCACCGCCGTGGCGAATGTGCTGCTGAACCTGAACGAAACGATCAGCAACTGAGCCGGGCCGGGCGGGCGGAAACCCGTTTATCGCCTTGGCGGATGGCCCTCCCCCGGGCATGAGGGAGGGCCAACGAGTTCGGCCGGAAGCTTAGTCAATCCCCAGCGCCTTGAACCGCGCCGGCACGTGCTGGAAATGAAAATCCAAGTCACACAACTGCTCCAATTCCCCGCGGGACAGGTGGCGGGCCACCTCGGGATCGGCCAACAGTTGCGTTTTGAAATCCGCCGCCGCGTCGCCGGCGTGTTTGGCCTGCCAAGTCTTCATGGCGTTCCGCTGCACCAACTCGTAGGCCTCCTCGCGCGTCAACCCCTTCCGGATCAATGCCAGCAGAATCGTTTGGGAATTCCACATCCCGAGGGTCAACCCCAGGTTCCGCCGCATGTTCTCGGGATACACCAGCAGGCCGGTGGTCAATTTCGTCAACAGGGTGAGCATGTAGTCCAGCAGGGTGCAGGAATCGGGGAAAATGATCCGCTCCACCGAGCTGTGGCTGATGTCGCGCTCATGCCAAAGCGCCACGTTTTCCAAGGCCGCCACCGCGTTGCCGCGCAGCACCCGCGCCAGCCCGGTGAGCCGTTCGCCGGTGATGGGGTTGCGCTTGTGCGGCATGGCGCTGGAGCCCTTCTGGCCCACCGCGAAATATTCTTCCGCCTCCAGGACTTCCGTGCGCTGCAGGTGCCGGAATTCCGTCGCCCAGCGCTCGATGCTCGCCCCCACCAGCGCCAGCGTGCCGATGAATTCGGCGTGGATGTCCCGTTGCACCACCTGCGTCGCAATCGGCGCGGGCGTCAGCCCGAGCTCGCGGCACACATAGGCCTCCACGTCGGGAGACAAATGCGCGCTGGTCCCGACGGCCCCGGAAATCTTTCCCACCGCCACCCGCGCGCGGGCCGCCGTCAACCGTTCCAAGGCCCGCCCGAATTCATCATACATCAACGCCAGCTTCAGACCAAAGGTGGTCGGCTCCGCATGGATGCCGTGGCTGCGCCCGATCATGGGGGTGAAACGGTGTTCCCGCGCCTTCGCCGCCACGGCCGTGCGCAAATCCTTCACATCCGCGATGAGAATGTCCGCCGATTGCACCATTTGCACCGCGAACGCCGTGTCGCCGATATCGCTGCTGGTCAAGCCGAAGTGCAGCCAACGGCTGGCGGGTGCGCCGATGTTTTCCGCCACGTTGGTGGTGAAGGCGATCACGTCATGGTTCAGCGTCTTCTCCAGTTCCTTGCAGCGTTCGAGCGAAAACGCCGCCTTGGCTTTCATCTGCGCCAGGTCCGCGGCCGGCACCAACCCTTGCGCGCACAGCGCCTCGCTGGCCAGCAGTTCGATCCGCAGCCAGATCTCCAGCTTGCGCTGCTCGCTCCAAATTTCCCGCATCCCCGCCCGCGAATACCGTTGAATCATATCCCCGATTAAACGGCAACGGACGCCCCGGCAAAAGGCAAAATTCCGCCGGCAGCAAGGCCGGCACCGGGCTTCAGCGCGGCGGGAGTTTTTTGCGGGCCTGTTCCAGGATTTGGCGCTCCCGGTCGGTCAGGCTTTGGATGCCGTGCGCGGAAATCTTGTCGAGGATCGGATCCACCTCCTGGCTCATGAAATCCGCGGGCGCGAGCTCGGCCGGGGACGGCGTCCGCTGGGGGGCCGTCCGGACCGGTTCCTGACGGGCGCGCGCGACCGCCACGGGGCTCACGGCCTCGCGCCGCCGGGCCCGCGGCTCGCGGTACCACGATTGGCCGCCGCCGCGCACCCACATCCGCATGTAGAGCAGGCCGGTGAGCATTCCGCCCAGATGCCCCCAGTGCGCGACCTGCCCCCCGTAGGCCGGAAAGGCGATCCCGAGCGCGGTCAGGGCGAGGCTCACCCAAATCAAGACGCGCGCCCGCACTTCGATGGGCAGGAAAAACAACGTCAGGAGTTGGTCGGGGAACCGGACGGCGAAAGCGGCCACCAACCCGAAGGCCCCGGCCGAAGCGCCGACGACATAGCCGCCGTAAAGCTGGGGCCAAACCAATGACGCCCCCGCCTGCAACAAACCGCCCGCCACGCCACCGATCAAGTACACGCCCAAAAACCGCCATTTCCCCAGAACGGCCTCCACGGCATGGCCGAAAACGTAAATCGTCAGGCAATTGCCCAAGACGTGCAGCAGGCCGCCCCACAGCAACGGGGCGTGGAGGAACTGGTAGGTGAGCAACTGCCAGACCCAGCCGTGGGCCAAATCCTCCGCCGACAGCGCGAGGATGCGGTAGAACGGGGTCCGCCCGTAGGGGCTGACCACGTTCTGCAGCACAAACATCGCCACGTTGACCACGATCAGGACCAGCGTGACCGACCACGCAAACTTTCGCGCGGGCCGGCGGCGCATATAATCACGATCCTCAAGCACGAACCCAACCTAACCGCCCTGGACCGCGGTTTCAAACGGCATTTTCTCAGCGGAACACCGAAACCGCTTGACCCCGCCCCGAGGCGCCGTTTCGCTCTGGGGCGCATGACCGACGACGCCCCCATCGCCCTGACCTTTTGGCTGCTCCTCGCCCTTTTTGGCACGGGGTTGGCAGCCGGCTTTGTGGACGCCATCGCCGGGGGAGGCGGGCTCATCACACTGCCCGTGATCCTCAGCCTCGGTCTGCCGCCGCCCATCGCCCTGGGGGTCAACAAACTCCAAGCCACGTTTGGCTCCGGCAGCGCCGCGTGGCATTACCGCAAATCGGAGCTCGTTTCCGTGCGCGATTGCCTCCCCGGGGTGCTCTTCACCCTGCTGGGAGCCGCCGCGGGCACGTATTGTGTCCAACTCTTGGACACCCGGTACTTGAAACAACTGATTCCGATCCTGCTGCTGGGCGTGCTCGCGTACGTTGTTTTCAAGCCACAGCTCGGCACGGAGGACATTCGCCCCCGTCTGGCGCGCGGACCATTTTACGTGCTGGCCGGCTTGGGCCTGGGGTTTTATGACGGCTTTTTGGGGCCGGGCACGGGCAGCTTCTGGACCATGGCGTTCATGCTGGGCCTGGGCTTCAACCTGACCAAGGCGACCGGCTACACCAAGGTGATGAATTTCACCAGCAACCTCACCGCTTTGGCCGGCTTTCTCTTGGCGGGCAAGGTGGTATTTCCAGCGGGCCTGGTCATGGGGGTGGGACAGCTCTTGGGGGCTCGTTTCGGCTCCCAATTGGTGGTCGCGCGCGGCACGCGGTTCATCCGCCCGGTGTTCATCACCATGGTCCTGGCCGTCCTGCTCAAGTTGCTTTACGAAACCGCCCGCCGGCACTAAATTGCGGTCCGCCATGCCAACAACTCTACTCACCGTGGGCACCCGCAAGGGGGTCTTCCTCTTCACGAGCGCGGACCGACGCGCTTGGACGTTGCGCGGCCCTTTCCAACCGGGCCGGGAAATCAATCACGCCATTTACGACGGCCGCACCGGCCGCCTTTACGCCACCAGCAACGACGCCTGGTTCGGCAGCGAAATCGCCTGGTCCGCCGACTTGGGGGCAACCTGGACGATGGCGGACCGCAGCCCGGGCTTTGCCGCGGACTCCGGCCTCAAACTGGACCGCATCTGGCACCTCGAACCCGGCCGGGCGGACGAACCCGACGTGCTCTACGCCGGCGTAGCCCCGGCGGCGCTCTTCCGCAGCGCGGACGCCGGCCGGACTTGGACGGAGCTTTCCGCCCTCACCCGCCACCCCAGCCGGCCCCGCTGGCATCCCGGTGCCGGCGGGCTTTGCCTGCATTCCATTGTCGTCGATCCCGTCCGCCCGGAGCGGATGTTTGTGGGTATTTCGGCCGTGGGCGTGTTCCGCACCGAGGATGGCGGGGAAACCTGGCACACCGCCAATCGCGGCACCCGCGCGGAATTCATGCCGGACAAGTATCCCGAATTCGGCCAGTGCGTGCACAAACTCCTGCTCGCCGATTCCGACCGTTCGCTGCTCTTCCAGCAAAACCACTGCGGCGTTTACCGCAGCGCGGACGCGGGTCAAACGTGGACCGAAATCACCGCCGGCCTGCCCTCCGACTTCGGCTTCCCCCTCGCGATCCACCCGCGCCAGGCGGAAACCATTTTTGTCCTTCCCTTGAAGGGCGGGGAGTTCCGCTGCCCGCCCGGCGGCGAACTGCGGGTCTTCCGGAGCCGCGATGGCGGCCAAAATTGGACCGCCCTGGGCAATGGATTGCCCGCGACCGAGGCCTTCATGGGGGTTTATCGCGAAGGCATGTGCATGGACGCGGGAGAACCGGCGGGGGTTTACTTCGGCACGAACACCGGCAAGGTGTTCCATTCCCGGAATGAGGGCGATTCCTGGGAGGTGCTGGCGGACAACCTGCCGCCGGTCTTTTCCGTGCACGCCGCCGTGCTGCCGGATTGATCCGGGCGGCGGTCCGTTCACCATTGACCCTGCGCGGGGGCGGGGCTTAAGTCTTGCCCCTGCGCATGA
>CAIYZC010000242.1 GCA_903930565.1 uncultured Pedosphaera sp.
CGATGTCCCCGTTGCGCGGCTCGTGGTTGGGGGAGAAGATGACGATGTCCCCTGCGAAGATTTCCTTTTCCATCGAATCGCCTTCGACGATCAGCGCGAAGGCGTTGGGATCCCGGCAGGTGCTCTCCACGCTCTGGTCCAGTTGGTTGGCCAGGTCCGCGTAGTCATGCGCCGCGCCCGCCGCGCCCCAGCTCACCACCGGCACCACGCGGGCCGGGACCAGCGCGGGGCGCGGTTCCACCCAATTGGCCGGCAAGGCTTCCCGCAGCCGGGGGGCCGCCGGGGGCGCCGGTTCCGCCGGACTGGTCGTCGCGGCGGGGGCGGCGGCCAACGCGGCGGCGCGCGCCACCAATTCCGCCGTGGCCTCCACATTCCGCAGGGACTGCATCAACCGCTCCGACGCGGCCTGATATCCGCGGGCGATCTTGCGCATCGTCTCCGGCTGAATGCCGGCGCGCCGCGCCAATTCCCTTTCCCCAATGCCCAGGCGCGTGCAGATCGCGACGATTTCGCCCACTTGGGCGGGGTTTTTGGTGGCCATAAAAAAGTTTTAAAAAGCGGTTGACCGTCTTAACAAGACGATTTAATGTCTAACCATGACATTTCAATACCGTCTAACTAATCCACCCTCGGCCTCCGCGTCAAGGCCCAATTGTCCCCCACTCACCGAATCGCGCCCGCCCCTGCTCCCGGCACCCGAACCCCTCATGACGCTCGGGGACGCCCGACGGGAGTTGGCCGCCTTCCACTTGACCGAGCGCCAATTGCGCGAGCGCATCGATTGTCTGGAAATCCCTTGGACTTGGAACATCGCTTCGCCGGACGCCACCCGCAGCACGCTGCGGTTGCTGCCGGCCGACGTGCGCGCCCTGCGCCTTTGTTTGGAGGAAGGGCGCACCGCGGGCACCGACGCGCCCCGTGCCTTCGCCGAAGTGTGCGCCCTGGTGCTGCCGGGGCCGGGACCTGCGTTCTACGGCACGGCCGACGTGGCCGGGCTGCTCAGTTGCAGCCAGATGCATGTCTTGCATCTGCTCCAGCTCGGGGAGTTGCGCGCGTACGGGGGCAGCCGGCCCCGGCCGGGGCGTACCCATGGCGCCCGGATCTCGGTCGTCGGCTTGGAGAGCTTTCTGCAAACCCGCCTCCATGTGCGCCCCGTCGCGTTGTCGGCGGATTGAATTTTTCCCATCCTCGTTCACTTCATCTCCAAAAAACCATGAAATCAACCAAACTCAATCCCGTTGCCGTCGCCCCGACCCCGCTCCCCCGCAATCGCGCCGAAGTCGAAATGCTCCTGTCCGAGCTCGCCCTGGCCAAGAACAATGAGCGCCTCACGGCCGCCGCCATGGATGCCGAATTGTTGGCCGTGCGTGACAAATTCCAACCCAACCTGGCCGCGCTGGCGGATCGCCTCACCGAGCTCACCCAGGCCGCGCAAGCGTGGGCGGAAGCGAATCCCCGGGAATTCGGCCAACAAAGATCGTTGGAATTCGGCGCCGGCACGCTTGGTTTCCGCACCCACCCGCCCAAATTGAAACCCCTGCCCAAATGGAATTTCGACCGCGTGCTCGAAAACTTGCGGCGCACGGAAGCCGGCCGCGCCTTCATCCGCGTGAAAGAGGAGGTGGACAAGGAGGGTTTGCTCGCCGCCGATCTGCCCGCGGAGTCGCTTCGCCCCCTCGGCCTGCAAGTCATCCAAGAAGAATCCTTCTACATCACCCCGCGTCTCACCGACACCCCGCTGCGCCAGGCGGCGTGAGGAGTTGCCCAATGCGCGCAGGATCCGGGCAACCCGGAGGATTGTTGGAAATGAGCCCGGCGTAACACGCCGGGTACCTCGCCGTTTTATCCAAGCCGCCCCGGATGGGGCGGGGGAAGGCGCACGAACGTCCATTGGGTAACTGTAACCCGTTGATACCTTGGCTGGCCGCACTGCGGCGGCTCCCTCGCCCTTTGGCAAAGGTCCTCCAGACCCCGCGGTCGGAGGCTTTGCCGGGATCACTGGAGTGACGGCCGTGAGTTCCGCGACCACCCGCGGGGTGGCGCCACCTCTTACGGGGGACGGACTTCGTGGAGTTTGACTTGGACGATTGGCTCCGGGGTGCGACAGGAGCAACGACGCCGGGGGAGCCTTCGTGGTTGCGATGGGTTCCGATTCGCCTTCCACCACCAGGGTGCTCGTCAGCGGACGATCCACCGTTCCTCGGCCGGCCTTGTGCCCGGGGCCGGGGCCAACACTACCGCCACAAGGCGAGCCAGTTCCCCACGATCGAATCAGCAAAACACCAGCACAACCGGCTGGTTCTCACGAATCCCAAAAGTGCGGAAATCAAAAGTGCGCTGTCACCGCGAAACGGACCTGCAGCGGCTCCACCGGATGAAAATGCACCTGCGTCGCTGCGGCCGCGCCGGGGCTGATCCGGGACGCGTAATAATAAGCGATGTCCTGATCCCGCCGGTCCAGCAGGTTGAAAACATCCGCCGAGGCACTCCAGTGTTTGTTGAAGCGGTAGCCGAGATGGAGGTTCAGCAGCATGGTCTCACTGGAACGAGCGGCCCCCGTCGAGATCAAATCCCGCGGCCCAAAATAGCGCAGGCGCAATCCCGCGCTGAATCCCCGTTCATCGTGCAGTGTCACCCCGGCGGAAAGCACCTGTTCGATGGCTTCGGGCACATGCGTCCCGCCATCGTCATCGGGTTGCGTAAACCGGGCCACGGAATTGGCATAGTCGAGGTCGAGTGTCAGCCAGTCGGTCGGGGAGTAGTAATTCGCCCACTCGATCCCGTACCGGTTGCTGGGCTGCGGACTATTGACAGTGTTTCCCGTATCCCCTTCGTAAAGCAGCTCGGATTGGCTGTGCAGGGCCCAGACCGAAAGCGTGCTTTGCCATTGGGGCACAATCAGGCTGCGCAGACCAATCTCCGCCCCCCGGGTTTGGAACAGGCCGCTGAGCGGACTGGCGGCCGTGCCGTCCGGGTTCACGGTCGCCGTCGTTCCCCGCGCGTCGTCGCTATGAAAGCCATAGCCCCCATTCACATAAAATTCGGTCCGGGCCCACGGACCGAAAATCAGGCTGAGTTTGGGGCTGGCCAGACCCGTGAACTGATTCCCCGAATTAGCCGGGTTTTGCGCGGCGGTATTCGTCTGGTAATAATCCCGGACGTCGAAATTAAAGACATCGCCCCGCACCCCCGCGATGCTCAGAATCTTGTCCGCCCATTGGATCTTGTTTTCAAAATACCAACCCACGCTGGTTTCATTGAAGCCGTCCTGCCGGGTCGTCGCGGGCAGAATCTGGCCCGTGCTGGAGTCCATCTTCGCGACGCGCAATCGGTTTTCCGTCTGATACAGCCCATTGTTCACCAAATCGTTGCGCACCTGCATTCCCAAAGTGTTTTCCATCTCCCGGCTCCCCAAATGACCGAAGAGGGTGTGGCTGGCGTCCAATCCCCCCACCAGCCGGTGCTCTTTCTGCTCAAACTGGTCGCCGTGAACCGGATCCACCAGATAGTAAGTGAAATCCGAGTAGAGATCGAGATCGTAATAAAATCCGTAGGCGCTGACCTTCGTGGCGGAGCTGCCATCCGCGCGGTGCCATTCCGCTTGCAAACTGTGCCGCTGCGAATTGCCGCCGTCAGTCGGATTGAGTGAGCCAAAGAACGGGATCAACCCGCTGCTCACCGCGCTGGTCGCGATCTGGTCGCTGGAACACCAAGTGCCATGATAGCCCCGGGCTGTCACGCTGTAACCCAGCGCGTCGTTCCCCTGGCGGTAACTGACCAGGCCGTTGAATTTTTGATAATCGTCCGGCCGCTTCCAGGGGCCGTCGTCATGGGCCGCCTCCACACTGTACAACAAATGCCCGTCACCCACCTTGGGCGAAGTGGCAAAAACCAGCCGCTCAAAGCCGTACATGCCCGCTTCCACCGTGGCAAAAGATTCCCGCAACTCCTTGTAAAATTCCACATGCCCCGCTCCGGCGGAGGAAAAATCCCCATTGCCCGAATAGTAGGGCCCTTTTTCGTAATTGATCCGTTGCACCAGTTCCGGGATCACAATGTTGAAATCCGCATAACCCGGCCCATGCGCGTGGGACGGCAGATTCAGCGGCATGCCGTCCAGGTCCAGCCGCAGGTCCGTCCCATGGTCGAGATTGAAGCCGCGCAGAAAATATTGGTTGGCTTTCCCGCCGCCCGCATGTTGCGTGATGATCACGCCCGGGATGGTCTCCAAAACCTCCCCCGAGCGCAGCAAAGGCCGGTCCGTGAGCTCTTTCGCTCCCACTGTTCCTTGCGTCGCGGATTGGGCGACGCCCACCAAGCTGTCTTCCCGTCCTTGCACCACCACTTCACCCAGCCGGATCGCCCCGTCCACCGGGGCCACCGCGGGGGATGCGCCTGGCGCGTTGGTGGCCTCCTGGGCAATCGCCGCCCCGCCAGCCAGACTCGCCACCACCATTACCGCCACCCGCGCCGCCGCCAGGCCCAGGGCATGCAGCATCAGCGTGGCCAGGACAAACCCACTCCCGAAGGTCACCAGACTGGCGGAACCAGGCATCTCGCTTCCGTGGGCAAACCCATGGAAGAAGGCGAAAAATCCCACCACCAGCAGGCTCGTCGCCGGTCGCAACACCACCCGCCGGGCCACGAGGATGCTGAACAGGGCCACGGACGCGAGAATGGCCAATTCCACGCCGGGCAGATTCACGCCCGCCGCCCCGGTCGCTCCGCCCACGCCCATCACCGCCACAAATGTCAGCGGGATCAGCCAGACCGCCCGGCCTCGCTGCTGCGCCGCCCACAGTCCCACCGCGATCATAACCACCAGATGATCCCAACCGTGTAGGGGATGACTAAAACCGTCCTGCCAGCCATTCATCGCGCCCCCCGAGCTGTGCGCGTGGGCGGAAAACGTGGGCCATAGTAAGCCCGCCAGAAGTAGAATTCGCTTCATGTCGATATTTACGTTTCGCGGGTGCTTTTGGATGCTGCTTGAGTGAAGGTTTTCCTCGCAGTCCCCCGTGAACCGGTATGCCATGGGATACCGAACTCCGGGATTGGAGTCTTTCCTCGGCAATCATTGCCATTTGTTCCCGCATACCACAGCGCCCACGCTTTCCGGGCGAAAAACTGCATTTTGATTGTGTTACAGGCGGCGAGCCACCGCCCGCACTACGACAGCTACCGGGTTCATTCCCGCCATGGCTGTCACAGGTGGACCAGAGATATTGCAGAGGCGGGAAACCATTGACAAGGAACTAAACTCCAACTTGCTTCACCCTGAGGGCTCTTCCCGCTCCTCACCGCTCCGCCCGCACATCCCACGCCTCGCGGAGGCCGTCGCCGACAAAGTTCAAGGCCAGCAGGGTGGTCACCAGAAACAGCCCGGGAAACGCGAGGAGCCACCAATACACCCGGATGGGGTTGATCTGCTCGGCGCCTTCCGCAATGAGGGAACCCCAACTGGCCATCGGCGGTTGGATGCCCAGCCCCAGGTAGCTCAAAAAGGATTCATAAAGGATCACCGCGGGGACGGTCAGGGTGAGGTAAACGATCACCACGCCGAAAACGTTGGGCAGGATGTGGCGGCGCAGGATGTGGCCCCAACCGGCGCCGAGCACGCGGCTGGCCTCCACAAACGGGCGGTGGCGCAGCGTGAGCACCTGGCCGCGCACGATCCGTGCCATGGTCAGCCAGGAAACCGCGCCGAGACCGACAAACAGGAACAGCAGTCGCGCCAGTTTGGCCAGTTCGGGCGGGGCGTGGTGCGCGAGCACCAGCTTGAACCGATCTTCCAGCACGGTGATCAACACGATCACGAAAATGACGGAAGGCAGGGAATACAGGATGTCCACGATCCGCATGAGCCAACTGTCCCAGCGGCCGCCGAGGTAACCCGCGACCGC
>CAIYZC010000243.1 GCA_903930565.1 uncultured Pedosphaera sp.
GGCCGGCTTTGCGAAGCTTACTTTTACACAGGATACAAACACTTGATCAACGGGGATAAAGGCAGGGCAGTCGAGTATTTCCAAAGGGCGGTGGCCACGGAGAAGCGGAGTTTCTCGGAATATCGATCCGCCGAAGCGGAGTTGATCCGGCTGCAGCGTGACTAGGCCGTTTAAATCGTTTCAATTGGCGTCGTACAGTTTTCCAACCGGCGCCGCCTTTGATTCCAGCCCCGCTCCCTCCAATCGAGCCCGCCTCGCCTCCCCGCAGGGAGACCATGTTCGCTGGATCAACCCGCCCGCGCCACCAAGCACCGCCGCGCGATGACGAGAAAACGACACTGTTCCTCCGCCAGCCAGTGGCCAAATAGTATGGGTTTCCCGGCTTTCCGCCCCAGGCAGACCCTCCTTGTGGTGCCGTCACCATCGTATTCGACACAAACCCAAATCCGCTCGATCTCCTCGGAGCGGAATTGGCGACGCCGCCCCCAACGCCCAATCCCAGTGAAAATCATTCCCTCCCCAACCCGTAAGGACACTTCGACGCGCCCATACAGCAGGTCGGCCCCCAATCCGGGGATCATCACGCCAAACGCGATCAAGGGTGCGAGGAACAAACACCCGCCCATCAACCTGCCCCAACCGGCCGCCGGCTCGATCCGGACCACCACTGGATACCAACCCGGCAGGGCCATTCCGGACTGCTGCAAAGTAGCCGCCAAGCGAATAGTGCAAAAAAGCAACACGAGACCATTCCACAGCAAGGCACCAACGAGGATAACCAACCCAGGGAAGACCGCCCGCAGCGTGGCCCCAACCACCCACTCCTCCGGGGACAACCGCAACCACGTCCCCGGCACTGGCTTGGGGCACCGTGGAAGCCCAACCCGCTCACGACTGTGATGCCCCGGCCGCGCGGGTGCGCCGCGTTGGTCAATGCTGTGCCGGACAGGGTTCGCATCGGATGGGTTCATCGCCTTCGCAAGCCGAATCGCACCTCCGCCGCCGCGCGGCCCGGTCAAAGCTTGAGCCCGAGTTCCCGAAATTTCCACAGCGCCTCGGCATTGCCCCGGGCGTCGTCCACCGGATGATGCGTGTGCGGCGTGACGCGGTACTTTTTCCACTCCGACGCCTTGGAGGCGTCCTTGACCAGTCCGGCGTACAAATCCCCGATGCGCCGCGCCGAAAAGCCGAACGGGTTGCGCCCCAAATAACGATGGAAGTAATAGTTGATGAATTGCCAGTCGAACGCGGGGTTGTCGGAAACCAGGACCGGCCGGTTTTTGGTGTTGGCCGCGAGCCAATCCGCGAACGCCGCCATCACCGCCGGGGGCTCCTCAAAACCAAGCTGCTGGTCACGGGTGTAACCACTCACCGCCAACGCGGCGGGCACAAACCGGTCGGAAACCGGGCGCGTCCGCCCGTGGAAGGTCTTGTCCAGCACCTCGTCCAACACCACCGCCCCGAAACACACCATGGAATACTCCGCGGGAATCGGCCCGTCCGCTTCGACATCGACAATGACATAGCTCATGCGTCGGCCCATCATCCCCCGCCCCGTCCGTCGATTCAAGCCGGCGCGCCGCGAGGGGCGCACCGGTGCCGAATCCCGCTGACAAACCCGGGCCGGCCGGAGTAGCCTTCACCCATGCATCGATTTCGCGCTGGTTGGCTGGGAATGACGCTCGGACTCGCGGTCGTGGCGACGGCGGCGCGGGCCGCGGACTGGCCGCATTGGCGCGGGCCGGATTACAACGGCGTTTCCACGGAAACGGGCTGGCGCGGGGCTTGGAGCGCGGACGGACCGCCGGCGCTCTGGAAGGCCTCGGTCGGCACGGGGTTTTCCTCGTTCGCGGTGGCCGGCGGAAAGGTGTTCACCATGGGCAACCTTGAGAACACCGACACGATTTATTGTTTGGAAGCGGACACCGGCAAGGTGCTTTGGCGACACAGCTATCCGGCGGATTTGGGGGACAAGTTTTTTGAAGGCGGCACGACCGGCACGCCCACCGTGGTCGGGGACCGGGTGTTCGCGGCGAGCCGCTGGGGGGACGTTTTTTGTTTGGAGGCGGCCACGGGCAAAGTGGTGTGGCAACGGCAGGCCCAAAAGGAACTGGGTTTGCGCGTCCCTTCATGGGGCTTTTCCGGCTCCCCGCTCCTGCTGGAGAACCTGGTGATTTTGAACATCGGCGAAACCGGTTTGGCCTTGCGCCCCGGCACCGGCGAAACGGTGTGGCAATCGGCGGATGACGACGCGGGTTACTCCACCCCGGTGCCGCTGCAGCGGGACGGCAAATGGCTCGCGCTCTTCGGCTCCGCCAAAGCGTACGTGGCGGTGGACGCCCTCACCGGGCGCGAGGCATGGCGGTTTCGCTGGCTTACCCAGTATGGCGTCAACGCGGCCGACCCGGTGGTGGCCGGAGACCAGGTTTTTATCGCTTCGGGATACAGCAAGGGCTCCGTGCTCTTGCGCGTGAAGGCGGGAGCGGAGCCCGAAGTCGTCTGGAAAAGCAAAGTGTTGCGCACCCAAATCAACGGCGCCGTCCTATTCGGCGGCCACCTGTACGCGGCCGACGGCGACACCTCGGACAAGCACGCGCTCAAATGTGTTGAGCTGGCCACCGGCACTGAAAAGTGGGCGGTCCCCGAGAACACGGTGGGCGCCCTGCTGATCGCCGACGGCAAACTGATCGTGCTCGGGGAAAAGGGCGAATTGGTCGTGGCGCCCGCGAGCCCGGAAGGTTTCCAACCCACCGCCCGCGCCCAAGTCTTGGGCGGCAAATGCTGGACCGTGCCGGTGCTGGCCAACGGCCGCCTGTATTGCCGCAACTCCCGTGGCGACGTGGTCTGCCTCGACTTGCGCGCAAAATAAAATTTGACAGCTTTGCGCCTTGGTATCAATCTATCCGCATTCGTTGATGGCAACGAATCTCATGAAGAGTGGTTGAGGGACTGGCCCGATGAAACCACGGCAACCGGCCGGAGCCCAGCTCCGGTGCCCAGGTGCCAATTCCAGCCCGGATCGATGGCGATGCGGGAAAAGATGAGAAGAGCGTCGGTGTTTGCCCCTCCTCTTCCCATCCCCCCTCATGAGCCGGTGACCACGTCCCCGGGGCAGTTTGGCGCGAGAGTTTAGTTATGGACAAGAACGACAGTTTCATGAAGGCCCTCAAGTGCCGCGAGTGCGGCCGGGAATACCCGCTGACGGCCACCCACGTTTGCGAGTTCGATTTCGGCCCGCTCGAAGTCGCGTACGATTACGAGCGCATCAAAGCCTCAATGACCCGGGCGGCCATCGAATCCCGCCCCAACTCCATGTGGCGCTACCGCGAACTGTTGCCGGTCGCCGGCGACCCCACCGTGGGCACCAAGGTCGGCTTCACGCCCTTGATCAAGGCCGACCGCCTCGCCCGCCGCTTGGGCATCCGGGAGCTGTGGATCAAGAATGACACGGTCAACTACCCCACGCTCTCTTTCAAGGACCGTGTGGTGAGCGTGGCGTTGAGCCGCGCCCGGGAGCTCGGTTTCACCACCGTGGCCTGCGCTTCGACCGGCAATTTGGCGAATTCCGTCGCCGCCAACGCGGCCGCCGCCGGCCTCAAGGCTTACGTGTTCATCCCGTCCGACCTGGAGCAAAGCAAGATTCTCAATTCCCTCGTTTACGGCGCGAACGTCATCGCCATCAAAGGCCATTACGACGAAGTGAACCGCCTGTGCGCGGAAATCGCCGGCAAGTTCGGCTGGGCGTTTGTGAACGTCAATATGCGCCCCTATTACGCCGAAGGTTCCAAGAGCATGGGCTACGAGATTGCCGAGCAATTGGGCTGGCGCCTGCCGAACCACACGGTCGTGCCGATGGCCTCCGGCTCCCTGCTCACCAAGATCCACAAGAGCTATCAGGAATTCCAGAAGCTCGGTTTGGTGCCCGAAGCGCCCACCAAGATCCACGGCGCCCAGGCGACCGGTTGCTCCCCCATCTCGGTCGCCCAAAAGGCCGGCCTCGACTTTTTCAAACCCGTCAAGCCGCAGACCATCGCCAAGTCCCTCTCCATCGGCACGCCCGCGGACGGCTTCTACGCCCTGCGTGTCATGAAGGAAACCGGCGGCGCCGCGGACGATGTCACGGATGACGAAATCCGCGAGGGCATCCGCCTGCTGGCGGAGCACGAGGGCATTTTCGCCGAAACCGCCGGCGGCGTCACCGTGGGCGTGGCCAAGAAACTCATTGCGTCGGGCCGCATTTCGGCGAATGATTCCGCCGTGCTCTGTATCACCGGCAACGGTCTGAAGACCCTGGATGCCATCGTTGGCCATGTGGGCCAAACGCGCGAGATCAAGCCGAGCCTGCGCGATTTCGAGGCGCTGCTGGCGACCGAGAACCTGGCGCCCGCCGCCGCTTGTTGATTTGGATATTTATGGCCATTGAAATTCGTATTCCCACCCCGTTGCGGACCCTCACGAACAATGAGGAAATCGTCAAGGTGGAAGCCGCCGACGCCGCCACCGTGGCGGCCGCCATCGGCGTGTTGCAAACCCGCTTTCCCGGCATTCAGGAGCGCCTCTTGGATGACAAAGGCGAAGTGCGCCGCTTCGTGAACGTTTATGTGAACGAAGAGGACATCCGGTTTCTCCAATTCCAAGCGACCCCGCTCAAGGACGGCGATCAAATCAGCATCATCCCGGCCATCGCCGGCGGTTAGTCCCCCACCCCTGTCGCCTTATGGCCGCCAAAACGAAAAAACCCGCCGCCGTTGCCGCGGCCCCGGCGCCGGCCAAACCGGCCGCCAAAGCCGCCAAGAAAACCGCCAAACCGGCCCCGGCGCCCCAGCAGACCCGCTTGTGGCTGATGTATCCGCCCAAGCTGATCAAGGAACCCCTCTTGTGGCAGCTCAGCCATAAGTTCCCCGTGATCACCAACATCCGCCAGGCCAGCGTGACCGACGAAATCGGCATCGTGAGTTTGGAACTCGACGGCGACCGCACCGCCATCACCGCCGCCATCAAGTGGCTCGAGAAGATCGGCGTGAGCGTCGAGCCCGTGGAAATCAACGTGATCGAGAGCTGACCGCCCCGGCGGGGCCGCACCAATCGTCCAGCGAGTCCATGAAACCAATCCGCCTCACTTTGACCTTGGCGCTGGGCCTCCTGGCCTGCACCGGCTGCACCACCCGCTACCAAATCCGCTTGAACAACGGGGTGGCGTTCACCACCAAGGGCAAGCCGGATTACGACGCGCGCCGGAATCTGTGGTTTTACACCGACGTCTACGGCCACACCAACGCCATCTCCGGCTTGCGGGTGGTCGAAGTCGGTCCCGCGCCCCGGCACGCGGAGGAGACCCAGTTCAAGTTCATTTCGCCCGCCCACTGAGGCCGACGAACTGGCGGACATATTTTCCCAAAAGGTCCGCCTCGAGATTGACCGGGTCGCCCACCACCCGTTCCCGCAGCGCGGTGACCGCGCGCGTGTGCGGAATAATCCACACCGTGAAGCTCTTCCGCGTCACCTTGGCCACGGTCAAGCTAATGCCGTCCACCGCGATCGAGCCCTTGGGCAGCAGATAGGGCAAAACCTCCTTGGGCGCCGCCACTTCCAGCAAATAATCGGCGCCCACCGGCTCCCAGCGCAAAATCCGGCCCGTGCCGTCCACGTGTCCGGTGACAAAATGCCCGCCCAAGCGGCCGTCAAACCGGAGCGAACGCTCCAAATTCACCGCGGCGCCGATTTGCAGCGCGGCAAAGCTGGTCCGGGCCCACGTTTCCCGCAGCAAGTCAAACCCCAGGCGCCGCCCCGGCCGCGCGGCCGCGTGCCGGGCCACCGTCAGGCAGCAGCCATTGACCGCGATGCTGTCCCCCTTTTTGACCCCGCGCCCGCACACCCCGGCGCGCACCGTCAAGGCAATCCCGTCGGCGGTCGGTTCAATCCGCTCCACCACACCCGCTTCTTCCACTAGTCCGGTAAACATAAAATGCGCGCCCGCCGCCGTGACCGCGGGACGCGGCGGTCATGATGGCCGCCGCGCGGCCGAAAAGCAACCCGCCCCGCGCGGGTGCGCGAGCACCCCGGGCAACGGTCCTCACCCCACCCGCGCGGAGAGCTGCAGGTCGACCCCACGCCAATGCCATTCCACCTCCGTCAGCGCCCGGCCCGCCAACGGCGCGGGCAGCCCGGGACCGGCGACGCCCTTCCGGGCCGCGCGGCCGCCGAGAATCTTGGGGGCGTAGAAAAACTCCACCCGCTGCGCCAAACCGGCGCCGAGGAAGGCCGCGTTCACCTCCCCGCCGCCTTCCACCAGCACATGCGTGACGGATGCTTCACCGAGCCGGCGCAGCACCCATTCCAAGTCGGGCCGCCCCCCGGAGTCCGGCGCCGTCCAGACCGTCACGCGTTGGGCCAGCGCGGCGACGCGGTCCGGCGGGGCGGCGGCGCTGACCACAATAATGGTTTTATCCGCGTGCACATCGCCGACCACCTTCGCCGCCAAGGGCGTGCGCGCCCGGGAATCCAAAATCACCCGGCGTTTGGCCGCCACCTTTCCCACGCGGCGCACGGTCAGGCCCGGGTCGTCCGCCAGCACGGTTTCAATGCCGACCAGGATGGCGTCGACCCCGGCCCGCAGGCGCATGGCCTCCCGTCGGGCTGCCGGGCCGGTGATCCACTGCGATTCCCCGCTCGCCGTCGCGATCTTTCCATCCAAGGTCATCGCGGCCTTCACGGTTACGAACGGCGTCCGCCGCACGATCCAATGGTTGAAGGCTTCGTTGAGCCGGTTGGCGGCCGCCGCCAGCACCCCCGTGGTGACCGGGATGCCGCCGGCACGCAAAAGATCGAAGGCCCGGCCGGCGTGCGCGGGATTGGGATCGGTGGCCGCGACCACCACGCGGGCCACACGCACTGCCAGAAGCGCGCCGGTGCAAGGCGGGGTGCGGCCGTGCGTGCAACACGGTTCCAGGGTGACATACATCGTCCCCCCCGCCGGATCCTCGCCGCGGGCGGCCGCATCCCGGAGCGCCTCGACTTCCGCGTGGGGTTGCCCGGCCCGGTGATGCCACCCCCGGCCCAGAATCACTCCGTCCCGCACCAACACCGCGCCGACCATGGGGTTCGGGGAGGTTTGGCCGTACGCGCGCCGGGCCAGGCGCAAAGCCAGACGCATATGCCCCCGATCTTCGATTTCCTGGGCGGATTGAATGGGCGCGACGGCGTTCACGGCGAGCCCAGGCGGAAGTAACGGTTGCCCGCCGTGACGGGGAGCGTGACGCTCCACATCCCGCCCGTGCCGCTCACGGGGTTCGTGATCGCGGACCAGGACGCCGGCGACGCGGGGTTGGTCGTGCCGTAGAGCGTGAAATTGGTGGCCCACCCCGGCCAGGTGAGGCTGAGCGGGGTTTTGCCGCCGGGCGGAACGGCTTTTAGCGTCGGCGGAGCGGCAGGGGTGGCCGCCACCGGCGCCGTGAGCGGCCCAACCCCGGCCCCATTCCCGGCTTGCACCTCGTAAAAGTAGGTGATCCCGCCGGGCGCGAAATCGGTGTAATTGGTGCCCGACTGGGTCGCCAACGGGGTGAACAATCCGGTCGGGGACAGTCCGCGCAGCAGGGTGTAGCTCGTCGCCCCGACCACGCCCTTCCAAGCCACCGCCACCCGGCCGATGCCCGCCCCGGCCTGCAAACCGGCGGGCGCGGCGGGCGCTGCGAGGTCCACATTGCTGATCTCGAAAGTCTGGATGTTGTTCGTCAAATAGCCGGTGCTGAAGGCGCGGCCAGCCACGCCCGGGGCGGCGGCGGCGGCGTAGCGCAGGGTGCCGCTGGGCTGCGTCGTCCATCGCTTCACCGGACCGCCCACGTAGGCAAAATTGCCCAAATTATAGCTGATCGTTTGCGCGGTCCCGTAATTGACCGACACGACGACCAGCTTGCGGCCCGCCGGATCGTAGGCCGCCACCGTGTTGTTGTCCCCCGTCCCAAGGATCGTCATGCCCGGCCGGATGTGCCGGGTGTACTGGGCCAGAACGTGGTATTTCGGGTTGGAATTCCCAATCCAATTATCGCCCGGATTTGACTGGATCAACCCCCAGCCCCCGCTGTCGAACGGCTGCCAGTAGCACCAGGCCGTGGGATGGAGCCACGTGAAATCCAAGTGCAGATTGGAGGCCAGGGACATGCCGGTGGCGTCGCTTTCGCCGTATTCGCTGTTCCACAAGCGTTTGCCCACCACGGCCGTGTAGAGCAAATCCCGCCGGCCGCCGCCGTATTGGTAGCCATGCGTGTTCACCTTGCCCACTTGCGCTTGCACGGACGCGGAGAAGCTGTTCCAAGTGCTGGTGGCGCCGTCGTACGTGTTTTCATCCGAGGCGGCCACCATGGAGTTGGTGAGTCCGCGCGCCGCCAGTTCCGTGGCCAGGTAAGGGATCACGGTGGCTTGCACCGCCGCATCGACATGACAGCCCTCCTGGGTGCCGGTGGCGGTCCACCAATTGGCGGACGGCTCATTAAAGGCCTCCACGGAGTTGAACGTCACCCCCCAATTCGTCGCCGCCTGGGCGGCGATGGTGGCCAGGTAGGCCGCATGGGCGTCGTAGTTCCAGGACTGCAAATTGTTGCTCCCATCCGCCGCGCCCGAGGGATTGTGGTTGTAACACATCCACCACAAGGGCGAGTTGGAGAACAACTCAAACCAATTCGCCCCCCGCGCCTTCGCCGCCAGCAACATCGCCCGCTGGTTGGCGTCCGCCGCCCAATTCCAACTGGCGCTGGTGGGCGCGGCGTTGAACCAATCCAATTGGAAACCCGCCATCTGCCTCCACGCCGGGATATTCGCCGACGCCACCATGGCACCCGCCCCGGAAATGGTGTTGGGAGTGCAACCGCCCGCGTTGTAGCGCGCGATGTTCATCCCCAACCCGGGCAGATTCTCCCCGTTGAGCACCGTGTAATTGGTGGTGAAAACGAGATTGGCCAAATCGGCGCGCGTCCCGAACACATTCGCCCACCAGCACAGCGAACAGCCCCAGCCCTCCCAAGTGCCGTACGCCGTGCCGGGATTAACCGTGACCGTGTAATCCGCGCGCGCGGCGGAACCCAGCGCCAAGCCCGCCAGCACGAGGCTCGGGAGCCAGCCCCCGCGGAAGCGCGACCGCGGCGAACGTAAAAAAATCAGCCAGGACACATGCATCAACATGGTCTCAAGCCCGGCGGGAGTCAACCCAACCAAAATCGTCAGACCCCGGGCGGAAACCGGTTTCACGATCCACCTTCACCAAAAAGCTCAACCTTGGACTCGATTTGGTTTGCTGCCACTTGGGCCTCGGTCCCGGCCCCCGCACGTGATGGTCACCGCCGGTTCCGGCTCTGCCCGCTCCCCTCGCCCCGCCCCGTCCGCACCAGGCTTTCGCCGCGACTTTCGCGGTCAACTGTTGCGTGGCTTGCGCCGGTACCGGCCGTCGGGCCATGCCCTCGCACCGGTGCCCGTCGCCGCCCCAAGCCACAGCCATAAACGTGGTCATCGCCCCGGCAAAATCCCTCCCCGATATGGCGGCCATCGAATTCGCCGACCGAATCCCAGCGGCGATGCCGCCTTGATCGGCTTATTTATGTTTCCGGTGGATTGCGTCCAAACACGCGGCCCCCTTTTCCGTGAGCCGGTACCGCTGGAGGCGGCTGGTTGGTTTTCCGGGGACGGTCATTTCGATCAGGCCCATTCCCAGGGCGGGCAGCAAATAGGCGCGGCGAAAATGTTCATCGTGCTTGATCCCCACGAGGTGCTGCAACCGGCTGCGCTGCTGTTCACCCTCCAGCACTCCCAGCAAGCGTGCGACTTCCGCGGTGACCATTCCGACCGCCTGCGGATGCACCGTTACTGGGTCAAACCTGAGTTTGGCCCTATTTTCCACCCTTCCACCTCATCTTGGCACCTCCGAACCGACAAAAGGTTTCCCCCGGCGCGCGGTCTGGGGCAAAATAAGTTCAGTGCAATTCCGCGCCCGCCAATTTGAATTCACCTTCCCCCGACCCGCGTTGGTCATGGGGATCGTCAATGTCACGCCGGATTCGTTTTCCGACGGCGGCTGCCATGCCGATCCGGCGGCGGCGGTGGCGCGCGGGCTCGAACTGGCGGCGCAAGGCGCGGACATCATCGACGTGGGGGGGGAATCGACCCGTCCCGGCGCCGCCCCGGTGCCGTTGGCCGAAGAGCTGCGCCGGGTCCTGCCCGTCGTGCGGGAACTTGCCGCCCGGCTGGACCGGCCGGTGTCCATCGACACCATGAAGCCGGAGGTGGCCGCCGCCGCCGTGGAGGCCGGGGCCGCCTTGATCAACGACGTGGGCGCGAACCGGGCCGATCCGGCCATGGCGCGCTTGGTGGCGGCGTCCGGCGCCGGCTACATCCTCATGCACATGCGGGGGACGCCGGCGGACATGCAGCGGGCGCCCGCCTATGGCGACGTGGTGGCCGAAGTGGCGGAGTTTTTGCGGACCGGGCTCGCGCGCCTGGCCGCGGCGGGCGTGGCGCCGGAACAGGTGTTGCTGGATGTGGGGATTGGTTTTGGCAAGACGTTGGAGCACAATTTGCAGTTGCTCGCCGGGCTGGCGGGGTTTACAAAACTGGGGCGGCCCGTCGTGTTGGGCGTCTCCCGGAAATCCTTTGTCAGCCACCTGTTGGGCGTCCCGCCCGCGGACCGGTTGCCGGGGGTGCTGGCCTGCACCACTTGGGGCGCACGCGCGGGGGTGGGGGTTTTTCGCACCCATGATGTCGCGGCCACCGCGCAGACCCTCCGGATGACCGAGGCGCTGGCCGCCCGGGAAAAATAATGGACTGGACCATGATCGAAGACGTATGGCGGCCCGCCGTGGAGATTTTGCTCCTGGCGGTGGCCATCTACTATGTCCTGATCTTTGTCCGCGGGACGCGGGGCTGGTCGGTGGTGCTCGGCTTTCTGCTCCTGCTGGTCTTCACCTTCCTCGCCGGCAAACTTAAGCTGGAAGTGCTGAGCTGGTTGTTGAGCCGCTTCTCCGCCTTCTCGGCCTTCGCCATCCTGGTCATTTTCCAACCGGAACTCCGGCGCATGTTGGCGGAGTTGGGCAACCTGCCGCTGGTGTACACCGCGCGCGAACAACGCGAAAACATCGAAATGATCGTCCAGACGGTCGAGCGACTGGCCGATGTGAAAATCGGCGCCCTCATCGCGATCGAGCAGGCCATCCAGTTGCAGGATGTTGTCGAGTCCGGCATCCCCGTGGATTGCGTCGCCACTCCGGAAATGCTCGAAACCATCTTTTTCCCGAACAACGCGATCCATGACGGCGGGGTGATCATCCGCGGCGACCGCATCGCCTACGCGGCCTGCATTTTCCCGCTCACGCAGCGGCAGGACTTGAACAAATCCGTGGGCACCCGCCATCGGGCCGCGATCGGGTTGAGCGAGGAAACGGACGCCGTGGTGGTCGTGGTCTCCGAGGAGACGGGGATGGTCTCCTACGCGCACAAAGGCCAGATGGTCCGCGGGCTCGGGCACGAGGAACTGCGGGCCTTCCTCACCTCCGTGCTGGTGCGCAGCGGAAAGTCCTCCGGTTGGGTGGCGGAAGTCCGCCGCTGGTCGCGGGAACGCAGCGCCCCGCTGCCGCCCGCCCCCGCCCGCCGCAACCTCCCCTGAGCCATGGCCAAGCGCGATCTCATCCTCCACAATTTCGGTTGGAAAGTCTTCTCCGTCCTGCTGGCCGCCTTGGTCTGGATGGCGCTCTCCACGGCCGAACAGCGGGCCTGGCGGCTGCAGCAGTCCCCGGTGATCAATTACCGCAAATTCGCCGTGTCCGTCGCCGTGCTCAACCGCGCGGACGGCGCCGGACCGTTCACCCTCACTCCCGCCTTGGTGGAGGTGGAAATCGGCGGCAATGCCGCCGCCTTGGAAAAACTCCAGCCGCGGGAGATCGCCGCTTTTGTGGACGCCAGCACTTCCTCCGAGGAGCGCAGCTTCCGCCGCGAGGTGCGCGTCGCCGCCCCCGCGGGTTTCCGGATCCAGGCCATCACCCCCGCCGTGGTGGTCGTGACCCGCACCCCGCGCCCCGCCCACTGAGGCTCTTCCCCCCGGCCCCTCAACAACGACGACAACCACGACCAACCCAACCCAACCCAAACCGCCCCCAACCATGAGTAAGAAAATTTTCGGCACGGACGGTGTCCGCGGCCGGGCGAACATCGAACCGGTGACCGCGGAAACGGCCTTGAAACTCGGCCGCTCGGCCGCCCACGTCTTCAAAAACCTCGAATCCCAGGCCCGCGGCCGCGGCAAACACAAGATCGTCATCGGCAAGGACACCCGCCTCTCGGGCTACATGCTCGAAAACGCCCTCTCCTCCGGCATCCTCTCCATGGGCGTGGATGTCCTCTTCATCGGGCCCCTGCCCACCCCCGGCGTCGCCTATGTCACCCGCAGCCTGCGGGCGGACGCGGGCATCGTGGTCACCGCTTCGCACAATCCCTACGACGACAACGGGATCAAATTCTTCCGCGCGGACGGTTACAAGCTGGACGATGCCATCGAAGGGCAGATTGAGGAATTGGTGTTCAGCGGCGCCATCGAAAACATCCGGCCCACCGCGGGCGAAATCGGCAAGGCCGTGCGCATCGACGATGCCCTCGGCCGCTACATCGAGTTTGCCAAAACCTCCATTCCCCGCGGCATGACCCTCGAGGGCATCAAGGTGGTGGTGGACTGCGGCCACGGCGCGGCCTACAAATCCACGCCCTGCGTGCTGCAAGAACTTGGCGCCGAAGTGATCGTGTATGGGAACCAACCCGACGGCACGAACATCAACCGCGGCTGCGGCTCCATGCACCCCGAGCAAATGTGCCGCCGGGTGCGCGAGCACCAGGCCCACATCGGCATCGCCCACGACGGCGACGCCGACCGCGTGCTCTTCTGCGATGAGACCGGCGCCCTGATCGACGGCGACGACGTCATGGCCATTTCCGCCCGCGACATGCTGGCGCAGGGCACCCTGGCGCACAAAACCCTCGTCACCACCGTGATGAGCAACGCGGGCCTGGACGCCTTCATCCACGAGCGGGGGGGATCCGTCGTGCGCACCAATGTGGGCGACCGTTACGTGATCGATGAAATGCTCCGCGAAGGATACAATTTCGGCGGCGAGCAGAGCGGCCATTTGATCTACCGCGATTTCGGCACCACGGGCGACGGGCTGGTCTGCGCCCTGCAGATGCTGCGCGTCATGAAGGCCACCGACGAACCCCTCTCGCGCCTGGCGGCCTGCTGGAAGCGCTTCCCGCAACTCGTCAGCAACCTGCGGGTGCGCGAGAAGAAACCCTTCGAGCAACTCGAGGGCGTGCTGGAACTCGTCGCCGCCGCCGAGGCCGAGGTCAAACCGGCCGGCGGCCGCGTGCTGCTCCGCTACTCCGGCACCGAGCCCAAGGTCCGGCTGCTCATCGAGGGCCGCGACCAGGAAGTCCTCGACCGCCACGCCCTCCGCATCTGCGAGGCCTTGAAACGGCAGATCGGCGAGTAATCCGCCGCCCGCGGGCCCCCCGGCCGGTGGCGCGTTACGGTGCCACCGGCTGGTTGTCCCACACCCAGTCGCCGTTGCCCAAGTTGGGATACCGCACCCCGTGCTCGTCCGTCTTGGTCTCCCCGGTAACGCCGCCATCATCCAGCAAGTTCCACCCCACGGAATAGAGTTGGAAGTGGTCCGGCCGCAACAACCGGTAATGCAGCGGCTCCCCGTTCACCAAATCCGTCGGCAACGTGGCGAGGAACCTCGGGGCCAACTCCGCCAAGTTTGCGGGATAGCGGCCCCGGGCCAGCCGGTGCCGCTCCAGCGCACACGCAATCACGGCTTGGTCCACGCTCGCCTGACCATAGGCGAATTTGATGACCACGTTATTGAACAATCGAAAAAATTGCCGGGTCACGCCTTCATAGGGCGTAAATCCAGCCAACTGTTTTTGCAAGGCGGAATCGCGCGCGAATCGCCGGGGATCCAAACGCCCACCGACGGTGTCCACCGCCGTCATTTCTTGGAAGAGGCGGTTGATCATGGCTTGGTTTTGGTAGACCCATCCCGCCGGCATCAGCCCTACCTCCGGCCCGGCATCTTCCCCGGCAAAGTCTTTTGCCGACCTGGTCTTGCGCCGCAGTTTGGAGAAACTTTCATTGCACTGGGCGCGCTCCGCCCGCAGGCAGAAGACATAGTTGGCCAACAGATTGCGATCCGCCAAGTTGGTCTGAAGGATGCCCAGTTGGGACTCATTGAACCGGTGCGTCGCCAGCCCCTCCCAGAGCGCCTGCAATTCAATTTGCACAATCGTCACTCGCACCGACCCCGCGACCGAGAAAGGGTCGGTTTTCAGCGCCTCACCCACGCGCCGAATTATGGCGAGATCCGCGAGCGCGTCGTCGGTTCGGCCAAGCTCCAGCTCCGCGACGGCGCGCAATTGCGCCACGTTGGCAATATCCTTCAATATCGAGAGGTGTGCCAAGCGCGTGTTCGCCCCGTCGCCATAGCGAATGTCAAACCGGGCGTAGGGTCGCGGCGCGGCCGCCCGTAATTCGGACAACGCTGCTTCCGCAGGCGCCAAACCGGCCAGTATTTGGCGGGCCGCAGCCGCCCAGTCCGGCGGGGTGGCGTTGGTGCGGCCCACTCGGCGGTCCATCGCCACCGCCCGCCGCGGCAAATCCAAAATATGGCGGAACTCACGGCCGTCCTCTTTGGTCAGGGGGGTGCCGACCAACCGGCCCAGGGCGCGGGCGCGCTCCACTGCATTCGTGTCGTAACCCCGCGCACCGGTATTCGTCGGCGCAGCGTCCGCCCTCGGAGCGGACACCGACGCCAGCAGCGGGGTCATGGCGAAATTCTGTTCATCGGGGACTGGCGCGGGCACGAAGTCGGCCAAATCCAACTTTTCCCCGGCGGCCAGCAACTCGCGGCGGCAGGCTTCCCAAGCGCGCCGGCCACGGTAATTCTCGATTCCCCAACAAAGCATGCCCAAGGCGGCCAGGACGGCCAACACCGAACCGACCCAGCGGAGCAAATACCTGCGGCGGGAGATGGGACCGTCGGATGTGGCGGGATTCATACTGGTTTGACGGAGTTACCAACGCTGGCTGGTGGACGCAAGGTATCGCTTGGTGGCGGCCTGAGGGAAAGAGTCATTCCGCCACCACCGCACTGCCGGCCCGCCCGGGAGAGCTTCCCGCACGACACCGAGCGCCGCGACCACGAACATTATTTCGCCTATGAGCACGAGGGAATATTTACCCCCTGCCCGCCGCCCTGTCAGCTCAGGAAATCACGGCGCCACCGGCAGGTTGTCCCACACCCAATCGCCGGTCATCGTATCGGGATGCTGCGACGAACCCTGGGCTTTCTTGAACTCGCCCGGCACGCCGCCGTCATCCTTGAGATTCCAACCCACGGAGTAGAGTTGGAAATGGTCCGGGGCCACGAGGCGGTAATGCAGCGGTTCCCCGTTCACCAAATCCACCGGCAACGTGGCGAGGAACTTTGGGGCCAATTCGGCCAGGCTGGCGGGATACCCGCCAAGCGCCAGCCGGTGCCGCTCCAGCGCGCAGGCGAGGACCGCCTGGTCCACGCAGGCCTGGCCGTAGGCGAACTTCATGACCGCCTTGTTCACCGCCGGCAGCAGGAGGCGCGCGAGAACTTTGTAGGGCAGGAAGCCGGCCAAATCCCGTTGCCACACGGAGTCGTCGGCAAAGCGGCGTGGATTCAGCCGCCGGCCGGCGGCGTCCACTGCAATGAGCTTCTGATCAATCCGGTTGATCGTCACTTGATTCTGGTAAAACCAACCGGCGGGCATGGTCACAAAGGACGCGGAGTAGTCGCCTGGCAAACCGGAAAAAGTATCGGAGGGGAGGGTGCCTTGCCGCATTTTGGCAAGCGTGTCATTACATAAGGCGCGTTCGCCCCGCATGCAATAAACATAGTCGGCGATCAGGTTCAGTCCGGCCAAATGGGTCTGCAAGGCGGCCAGTTGGGATTCCGTGAACCGGTGCCGCGCCAGGCCTTCCCACACCGCCTGCAGTTCAATTTGCACAATCGCCAGGCGCACCAGGCCGGAAATCAGGAAGGGTTCATTTTTCGCGGCCTCCGCCACGCGCTGCACCAGCGCGAGATCCACGACCGCGGCGTCGTTCCGTCCGAGTTCCAACTCCGCCAAAGTCCGCAACTGCGCCACGTTGGCGATGCCCTTGAGCACGGCCAGGTGGGGCAACAGCGTGGCGGGTCCGTCGTTGTAGCGGATGTTGAAACGGGCGAAGGGCCGCTGGGCGGCGGCGCGCAGTTCCGCTAGCTCCGCCGCGCCGGGTTCCAAGCCGGCCAGGATTTGCCGCGCGGCGTCGGATCGGTCCGCCGGGGCGGCATTGGTGCGTTTGGCTTGGCGGTCGATCGCCGCCGCACGCGCGGCCAAATCCAATAACCGGCGGTTGTCCCGCCCGTCGCCGGTCGTTTTGGGTTCGCCGGCCAGCCGGCCCAGGAAGTGGGCGTGCTCAAAGGCATTGGTGTCGCGCCAGCGCCCACTGGTTGCCGTGCGCTGGGATTCCGGAAGATAGTCGAACAACGGCGCCAGCAGGGGGGTCATGGCGAAGTTCTGCTCGTCCGGCACGGGCGCCGGCACAAAGTCGGCCAAATCCAACTTTTCCCCGGCCGCCAGCAACTCCTTGCGGCACGCCTCCCAGGCATGCCGGCCGCGGTAATTCTCAATGCCCCAAAGCAGGGCAAGCAGCGTGACCAAGCCGGCGAACAGCAGGCAGGCCCAGCGAAGTAAACGCCAGCGGAGGGAGACGGGACGAGCCGATTCAGGGGAGTTCATAACGTTAAGCGGAAACTGCGGTTGGAGACTGAGTAAGGAAAATTCATTTCAAACGACGGCCCAGGGGGTTGCGCTTTCCCCCGGCGTCCCGGGCGGGGCGCCAGGGCCGGGGCGCCCGTCGGCGCCAGGTCCAGCAATTGCGCCAGGAACTGCTGCTGCTCGTGCAGCACGGCCAGGGTGTCTTGACCCGCGGGGACGGCGGCCAGGGCGGAAGCGGCGGGCGCGCCGGACCAATCCGCCGCGGCCAAGTGCAACCCCAGCGCGACCACCCAAACCGCCGCCAAAGCCGCCCACGCGGGCCGGCAAACCAGAAACAATTCGCGCCAAAGCCGCCCGAACCCGGAAACGCCGGGCGTCGGCGGCAGCGCGGCACGATGCGACGGGGCGGCCGTCGCGGCCAAAACTTCGCGGCGGAGCTGATCCAGCGCGGGTTCCGCGGCCCGGTGGCGGGCGAGGAGGAGGGCACGGGGTGTTTTCATGGATTCCTTTCCAACAGTCGTTGACGGAGGGTTTGCTTGGCGTAATGCAGCCGGGATTTCACGGTACCCAGCGGGGCGGCCGTGATCCCGGCGATTTCCGCCAACGAAAAGTCTTCGAGATAATGCAGCAGCAACACGGCGCGGTGGGCTTCGGGCAATTCCGCCAGCAACCGCAGAAACTCGGCCTCGTCCTCCTGCCGGATCAGGTCTTCCCGCGGATCGGCCGCGAATTCCTCCGGCGCGGAGGCTTGTTCCGCCAGCCACTCCCGCTCCCGGCCGCGCCGTCGGCCCGCGTGGCCGCATTTTTGGTGCGCGATGCTGAACAGCCAGGAACCAAACTTGGCATCCTCGCGCAACCCGTCCAAATGCCGGGTGGCCGCAATGAAGGTTTCCTGCACGACATCCCGCGCGGCGGTTTCCTCGCGCAACAACTCGAAGGCGAAGACATACAGCGGGAGTTGATAGCGCCGCAACAGCGCCTCCCACGCGCCCGGTTCCCCGGACCGCGCGGCGGCCACTGGCAAGCTTTCACATTCAAGCACGGACGGCATCGATACCCAGTGGAAGCGCGCCGGTCACCAAAGGTTCAATGCCGGCGCGGAATTATTTTGCCCCCGAACCGGGGCCACCGCCCGCCCCGTCACCGCTGCACGCAAAACAGATGCTGGTCGCCGCGGAGGAGGAGGCGGCCGGCCACGGGCACGGGGGAGGCGACAATGCGCTCGCCCATGGGGTTTTCGCCCAGCAGCTCAAATTTCTCCCCCACCCGCACGGCGAAGACCACGCCGTCTTCCCGGGCGGCATAGAGGATGCCGTGCGCAATCACCGGCGACGCGAAATAGCTCGATTTGTCCTTGGGCAACGCCTCGCTCCACAAAGTGGCGCCATCCGCCGCATTGAGACACGCGACCTCGCCCCGGTGCCGCAACAGATAAATCCGCCCCTCGTACGCCACCGGGCTGCACACAAACACCCCCACGTCATCGCGCTTCCACGCGCTCCGCTGGTCGGTCACGTCCCCGGTGCCGCCCAGCCGGACCGCGCGCAGATGGGCTTGGTGCCGGTCATCCCGGCCCACGCAGGCGATGGCCATGTCCCCCACCACCAAGGGCGAGGCGATCGCGGGCCATTCCCCGGTGCCGTCGGGATTAAAACCGCCGCACGACCACAGCAATCGGCCGTCGACAGCCGCGTGCGCGCTCAAATGGTCCGCGGCCCAGATCAACAACGCTTTTTGCCCCTGCTCCTGATACGGCACCGGGGTGGCGTAGCCGTTGTCATTCTCCCCCGGCACCTTGAAGCTGCGCGGCTGCCGCCACCGCAATTCCCCCGTCGCCTTGTCGAAACCGCCGATCCAAGAGTCGCCCGCATGAAGGCGTGCCAGCACCACATGGTGGTCGGTGACCACCGGGGAGGAACCGGCGTCCCAATAAAGCTTCTCCTGCCCAAATTGCTGCACCAGATTCGTTTGCCAACGCACGCTGCCGTCCAAGCCCAGCGCCGCAAACGTGCCGCTCTTGAAATAAACGTAAACTTGTTTCCCATCCGTGACGGGCGAGGAATTGCAACTCGAACCCAGCGTGCGGTGTTTCGCCGGCGTCGCCGTCCCCAGCCGCGTTTGCCAGAGCGGTTTGCCCGCCAGATCGTAGGCCAGCACCGCGTCCTGCCCGTCCATCGGCGCGGTGAGATAAATCCGGTCCCGCCCCACAATCGGCGTCGAGGACCCCTTCCCCGGCAGCTCCACGCTCCACGCGACATGGGTTCGGTCCCATTTCGTCGGATACTCCCCGGTGGCGATGCTGCCGTTCCCGTTCGGTCCCCGCCACCCGGGCCAATCCCCGTCCCCCGCCCGCGCCGGGCCCGCCGCCCCAGCCCCGAGCCAGGCCATGGACATCAGCATTTGCGCAGCCAACCGAACCGAACGGGTGGAAGTGGTGAACAGCATTCGCATAATGCGCATTTTTCCCCCAACCCGCCCCCCGCGTCGAGTCTGTAAGCCACCGAGACGCTCCGCGCGTGCGCTTGAGCGGGCAGTTGGTGGTCTGGCCAAGCACACCCCCCGTTTCTCCCCCTCTTGACAACCCCGCGGCCCGGCGGTCAAATTTCCCGCGTCAAAAGCACCCCGGTCCGTTGGCCGGGGTAACGAAAACGCACAACGCAATCCATCCCATGAAAAACCTCCTTGCCCTCCTGCTCACCGCCGCCCTGCTGGGCCTCGCCGCCGGCACCGTTTCGGCCCAAACCGAATCCGCGCCCAAATCCGTGATCCACGTCATCACGGTTAAATTCAAGGCCGACGCCACGCCGGAACAAATCAAGGCCGCCATCGACGGCGTCAAAGCCCTGCCCGCCAAGTACAAAGGCATCACCCACGTCTGGGTGAAAGCCATCAAAGTCCAAGGCGACAAGACCCACGCTTTGGTGATGGAATTCGCCGACGAAGCCGCCCTCAAGGAATACGCCGGCAGCGACGCCCAAAAAGACTGGTACAAGGTCTACCAGCCCATCCGCGAAGAAAGCACCACCTTCGACATCACAAACTAAGTCCCCGCCCCGAACTTCCCGCCCCGCCCACCGGGCGCCGGCGGGAAGCCTCCTCCCGCGGGGACCGCCGGCATCCCTGGCGGCCGTCCCCCTCCCGCCTCCCCGCTTGCTCCGCCGCGTCCCATCTTCCCCCTGCCACCCGCCATTGCGGCTTCCCGATTGACCTTCCGGGTGATAACCTGACCCCATGAGTTCGATCAGTGCCGTGGTGGGATCGGCTGCGGACGGCGGCTCGCCGGTGGCCGCAGCCGGCGCCTTCCCTGAGTGTCACCCATCCGGCCGCCGGGAGGGCGCCGGTCGCATCGCGCAACCCTTCGCAAAGCAGCCTCCACTTTAACGCCCTAACGCAAGCGCCAATTCCCCCTCCCCAACCATGAACTTGGATCTCACCAGTCTGGAAAACGCGACCGCCGCATTGGAACGTTCGGTACGGGCCGCGACCACCTTCGCGGCGACGCTGCCGCCCGAGCTCCAGGACACCGTCCGGAGTGGCATCATTCAAAACTTTGAAGTCGCTTACGAGCTCGCTTGGAAAATGATGAAGCGCTGGCTTGAGCTGAACCTCGGCCGGCAAACCGTCGATGGCGTCACGCGCCGCGAATTGTTTCGGTATGCGGCGGAAAACCGCCTGATTGACGATGTGGCACTTTGGATGAGCTTCCACGATGCCCGCAACGAAACCACGCACACCTACGACCACCAAACCGCGGCCGGGGTCAGCGCCACCGCGGAAACTTTCGTGGCGTCCGCCCGTGCGCTCCTGACCTCCCTGCGCGCGCGCAATCAATGATTGATCTCCCTCCTGATCAGCTGGCCATCGTGCGCCGCCTGCTGGCCCAACACGTGCCGGAGTGCGAAGTCCGTGCCTTCGGTTCCCGCGCCGCCGGGAACGCCAAGCCCTATTCCGACTTGGACCTGGCCTTGGTTGGCCCGGAAAAGCTTGCCCCGAACAAGTTGCACCGTCTCCGCGAGGCTTTCGCCGAATCCACGCTTTCGATCCGGGTGGAACTCCTCGACTGGCATACCATCTCGGAAAACTTCCAGCGGATCATCTCCACCAGCTACCAAGTCGTGCAATTCCCCGCCCCCTTGCCGGGTCCCCTTCGGAATTCCTAATTCAAAATTTCCCCCGGCCCCGACGCCCCGCTTCCCTCAGTTCAGCCGCCCGCAGGCCCGCTTCCAGATTCCGGGCGGGCGCGCCCACGGACAGCCCTCCGCAGTCAGGGAAGCCCGCACCTCGTATTCAAACTCTCCATTTAGGTGGTTGCTTGTCGCGGACGGTCCCAATCTTGTGCGGCGGGCGGCTCACCTAAACATTCTCGCAGCCGTCCGGCCCATCGCCCCGCTCTGCCGCGTGACCGCCCATTGCCCTTTCCCCGGTGCCTGCTCCCATTTTTCCCGGCCGCGACTCCGCGTCCGCCCCGGTCGTCCCCCAGCCGGCCGCGCTTCGTCGCAGCCGGTGATCCAGGGCGTTTTCAAAGGCAACCAGGCGGCGCAGCAAGGCATTGTATTCGGCATAAGCGTCGCCCCCCGACAAACCGAGCAGAGCGTAAAGTTGCAACTCGGAGTCGAGTTGCAATTCGGGTGCCACTTCCCCCACCAACCCCGCCCGGCGGAGCCGCGGCAAGGCGATGGCCACCAACAACGCCGGAACGGTGCGCCGGCCGCCGCGCACATCCGCCAACCCTTGGTCGATGAGCTCCGCCCCCGGCAATCCCCGCAGCAATTCCTCGGTGTTCATGGCTGGGGGACGGCGCGGAGAAAGCCCTCCACGGCGGCGCGAAAATGACCCGGATCGAGCGCGGGATAGCGGATCAAGTCGGCTTCGATCCGTCCAAACAGTTCCCTTAACCGGTCGCGCCGGACCAAACCGCGCTCCAGCATCGCGCGCACATCCAGCAGATCGCGGGGATGGCCGCGTTGCAGTTTTGCGAGGGCCTGGCCGTAGAGATCGTAATGGTAAAAATCCAACCGTCCGTGCCGGCCAATTGGGAGACTGCGTTCGCGCCACCCCGGCAGCGCGGGGATGAATTGGTCGGGGCTGGCCAGTTCCACGTTGATATCCAGTTCATCCTTCAACCCGGCCAGCGCCTCGAACAAGCCGGCCGGCTCGGGATCGGGCTTGAGATCAATATCGATGGTCATCGTCCGCCAGCCATACAGCACCGCGGTCGCGCCCCCCGTCAAATAGATACCCCCCGGCCCGCGCACGCGCCGCCCCAGGGTCGTCATAAAGGCGTTAAGTCTGGTTTCGTCGGTATGCGCGCGCATGGCTGGTGGCTCCGGTTCCGCGGTGCCAACTTACCCCGCACCAAGCGGATCGCCAATGCGTTTGTCAAACCGGGGGCCGGCTTCAGTTCCCCCCACGACTTTCCCCAGCGTTACCCGGTTTCCCCCTTCCATCCCCCCAATTCCCAAATTCCTCTTTCGCGGACGGCGCACCTCATTCCGGTTCAAGAACACCCACCGTAGCCATTCGTTCCCCCAAAACCTGTGATAAACTGCCCTTGGTCGGAGAGGACAGGCGCGCGGAACGAAAACGACGATCCGCTCCGGCGCCGCCTCGGCCGCCCATGGCGAAATCCGCCCGGGTGCTACCGGGCGGCCAGGCTTGGATTTTGGCGTCGCCCCGGCCGTGGGCCGGCGACGCCCCCGATCTTTGACAGCCCCCGATGGCGGGTGAATCTCCCGCCCCTCGGAGGACCAGCGAAAAGCCCGTCGGCCCGCTCCCCCGGGGAGGGAGCGGGCCGCCTCACGCACTGGCGGAAGGCCATACGCAGTCACGGAAGGTCAAAACTCCCGAACTCAAACCTTACTTTATAAAGTTGATCCTCCCAAACTGTCCAAATTTGACCACCGTTACTGCCAAAAACCCAGAATACGCACCCACGGAAGCCCTGAGTGTTCGCCCCAAAAGCGGCCAAAACCAAACCCTACCCTCGCGCGCAATCGGTTCCCGGTCATCCGCCCGCGCGCCAGCGTTGTGGAGTGCGGAATGA
>CAIYZC010000244.1 GCA_903930565.1 uncultured Pedosphaera sp.
ATCAAATTCTGGGCCGCCGCGGCGCACAGGCCGACGAAGGTTTCCTCGGCGAGACTCAGCCGGTGACGGCGCCAGTGGAAGACGCCCCACCGGCGGCGGAGTTTGCGTTTGCCCAAAGGCAGGGCCACCAGCGAGCGCTCGGCGAGTTCCGCGCGCGCCACCCAGGGCGCCAGGATGCTGACGCCCAAACCCACCTTGAGCAGCTCCTTGGTGGCCTCCATGCTGCCCAACTCGATGACGGTGTTCAACACCATGTCCTCTTCCTGGAAATAACGTTCCACCATGCGGAAGGTGTAGCTCGCCTTGCTGTACAAAATGTAATTCTGGCGGGGAATTTCCGACCGCGTCACGGCACCGGCCACGGCCCAGTCATGCAGCGGACTGACGAGGAACTGAAGGTCGTCCTCGAACATGGGATGAAACTCAAACTGATCCTCCTTTTCCGGCTCCAAGGCGAAGGCGAGGTCGATGCGATTGGCCCGCAGGGCGCCGATCGACTCCAGCACGTCCCCGGGTTCGATGATGATGGCGAACTGGGGAAAACTCTCTTTGAACTCCCGCAGCACGGTCGGCAGCAAGTACTGGCACAAGGTCGCACTCGTGCCAATCCGCAGCCGACCCTTGCCCCACTTGCCCAATTCGCCCAGCGATTCGCGGGTGGCGGTCATTTCCAGGAGAATTCTTTCGGCATGGAGCAGCAACTGTTCCCCGGCCTGGGTGAGGACAATTTTTTTGCCCATTCTGTCCAAAAGCCGACAGCCCACATCTTCTTCCAGCGCCTTCATGGAGTGGCTGATGGCGGATTGGGTCAAATGCAACTCCTTGGCGGCGAGCGTAAAACTGCCCAAGCGGGCGAGCATAACAAAGGCGCGTAACTGGCGGCTGTCGAGCGGCGAACTCATGCATGAATGGTATTCATGGATTCCATCAAAAACAAGGGGCGCATTCATTTTGCCGGAGCAGCCCCTTGGCATAGTGAACGCTTGGCGGGGAGGCGTGGATCGCATCCCAAAGCCAACAACCAGAAACGCCGCCGCTCCGCCCCGGGCGCTGCGGGTGGGTTTTGTCCCGCTCACCGATTGCGCGCCGCTGGTGGTGGCGCGCGAAACCGGGGCGTTCGCCCGCCATGGTCTCCGGGTCGACCTGCACCGCGAGCTCGGCTGGGCCACGATCCGCGACAAGATCATCCACGGCGAATTGGACGCCGCCCACGCGGTCGCGGGCCTGCCGTTCGCCACGTCGCTCGGCTTGGGTTGCGTGCGTTGCGAGTGCGTGACCGGCCTGGTGCTGAGCCTGCAGGGCAACGCGATCACTTTGTCCCGCACGCTGCGGGACCGCGGGGTGCGGGACGCCGGCACTTTGCGCGAAATGATCCGCCGGGAAGGGAAACACCACACGCCCACCTTTGGGGTGGCCTTTCTCCACTCCAGCCATAATTTCCTGCTCCGCCAATGGTTGCGGGCGGCCGGCATCCATCCGGATCGCGATGTCCGCATCGCCGTGGTGCCGCCCCCGCAGATGTTCAAGAACCTCCAAGCCGGCAACTTGGACGGGTACTGCGTGGGGGAACCCTGGAATTCGCAGGCCATCCAAGCGGGCGTGGGCTTCGCGGCGGCAACCAGCGCGGACCTGGCGCCCCGGCACCCGGAAAAGGTTTTGCTGGTGCGGGCCGACTTCGCCCGGCAGCGCGCACCGGAACACGAAGCCCTGATCGCGGCGTTGCTGGAAGCCGGCGCCTGGTGCGACGATCCCGCCAACGCCCCCGGGTTGATCCGCCTGCTCGCCCAACGCGATTATTTGCACACGTCGGTGGCGGCCCTGACCCCAAGCTTGAGCGGTGGCTTCGCGCGCGACGAGGCCGGCGGATCGGTGCCCGCGACGGCGGCGCCTTTCCACCTGTTCCACGGTGGGGGCACGAATGAACCCTCCGCCGACAAGGCGGCCTGGATCCTGCGGCAAATGGTCGC
>CAIYZC010000245.1 GCA_903930565.1 uncultured Pedosphaera sp.
CCCATGTTGGAGATGCGGAAGGTCTTGCCCTTGATCTTGCCGTAGCCGCCGTCGATCACGGCATGGTAACGCTCCTTGAGCTTGTCGTTCATCGCGGCCACGTCGATCTCCTTGTTGTTCTTCACGCAGGTGAGCGACTTGGAGCGGTAGCCTTCCGGCGCGAAAAACTCGAATCCGTTGCGGACCACCCAATCGGCGACCATCGCGTTGAGCTTGGCGTGGCGTGCGTGGCGGGCTTCGACGCCCTCGGCGAAGATGTCTTCGAGCTTGGACTGAAGCGCGTAAATGTGGGCGATGGACGGCGTGCTCGGCGTCATGTCGTCGGCCTGGTTCTTCTTGAACTCGATGAAATCAAAGTAATAGCCGCGATCCTTCATCGTGGCGGCGCGTTCAAAGGCGCGTTCCGAGCAGGAGAAGAGCGCCAGCCCCGGAGGCATGGCGAGGGCTTTCTGGCTGCCGGTGAGCAGCACGTCGATGCCGAGTTCGTCCATCGGGATCGGCACGGCGGAGAAAGAGGAGACGCTATCGACGATCAAGAGCACTTCCGGGTATTTCTTGACCACGGCACAGAGTTCCTTGAGCGGACTCATCACGCCTGTGGAAGTCTCGTTGTGAATGAGCGTGACGGTGTCGAATTCTCCCGTGGCGAGCTTGGCGTCGAGCGCTTCGGGAAGGATTGGCTGACCCCATTCTACTTTGAGGCCCTCGGCCTGCTTGCCGCAACGCTGGGAGACATCCAGCCATTTGTCGGAGAACGCGCCGCACATGCAGTTGAGCACCTTCTTGACGACGAGATTGCGGATCGCGCCTTCCATCACGCCCCACGCGGAGGAGGTGGAGAGGAAGACCGGCTGCTTGGTGCAAAAAAGGGTCTGAAGCTGAGGGTGGATGGCTCCGTAGAGTTTCTTGAAGTCGTTGCTGCGGTGGCCGATCATCGGCTTGCAGAAAGCGGCAAAGGTCTTCTGGGAAACTTCGATCGGGCCCGGGATGAAAAGCTTGGTGTGAGGCATGGGAGAGCAAGTAAAAAGGAAGAAGTGGGAAGTAAAAAGGAAAAAATCAAGGGTGCGCGTTTTCAGCAACGCAACTGCATTCGTTATTTCTTTATGAAGCGTGACGTTTCTGTCATCTTGCCGACACCCCTCCTTCAAAAACCATGCAAGCCAAAGGACACTCGCGGTCGAACAGAATGTTCAGCGCTTCCATCGGCTTGCTCGTGCTCTTCGCGCTGAATGTTGCCGCCCTGGCGGGCCCGTTGCCGCTGACGAACACGCAATCGGGCATTTCGTTGACCCTCTCGGGCAGCAATGGCGTGGATTGGGCTGTGGAACGGCTCTACCACGACGCGTCGCGGGGCTCCCCACGGGGGTCGCTTATGACAGCGCCCGCCATCGCATCACCTGGACGCCCGGCGTGGCGGACACCGGGGTGTATCTGCTGAAAATAGCCCAGTCATTTATGGCAGGGTAACCGGCAGAAAGCGTCCCAGTCCCGCCAAGGGACGACAGAAGCTCTTTCGTCTCTGGCGGGACTTCCGCGGCGGAACCCCTTTACCCAGTGCTAAAGCAGGGGCTATTTTCAACAAAATTCTCTCTTCTTGCTCACCCCCTTTGAATCACACCTGCGGAGGGCAAATGCTGGAGAATATGCGGTGGAAATATGCTGAAGAATAAGCG
>CAIYZC010000246.1 GCA_903930565.1 uncultured Pedosphaera sp.
CGCCACGGCCCTCTACAACGGCATGATCCATCCGCTCCATCCCTTCGCGGTGCGCGGCGCGATCTGGTACCAAGGGGAATCCAACGCCGGTGAAGGCCGGCTTTACACCGAGCGCATGAAGGCGCTCATCGCCGGCTGGCGGCACTTTTGGAATGCCGGGGAGTTCCCCTTTTATTTCGTCCAAATCGCCCCCTACAACTATGGTGGCAACAATCCCGGCATGATTCCCGAATTCTGGGAAGCCCAGGCCGCCATCCCCGTGGAGGTGCCGCACACCGGCATGGCGGTGATCAACGACATCGGCAACGTCCGCGACATCCATCCCGCCAACAAACAGGAAGTCGGCCGCCGCCTCGCCCTCCTGGCCCTCCGCCAAACCTATGGGCAATCCAACGTCGTCGACTCCGGCGCCACCTTCGCCGGCCTCCAAGCGGTGCCCGGCGCGCTGCGCGTTCATTTTGCCAACACCGCCGGCAAACTCGCGACCCGGGACGACAAAGCCCCCGCCTGGTTCGAAATCATCGATGCCGACGAGGGCGGCTTCGTCGCCGCCACCGCCCGGATCGACGGTGACAGCGTCGAACTCACCGCCCCCGGCGTGGCGCATCCCGTGGCCATGCGTTACGGGTGGAGCATGCTGGCCGAGCCGAACTTGGTGAACGGCGCCGGTCTCCCCACGGGCGCCTTCCGCGCCGGCCAAGTCCCCGCCCGCGACCTCCTCTCCCTGCGCGTCCCGGAAGCCCGGCAATTCCAGCTCCTCTACGACTTGGACCTCGCGAAATTGGGCGCCGAAATTCATTACAACGTGGACAACCACGCCCAATTCCAAAAACCCATCCAGCGCGTGGCCTATTTCCTCGAGCTTGGCGACCGCGCCGGCAAGGTGGACTACGTTTACGTGTCCATGGACAACTTCGCCCCGTCCGCCGCGCAACTCGGCGTCCCCACCGCGGCCTCCGGCGCGCATTTCCAGAAAAACGTGGCGCACTTGAATGTCTATTCCAACGTCAAGGGCATCGTCACCGGCACGAACCTCGCCGGCGGCAACATTGAATTCTGGCCCAACAACTACGCCCCCGCCAACTCCGCCAACGTGCCCAACGCCTCCGCCCAAAACTACGATTTCGGCGATGAACCCGTGGACCCGGCCGCCGGCGGCTACGGCTCCATGCAAATCCACAACCACGATGCCCGCCAAACCCTGTTCGCGATCAACCATTGGATCGAAGGCACCAACGCCGACCTCGGCATCGGCAACCAACCCACCGCCAATCCCGACTGGACCTTCGCCGCCAACGCCGCCTCCTACCACATCAAGCGCCTCCGCATCCTGGTCCAATAGCCGCCGAATCCCAGTGGCGGCGGCCTCCCGCCGCCGCCACTGATGCTAAAAGCTGCCGCCAAAGTCCAACCATTGCCTCGCCAAAGGCGGCCAAGTGAAAGTGACTGGGCGCGCACGCGCTCCGGGCAACCCGGAGGATTGTTGGACCTTGGCCCGACGTAGCACGCCGGGTACGCCATTCTTATGTGTCACCGCCCCGGAGGGTACGGGGGGACTCCCAATCTTCTGCCAATCCGAAGCCGCTCGATCCCATTTGCAGGTTGCGTCATCCTATGGTTTCCGGGGTCAAATATAGCCTGGGGGTCAAACCTTAGCTTTTCCACCTCCACTTCTCTAACCGCCCCGCGGGGAGCTCTGCCGGGTCGAATGGACCTGGCCCGCCAATCACCAACCATAGCAAATCGCCTTTCGCCAACCCGTGTTAAATTGACCCCGATCGGGCATCGGCTGAGCAGGCGCACGGGAAGCATAACCCCCCCGCCCCGGCAACCTGACAACGGATGGCAGAATCCGCCCGGTGGTTTCCGGGCGGCAACTCCGGTTTTTTGGTTCGCCCGGGTCCCATCCCCGGCGGCCTCGTTCTTTGACAACCTCCAGTCTTGGCGGCACTGCCTCAACTCGGTGCCGCCTTACGCACTCACCGAAGGCCGGGGAACGGTCGCGGGCGCGCCGTTC
>CAIYZC010000247.1 GCA_903930565.1 uncultured Pedosphaera sp.
ACCGGCGATCCGTCGCTCTACGGCGCCATCGCCGAACAAATGCGTCGCCTTGATCGCTTGGACATACCCTACGACGTGACGCCGGGCGTACCGGCCTATTGCGGGGCGGCGGCGGCCCTCACGCGCGAATTGACCCTGCCCGGGGTCAGCCAATCCATCATCCTGACCCGCACCACACGCCGGACCTCGGCGATGCCGCCCGGCGAGGCGTTGGCCAATCTTGGCGCCACCGGCGCTACCCTGGCGATTCACCTCTCCATCGGCAATATCGAGACCGTGGTCGCTGATCTCCTGCCTAGCCGTGGTGCCGACTGTCCGGTCGCGGTGGTCTTTCGGGCGACTTGGCCGGATCAACTGATTCTCCGTGGGACCCTCGGCACCATGGCCGCCCAGGTCCGTGCCGCCGGCCTCACGCGCACCGCCTTGATCCTGGTCGGCCGGGTTTTGGATACCGACGCCTTTCCCGATAGCCTGCTCTATGACCCCGCCTTCAGCCATCTGACGCGCAAGGGACGCGAGGACGCCTGATGCCGTGTGACCGGAGACGGAAGGCGGGACGATTCTGCACCCTTTGTACTCCCCGCACCGTATTCCGCGGTGGCTCGGGACGTGGTATCGTCAAAAAAAGAACGACCCATTGCCCCGAAAAGGGATGTCGTGACCATGACCAACCAACACGGCGCCAAGCCGGGAGCGCATGATCAAAACGGATACAGCCACAACGGATTGGTTGAGACGTTGGTGGGTATTCGTCCACGCGGCGAACCATCCCCAAATGTGGTGCCCAAGAAGCCTACGGACCACCCCGATATCATTTGGCCTGAAGATGTGGTGACGGCATCATTTCCAAAACGATTGCAAAAAATAACGATCAAATTAGTCAACGGTCGACAACGTTTGACGTGGAGTCCCACCAACACACGCGATAAGTTAGTGATCGGTCGGTCAACGGCGTCTAATATTATAATTAATAACGATCTGGTGTCGCGCATCCACGCCTACATAACCATACTTGAGCGAGGATGTATTTATTTTGACCAGAGTCGGAATGGGTCATTTGTTATCGTTCGTGGCGTATTGTCGAAGCTGAATAAAAGTGGGATTCCTATTGAGGGGACTGGAACGATCTACATTGGGTCTAGCCCGTTAGCGGGGGCTGTTGATCCATCCTTAATCATAGAATACACTATTTCTATAGAGTAGTCTCAACGGCCCGTGTCGCTGTCTCGAGCCGTTGGCGGTAGGACACTATTGCGTTTGGCCGCCATGCGGATGCACCGGCTTCAGGGCCTGCATCCTTTGGCGTCGTTGCGCTTGGCAACTCCTGAGTGCTTGGGCATCATTGGCTTGCTGAACGCAGGCTAGCGTATCCTGGTCAATAGCCACTACTTGCTGCAATCTTGCCAGGATTGCTGCTTTCCTTTGCAGTATATTTTGTTCATGCCCTGCGCCTTGCCCTTGTCCAGGTCCCGAGGCTGCCAGGCCACGATCGGGGAGAGGATTATTCCACGAGATATCGTCCATAGGATCGGGGTTCGGTTGCGCTAGGAGCGGAAGGGCACTGAAAAGACCAAGCGCCAATACCAGGAACGGCACCATTTGCCTCAACAACGCTTTCAACATCTCGGGATCCTCGAATTATAGCTTTAATTTCATGACATCTCTGACCATATCGGTGGTCCTTAGCAGGTGCTTGCCGGTTTCCGGGTGATCTTGCCAAAGGCGCGCATGTTGAATGGAATTGCCATATTTGCGTTTGTCGCTCAGAAATTCGCCAAAATACTTGTCCGTGATCAAGATATGACCATACATCCAACAGCCGATATAAAAAATAAGTTGTTCAATGTTATTCGTTCCGGCGTGAACGCCATCGATATACACCGCAGTGGCTTCTAACAACTTGTTATGCTGGCGCTTGTGCGCATCAAGATTCGGATAGCCATGCTCCAGCATGAGCATTTCTTCCTGATAGAAATGATCATTAAGCGATGACAGCAACACCGATAACTGCCGCGATACGGCAGCCATGTTGCGAGTCTTAAACCTTTCAGAGCCCGCTTCCCGAGCAATACCATTAAACAGTAGAAAAAAGAGCTTATTATCGCTGTCAATAGAGGGAATGCCGAC